>NZ_JBWKCA010000022.1:0-144244 GCF_056436715.1 Streptomyces sp. NPDC043176
CTGGTGCCGTTGTGTCCCCCCCCACCCGGGAGGGCCCCCCATAAGGGCCGCCCCCCCCCCCCCCCGGCGGGGGGGCCGGGCGGGGCCCGCCCCCCCGCCCGGGGGCGCGCCCACGGCCGGGGCGGTCAGTCGCTGTGGGCGAAGAGCTTAAGGACGGGTACGCCGACCTTGTGGCGGGCCCGGGAGGCCCAGTCCCGGTGGAAGAACTCCTCCACGTAGTGGGGTGCGGTGAGCACGATCACCTCGTCGGCCGCCGCCTCCTCGACCACCGCCTTCATCTTGGTGAGCGGGTGGTCCTCGACGACCTGGCCGACCGCTTCACAGCCTGCGTCTCTCAGGGCCTGGAGCGACACCTCCAGGGCCTGCTCGGCCGGGACCCTGGCCGCCCTGCCCTCCGGTTCCTCGCCCTCTCGGGTCGCTTCCTTCAGTTCGCCCATGGCGACGTCGTCGATGGCGCGCAGCAGTACATCGGCCTGGTCACCACGCGGCTGCATGAGGACGATGAAGGACACGCCCTCGTCGCCGTGCAGGGTGGTGACGAATTCCACGTCGACGGACGTCAGGGGCTTCTCGATCATCAGAACGCTTGTGAACACCTCAGGAGCCCTTCTGCGGAAACCATCCTTCCCCGTGCCCGCACGGGGTCTGCGACAGTAAGTGTGCCCAGCGGACACTAAGCGGAACGACAAATTCCGCCGATTGTCAGATCCGAAGGTAGCGGGTGAAGAGGAAGCCGTCCTGCTCCAGCACGGAAGCCACCTGGAAGCGTGTCGGGACGGCCACCGAGGGGCCTCCGGCGATCCGCTGGGCGCCCCCCGCCGTCATGGTCGGCGAGACCGTCAGGCACAGCTCGTCGAGGACTCCCGCCGCCACGAACTGCCCGAGCAGCCTCGGCCCGCCCTCGGTCAGCTGCCGGCGCAGGCCGCGCGCCGCCAGCGCCGCCACCGCGCGGGCCGGCTCGACCCCGGCCCCGTCGCCCGCGACCAGCACCTCGGCGCCCGCCTCCCGGGCCGCGGCGACCCGGTCGGCGGGGGCCGCGGCCCCGGTCAGGATCAGCGTCGGCACCAGCGGCGAGGTGAAGAGGGGGAGCGAGAAGTCGAGGTCGAGGGAGGCGCTGACGACGGCGATCACGGGAGCCTCGCCCTGCCCCGCGGCGGCCCGGCGGGCGGCGAAGACCTCCCGCGCCCTGGCCGGGCGGTAGCCCTCCAGGCGTACGGTCTCCGCTCCCACGACGATCACGTCGGCGAGGCCCCGCAGGGTGCCGAAGATCCGCATGTCGGTGTCCGAGGAGAGCGGCTGGGAGCGCCCGTCGTGCTGGCCGGCGCCGTCGAGCGAGGAGACCATGTTGGCCCGCAGCCACACACCGTCACCCGCCGGGTACGCGTAGGCGTCGGCGAGCTCGTCGAACGACCACTCGCCGGCGCCCTCAACGGCGGGACCGGCGGCGGTCTCGGCGGCTGTCATGTCCGTCACAGGGAGCAGTCGTCGCATCCTCGCAGTCTGACATGACGATTACAGTGGGGAACTGTGTCGACCCGCGCCCTCACCGAAGCCGCTTCCTCCGAGGCGGCCCCGCTCTCGCTCTGCTCCCGAGAGCCCCACGTCCCCGCCGACCGTCTCGTCGCGGAGATGGTGCCGCCGCCGCGGTTCGACTCCGTACGCTTCGACACGTACCTCCCGGACCCGAACCAGCCCAGCCAGGCGGACGCCGTCAAGGCACTGAGCTCCTTCGCCGAGGGGCTGGGCGGAGCGCACGCCTCCGGCGCCGGCAAGCGCCGCTGGTTCGCCAGGAAGCCGGCCGCGCCCACCGGCCCGCGCGGGGTCTACCTGGACGGCGGATACGGCGTCGGCAAGACCCACCTGCTCGCCTCCCTCTGGCACGCGACCCCCGCGGAGCCCTCGCTGAAAGCTTTCGGCACCTTCGTCGAGCTGACCAACCTCGTCGGCGCCCTCGGCTTCCAGCAGACCGTGAAGACCCTCGGCGGGCACCGCCTCCTCTGCATCGACGAGTTCGAGCTGGACGACCCGGGCGACACCGTCCTCGTCTCCAGCCTCCTCGCCAAGCTCGTGGAGGCGGGCGTGGCGCTCGCCGCCACCTCCAACACGCTCCCCGGCAAGCTCGGCGAGGGCCGCTTCGCCGCCGCCGACTTCCTCCGCGAGATCCAGGGCCTCTCCGCCCACTTCATGCCGCTGCGGATCGACGGCGAGGACTACCGCCACCGCGGCCTGCCCGAAGCCCCGGCCCCGTACACCGACCAGGTCGTCACCGAGACCGCGTACGCGACGCCCGGCGCCTCACTCGACGACTTCCCGCACCTGCTCGAACACCTGGCCAAGGTTCACCCGAGCCGGTACGGCGCGCTCACCGGCGACCTCACCGCCGTCTGCCTCACCGACGTCCAGCCGGTCCCCGACCAGTCGACCGCGCTGCGCCTGGTCGTCCTCGCCGACCGGCTCTACGACCGCGAGATACCCGTCCTCGCCTCCGGACTCCCCTTCGACAGGCTCTTCAGCGACGAGATGCTGAACGGCGGCTACCGCAAGAAGTACTTCCGGGCGATATCCCGGCTCACCGCGCTCGCCCGCGACGCGAAGGGGCTCGTCGCGCAGTAGCTTGGGGGCCGTACCCGATCGAAAGGGATCCACCATGGCCACCGTGCGTCACGCCCACACCGTCTGGCAGGGCGACCTCCTCAAGGGTTCCGGCGTCGTCACCCTCGACTCCTCCGGTCTCGGCTCGTACGACGTCTCCTGGCCCGCGCGCACCGAGGAGCCGAACGGCAAGACGAGCCCCGAGGAGCTCATCGCCGCCGCGCACTCCTCCTGCTTCTCCATGGCCTTCTCCAACGGCCTGGCCAAGGCCGGCAACGCGCCGACCCGCCTGGAGACCAAGGCCGACGTCACCTTCCAGCCGGGCCAGGGGATCACCGGCGTCCACCTGACCGTGCGCGGCGAGGTCCCCGGCCTGGACGCGGACCAGTTCAAGGCGCTCGCCGAGGACGCGAAGAAGAACTGCCCGGTCAGCCAGGCGCTCACCGGCACGACGATCACCCTGGACGCCGACCTGATCTGACCTCCGGTCAGAAGACGCGCCACACGAGGCAGTTGTGGCCCGCATGGTTCACGCGTCACGACAGTGCGTGATACACACATGCGGGTCACACGTCACACACCACCTGTCTGTCCGCCAACAGGAAGTGGGTTGTTGCCTCATGTCCGCAACGCGACGTCAGATCCTTTCCCGCACCGGCGCGTCCGTCGCCGGGATCGCCTTCACCGGCGCCCTCTCCGAACTGTTCGCCGGCAGCGCGGCCGCCGCGGGGAACCGGGGCGGCTACGGCCCCCTCGTCCCCGACCCGGCCGGGCTCCTCGACCTGCCGGCCGGCTTCCGCTACAAGGTCCTCTCCCGGCAGGGCGACCCGCTCCGTTCCGGCGAAGGACGGGTCCCCGGCAACCACGACGGCATGGGCGCCTTCCCCGGCCGCCGGGGCCGCGTGCACCTCGTCCGCAACCACGAGAACCGCGTCACCGGGAAGATCGGCGTCCCGACCGTCCCCGGCCTCACGTACGACCCCGCCGCCAAGGGCGGCTGTACGGCCCTGGAACTCGACGGCCGCAACAACGTCCTCGGCGAACGCGTCGCCATCGCCGGCACCGCCGTCAACTGCGCCGGCGGCCCCACCCCCTGGAACACCTGGCTGACCTGCGAGGAGACCGAGGACCGGGCCGGGACCAACGGCTACACCAAGGACCATGGCTTCATCTTCGAGGTCGACGGCGCCGACCCCCGCCGCACCGGGGCCGTCCCCCTCACCGCCATGGGCCGCTTCCAGCACGAGGCGATCGCCGTCGACCCGGAACACGGCATCGTCTACGAGACCGAGGACGCCTTCGACCGTCCCTTCGGCCTCTTCTACCGCTTCCTCCCGCACAAGCCGCTCGGCGGCACCGGTTCCCTGCGCGCCGGCGGCGCCCTGGAGGCCATGCGCGTCCCCGGCGTCCACGACCTCTCCGCCGTCCAGGAGGCCGGCGCCCGCTTCGACGGCGTCGAATGGGTCCCCGTACCGGACCCCCTCGCCACCGAGACGCCCATCCGCTTCCAGGACTTCGGCCCGAAGGGCATCACCCACGCCCAGAAACTCGAAGGCTGCTACTGGGGCGGCCGCGCCGTCTACTTCGTCTCCTCCTTCGCCCGCCTCAAGGACGGCTCCGCCGCCACCCACTTCGGCCAGGTCTGGAAGTACGAGCCCCGCAGACGCCGTCTCACCCTCGTCGTCGTCTTCGGCCCCGACACCGACCTCCGGCTCCCCGGCGAGTCCCCCGACAACATCTGTCTCGCCCCCACCGGCGGGCTCATGGTCTGCGAGGACGGCGACGGCGCCCAGCACGTCTTCGGCGTGACCCGCCACGGCGACGTCTACGCCCTCGCCCGGGGCGCCCAGAACATCGGCACCCCGGAAGCCCCGGAATGGGGCGAGTTCGCGGGCGTCACCTTCTCCCCCGACCGAAGCACCATGTACGTCAACTGCTACACCCCCGGCACGACCTTCGCGGTCACCGGCCCCTGGCACTGACCCGACCCGGTTCCCGGCGGCCGCGCCCCGTGCGCGTGCGGCCGCCGGAGTTCCGTCGCAGGATCGGGGAAGGACGAACAGCGCGGCGTGAGGGGCACGAGATGGCGAAGAAAAACGGCGGGAAGAGCAGGTCCGGGCCGCGCGGGCCCCGGGAACCGGTCCTGCGCGACGTGCTCCGCGTCCCCGGGGGCGAGCGGATCGACCTCGGCTCCTACGACGCCTCGGCCACCCCGGCGGGCCCCACCGACAAGGCCGCCGGCCTCGCCGCGACCGCCGCCCTCGCCCCGCGGCTCGCCTCCCTCCAGGAACGCCTCTACGCCTCCAGCACCGCCGGCGACCGCCGCCGTCTCCTCCTCGTGCTCCAGGGCATGGACACCAGCGGCAAGGGCGGCACCGTCAAGCACGTCATCGGCCTCTTCAACCCGTCCGGCTGCCGCATCCACGCCTTCAAGGCCCCCACCCCCGAGGAGCAGAGCCACCCGTTCCTCTGGCGCGTCATGAAGGCCCTCCCGCTCCCCGGCGAGATCGGCATCTTCGACCGCTCCCACTACGAGGACGTCCTCATCGCCCGCGTCCGCGACCTCGTCCCCCGCCCCCGGCTCGACCTCCGCTACGACGAGATCAACCGCTTCGAGGCCTCGCTCGCCGACGACGGCGTCACCGTCGTCAAGGTCTTCCTCCACCTCTCCTACGAGGAACAGCGCGACCGCCTCCTCGAACGCCTGGACAACCCCGACAAGCACTGGAAGTTCGCCCCCGGCGACATCGACGAACGCGCCCTCTGGCCCGCCTACCAGAACGCCTACGCCCTCGCCCTCGAACGCTGCACCACGGACACCGCCCCCTGGTACGTCGTCCCCGCCGACCGCAAGTGGTACCGCAACTGGGCGATCAGCAAACTCCTCCTCGAACACCTGGAAGCCCTGGACCCGTCCTACCCCCCGGGTGACTTCGACGTGGACCGGTGCCGCCGGAAACTGCTGGGGACGTGAGCGAAGCCGGCGGGTGACCGGTCCTGCCGTCCCGTGCGGACCGGGCCGCGCACCCGCGGGCGAGGGCGCGTCGGCTCAGTACGTGGACTCGGGGGCTGCTGTCGAGTCGCGAGCGTTAGAGACTTTGATCGGATAACTTCCGATCGTGAACATTTCTGTACGAAAGTTGGCGGCGCTCGGAGTTCTGAGTGCCGCCCTCGTCGGCTGTGGCGGGGGTGCCACGGAGAGGCCGACGCACCGGGCGGAGGCCCCGGACGTGTCGCGGAGCGCGTCGCCCAGGGCGAGTGCGGCGGCGGCCGGGCCCAAGCCCGCGCGCGTGCCCACCGCGCCGCCGACCATGGCGCCGGGGCCCGGGGGGGTCACGCCCGTGTACACGCGGCGGGCGAAGGGGGCGGAGAAGGTCGTCGCGCTCACCTTCGACGCGGACATGACGGCCGACCAGGGGCCGAGGGCGGCACGGGGCGAACGGTTCGACAATCCGGAGCTGATCGCGACGCTGCGGCGGCTGAAGGTGGACGCCACCGTGTTCATGACGGGCCGCTGGGCGGAGGAGTACCCGGAGCAGGCGAAGTCGATCGGCGGGGATCCGCGCTTCGAGATCGCGAACCACTCCTACAGCCACTACGCCTTCGCCTCGCCCTGCTACGGGCTGCCGACGGTCTCCGGGCCCGACATGGCGAGCGACGTCCAGCGGGCGTTCGACGCCTTCCGCGACGCCGGGGCCGTGAACGTCGTCCCCTACTTCCGCTTTCCCGGCGGCTGCTACGACGACGCCTCGCTCCGCGCGCTCGGCCCCACCGGTGTCACCGCCGTCCAGTGGGACGTCGTCAGCGGCGACGCCTTCGCCAAGGACCCCGACGCCGTCGCCGAGCAGGTCCTCGACGAGGTCCACCCCGGCTCGCTCGTCGTCATGCACTGCACCCGCAGCGCCGCCCCCGTCACCGAGCGGGCCATCCGCCGCATCGTCCCCGAACTCCGTGCCCGCGGATACCGCTTCGTGAAGGTCTCCGAGCTCATGAGCCGGTGAGCCGGTGACGACGACGAACCGTCGGGCCCGACGGCCGCGGGGTTCACTCCAGGCGGGCCGTGGCACGGCTGGAGAGAGCCGCCGCGGCCGCCGCGAGGACGAGGGCGCCCGCACAGGCCAGGGCGGGCGGGTGGGCGGTGGCGGTCCGGGCGCCGGTGACGAGGGCGGTCATGGCGTGCTTCGCGGGGGAGCCGGTGGTGACCAGGGCCAGGAGGCAGCCCAGGACCAGTGCGGTGAGGGACCAGCCGGGGGCGGGCAGGAAAGGGCGGGAGGACAGCGCGCCGACGGCCGCGCCCGTCAGGGCGCAGGTGAGCGCGCCGAGGACGCCGGTGGACACGGCGGCGGGCACGGTGACGCCCCGCCGGTCGCTCAGCCCCGTCACCACGAGGACGGCCACGATGCCGGCGAGCGCCGGCCAGGCGGCCCCGGTGAGCAGCGCCGCGAGATGGGCGCGGCCCCGCCCCGCCGCGGCCGCGACGACGTTGCGGGCGGCGAGCGGCTCCTGGGTGACGCAGATCCGTACCGACCAGGCCGCGACGGGCAGCAGGGCGGCGGCGGTGAGGCCGAGGGCGCCGAGCACGGGTTCCCCGGCGCGTACGCCGACGCCGACGACGGCCACGTACAGGAGGAGCGGCGCCAGCCAGCGCTGTGAGCGCAGCAGCAGGCCCGACTGGTAGCGCAGGAGCGCCGTCATACCCGTACGCCTTCGCTTTCGAGGTGGTCGATGTGCCAGCCCTCCGCGAGCAGCGCGCCGAGGAGGGCGTCGGACCGCGCCGCGTCGACGGTGAGGACGAGGGCGCCCGGAGCGGCCGGGTGCGTGACGTGCCCGTCGTGGCCGGGCGTGCGGTGGGTGCCCGGGTCGAACGGCGGTCGGCGTGCGGCCCGCCCGTCGTGGCCGGGTGCGGGTTCGGCGGCCGGGTCGCCCGGGAGCCGGGCCGGGAGCGGTCGGCCGCCGGAGGCGGTGATGCGGACGAGGCGGCGGACGGGGGCCGCCGCCGTTCCGCGTACCGGGCGTACCCGGTTCGCCTCGACGGCGTGGAGCGCGTCCGCCTCCCCCGCGAGCCGCCGCGGGTCGTGGTCGACGAAGACGACGGTCGCGCCAGCCGTGAGGCGTTCACGGACGGCGGTGTCCAGCTCGGCGCGCGCGCCGGTGTCGAGCCCGGTCCAGGCCTCGTCGAGGACGAGGAGGGCGGGTTCGGCGAGGAGGGCCTGGGCGACGGCGACCTTCTGGCTGGTGCCCTTGGAGAGTTCGGCCAGGGGGGTACGGGCGTGGCCGGCGGCGCCGAAACGTTCCAGCCACGCCGCCGCGCGGGTCCGGGCGGCCGCGCGGCCGAGGCCCTGGACGCGGCCGAGGTGCGCGAGGTAGTCGGCGGCCGTGAACGGCAGGGCCGCCGGGAAGCGCTCGGGGACGTACGCGGTGCGGGCGGGGCGCCCGATGACGCGGCCCTCGGTGGGGGCGTCGATGCCGGCCAGGAGCCGGAGGAGCGTGGACTTGCCGGTTCCGTTGGCACCGACGATCCGGACGAGGCCTGCGGCGGGGAGCGCGAGGTCGACCTCGCGCAGAACCCACGGTCCGCGCGGACCGTGCCGCCGCCCGACCCGCTCCAGCCTCATCCCCGTGTCCACTCCGGCACCCGCTCCTCGACTCCCTCGGCTCCCCGCCGTCTCAGCTGGACGAGTTCTTCTGCGGGGTGAGTTCGCTGGGCCGGACCACGACGAAGCCCTGGCCCTCCAACTTGAGCTGGACCGCCTCGCCCGAGCCGCCGCGGAGCATCGAGCCGAGCGACTGGGAGCGGTGGAGGGAGGTGTGGAGCTGCTCGCTCCAGCCGACGACCGCGTCGGTGTCGACGAAGACGGGGGCCTGCGGGGTGACGGGGATGACGATGGGGCTGCCCTCGCACATGAGGGCGATCTTGCCGTAGCCGGAGAAGACGGAGTTGAAGAGGCCGCCGCCGGTCATGCCGGCGCCCTTCACGGTCTTGATGTCGTAGTGGAGGGTCGCGTCGAAGCACAGCACGTTGCGGCCGTTGACGGTGAAGGCCTCGCCCTGCTCGATCTCGACGATGAAGCAGTTCTGCGCCTCGTGGGCGAACCAGGCCTCGCCCTGCCCTCGTACGGCCATCAGCGCGAGGCCCTCGCCGGTGACGGCCCGCTTGAGGAGGCCGCCGATGCCCTGGCCCTTGCGCTCGAACTGGAGGTCGCCGCGGAAGGCGATCATCGAACCCTGGCGGGCGTGCATCTCACCGTTGACGGTGTACTTGACCGACTTGGCGTTCTGGAGGGTCATCCCCGGAAAGCCGGCCGTCTCGGCGAGGTGTTCGCCGGCGAAAAGATCGCTCTTCATGAGGGGCATCCTGGCCCGGAAGCGATGATTCCCACAAGAATCACTCGTCACGGCAGTGGCAGACTTGCCGGGTGAGCAGCAACGAGACCGATCTCCGCGACGAGAAACCCCAGTTCGTCCTCCCCCTGGTGGTCCGCATCGAGAAGGACGCGCCGCCGTCCCGTACCGACGCGCTGGAGACCGCCGCGCGGGCCGTCCTGGAGATCCTGACCGACGACCGTTCCCTCGGCGAGGGCGAGTGGGCACAGGCCGTCGCCGACTGGCAGGACGCCCGCATCCGCAAGGTGGTGCGCCGGGCGCGCGGTGCCGAGTGGCGGAAGGCGGCCGCGCTGCCGGGGATCACGGTCGACGGCGCGGAGGCGGAGGTACGGGTCTTCCCGCCGGTCCCGCTCGACGGCTGGCCCAAGGAGCTGGCCAAGCTCCAGGTGTCGGGCACGGACCTCGACGACCCGGCCGCGCCCGGCCCCGTGCCGGACGGGGCGGCGGTGCTCTGGCTCAACCCGGAGCTCGACATGTCGGCAGGCAAGACGATGGCGCAGGCCGGGCACGGCGCGCAGCTGCTCTGGTGGGCGATGTCGCAGGACCGGCGCACCGCGTGGCAGGAGGCCGGTTTCCCGCTCGCGGTCCGGACGGCGACGGCCGCGGACTGGGCCGAACTGACGGCCGGCGGGCTGCCGGTGGTCCGGGACGCGGGCTTCACGGAGATCGCGCCGGGCTCGTGCACGGTGGTGTCCGCGTTCCCGAACCTCAAATGAAGCTCTGAACGTCCCCCTCGTGGGGTTCGAACGTCACCGCCCGGGTCATCACCGGGGGGACTGAGGACCGAAGGAGGGGGACATGAGGGAACTCGGCATCGGCATCGGCTGGCGTCCCGAGATCGCGGGGGCGGTGGAGGCGCTGCCCGGCGTCGACTGGGTCGAGGTGGTCGCGGAGAACATCTGCGCCGACCACCTGCCCGACTCGCTGGCCCGGCTGCGGGCGCGCGGCGTGACGGTCGTCCCGCACGGCGTCTCGCTGGGGCTCGGCGGCGCGGACCGGCCGGACCCGGCACGGCTCGCCGCGCTCGGGGAGAAGGCGGTGGCCCTCGGCGCGCCGCTCGTCTCGGAGCACATCGCCTTCGTGCGGGCCGGGGGGCCGCTCACCGCGACGCCGCAGCTCGAAGCGGGCCACCTGCTGCCGGTGCCACGGACCCGCGACGCGCTCGACGTGCTCTGCGAGAACGTCCGGATCGCGCAGGACGCGCTTCCGGTGCCGCTCGCCCTGGAGAACATCGCGGCCCTCATCTCCTGGCCCGGCGAGGAGATGACGGAGGGACAGTTCCTCGCGGAGCTCGTCGAGCGCACCGGGGTCCGGCTGCTCGTCGACGTCGCCAACCTGCACACCAACCACGTCAACCGCGGCGAGGACCCGGCGAAGGCCCTGTCCGAGCTTCCGGTCGAGGCCATCGCGTACGTCCACGTGGCGGGCGGTGTCGAGCGGGACGGGGTCTGGCACGACACCCACGCGCATCCCGTGCCGGGGGCGGTCCTGGACATCCTGGGGGACCTCGCGTCCCGGGTGTCCCCGCCGGGGGTGCTGCTGGAGCGTGACGACGACTTCCCTCCGGCCGGGGAGCTCGCGGAGGAGTTGAACGTGATCCGGGCCCGCACGGCGGTGGGCACCCGTTCCGCCGGGGCGGAACGGGTGGGCACCGCCCACCGGCACGGCGCCCGTCCGCCGGTGCCCGCACGCCCGCCCGCCGGCTCGGCCTCCCGGCCGCCGCTGCTCATCGGCGCCGGCGCCCGCGCCTCGGGCGGCCCGATGCCGAGCACCGCCCCGGTCGGGGCACCCGCCGGACCCGCTCCCGTTCCCGCCCCGCGTGGTGACGCCCGGCAGCGCCTCGGCCTGGCGCAGGCCTCGCTGCTGTCGGCGCTGGTGGCCGGGACGCCGGTGCCCGAGGGGTTCGACAGCCGGAGGATCGGGGTGCAGAGCCGGGCCCTGGCGGCGAAGCGGGCCGGTGTGGTGGCGAAGGTGGCGCCGGAGCTGCCGGAGATCCTGGGTAAGGGGTTCCGGCCGGCGTTCCTGTCGTACGCCAGGTCGCGGCCGATGAGCGGTGGCTACCGCCGGGACGCGCTCGATTTCGCCGAGCACCTGCTGCTCGCCGGCCGTCCGGAGGACGCGGAGGCGCGGCAGAGACTCACGGAGTGGTGGCAGGACCGTTCCGGCAGCCGGCCGCCCGGCCGTGCGACCCGGCTGGTCCGGGCGGCCCGACACGCACTCGTACGGAGATGACCATGGACCTTCTGCTCCTCGTCCTCTACGCGGCCGGGATCGCCGGCATCGCGCTGCTGGTCACGCGGGTCGTCCGGTCGCGCGGCGGCTCCGGCGGGCCGGTGCACGACCGGTACGAGGCGGCCTTCCTGAACGGCGGACCCGCCCGGGTCGTCGACACGGCGCTCGCCGCGCTCCAGGCGGACGGCAGGCTCGTCATCGGCGGCCCCGGCATCGTGGCCGTCGTCCGGTCCACCGCGTACGACCCGGTGGAGCGCGCGGTGCTCCAGGAGCACGCCGCCGCTCCGCACGGCGCGCTGCACCACCTGCGGATGGCCGTGATGCGGCACCCGGCGGTGCAGGAGATCGGCGACGGGCTCGCGGGGCGCGGGCTGATCGTGGACCCTGCGACACGCCGTTCGACCCTGCGGTGGTGCGGGGTGCTGGGCTTCTCGGCGTTCCTGCTCTTCCCGGTCACGGCGGTCCTGACGATCGTGGACTTCGCCACGTCCCCGGACGTGTCGGTGCCGTTCTTCGTGAAGACGCTGCCGCTGCTCTTCGGGTGCGGGGTCACGGCCCTCGTGTGCGGGGCGCTCTCGGCGAAGCCGATCACCTCGGCCGGGCTCCGGTCCCTGTCGGCCTACGGGCGCGGGCACGGTCATCTCGCGGACGCCGGGCTCCTGGTGGCGCTGCACGGGCTGCGGGCGCTGCCCGACCCGGTGCTGCGCGAGCAACTCCTCGCGGCCGCGCGGGTTTACGGGCAGCCGCGGCGCCGCGGCCGGGGGCACCGTTCGTCCTCGTCCTCGTTCTCCTCGTCGGACGCGGCGGCCTTCGCGGTGGCCACCACGTGGTGCGCGGACAACAGCTCCTGCGGCGGCGGAGGAGGCGGCAGCTCGTGCTCCGCGGGGTCCTGCTCGTCCGGGTCCTGCTCGGGGGGCGGCGGCTCCGGCTGTGGCGGCGGTTCGGGCGGCAGTTCGTGTTCCGGTTCCAGCGGCAGCTCTTGTTCGAGCTCCAGCGGGAGTTCGTGCTCCAGCTCCAGCGGGAGTTCGTGTTCGAGTTCCAGCGGGAGTTCGTGTTCCAGCTCCAGCGGCTGACCGCTCGGGCACACGGCGGACGCGGCCATTCGAGTGGCGGACGCGCCCGCCGTCCCGTAGAACTCGGACATGATCTGGGTTCCCCTGCTCCTGGTGGCCTGTGTCGTGGCGGGGGTCGGCTGCGCGCGGGTCTGCCGCGCGACGCTCGCCGTGGCCCTGCCCGACCCCGGGGACCCGGGTGCCGGAGCCGACCCGGAACTCACCCTCCACGAGGCCGCGTACCTGGCCGGCGGTCCGCTCCGGGTCACCGACCTGACCCTGGTGTCGATGCACCGGGGGCGGCGGCTGCTGCTCGCCCACACCGGCTGGGCGACGGTGGTGGACGCGGGCGCCCCGGGCCGTGACGAGCTGGAACGCGCGGTGCTCGGAGCCATCGGGCCCGCGGGGCAGTGCCCCATCCCCTCCGTGCGTCCGGTGGTCGCCGCCGACGCTTCGGTGCGCCGCATCGAGGACGGTCTCGTCGGCCGGGGGCTCGCGGTGCCGGTGGCGGGCCGCCGGGAGGTCGCGGAGGGGCTGCGGGCGGTGAAGGCGGGCTTCCTGCTGAGCCTGGTGCTCGGGACGGCCGCGGCTCTGCTCGTCCCGGCCGCCGACCGGGCCCTGGTGGTCGCCGCGTTCACGCTGCCGCTGCTGGCGTCGGGGCTCTGCCTGCTGATCGGCCTGGTCGAGCGGTACCCGTACACGCGCTGGGCCTCACCGGCCGGGCAGCGGCTGCTCTCGGGCCTCTCCGCCGCCGATCCGCTCGCCGCCCTGGCGACGCGCGGCCCCGCCGTCCTGGAGCCGGAGCTCCGCGCGGCCTTCCGGGGACAGGACACCCGGCGACGGCCGTAGCAAGGACATCCGCGAGAGGGCCGGTCATGAGGGGGGCCGGCGAAGGGCCCCGGAAATGACGCCGGTGCGGCGCGCGTCATGCGCGCCGCACCCGGAGCCGGACCCGGTGTCGCTGGAGCGGCAGGCACGTGTGGTCCGCCTGCCGTCTGACCTTCCGGGTCGGTGGGTGGCGCGCCCGGCCTGGAGCCGGGCCGCCACCGGGTTCGTACGGCCGTCAGGCCAGGCCCGCCACCAGGTCGGCGACGCTCTTGCGGCGACCGGTGTAGAAGGGGACCTCTTCGCGGACGTGCATCCGGGCCTCGGAGGCGCGCAGGTGGCGCATGAGGTCGACGATGCGGTGCAGCTCGTCGGCCTCGAAGGCGAGGATCCACTCGTAGTCGCCGAGCGAGAAGGAGGCGACGGTGTTGGCGCGGACGTCGGGGTAGCCGCGGGCCATCTTGCCGTGGTCGGCGAGCATGCGGCGACGGTCCTCGTCCGGCAGCAGGTACCAGTCGTAGGAGCGCACGAAGGGATACACCGAGACGTAGTCGCGGGGGGTCTCGTCGGCCAGGAAGGCCGGGATGTGCGACTTGTTGAACTCGGCGGGGCGGTGCAGCGCCATGTTCGACCAGACCGGCTCCAGAGCGCGGCCCAGCTTGGTGCGGCGGAAGAGGCTGTACGCCTCCTGGAGCTCGTCGCTCGTCTCGGCGTGCCACCAGATCATCACGTCGGCGTCGGCGCGCAGACCGGAGAGGTCGTACGTGCCGCGGATCGTGATGTCCTTGGCGGCGAGCTGGTCGAACAGCTCCTGGACCTCGTCGGCGTAGCCGGCGCGGTCCTCGGGCAGAACGTCGCGCAGCTTGAAGACAGACCACAGGGTGTAGCGGATGACCTCGTTGAGGTCCTTCGCCTTCTTACCGGCGTTCGGGATCTTTTCGGGCGCACTCATACGCCTATTCTCGCCCGTCACGAGGAGTGCCCCGCACCGGGGTCGGTCCTTTTCGACGTGGCGATGATCTCCTCCGCGACCTCGTCCGCCGCCCGGTGGGCCGAGGCGACGCAGGCGGGGATGCCGACGCCGTCGTACGCGGCTCCCGCGACGCGCAGTCCGGGGAGGGCGGCGAGCGCCTCGCGGACGCGGGCGACGCGGGCCAGGTGGCCGACCGGGTACTGGGGCAGGCCGCCGGTCCACCGGGTGACGGTGGTGGCGACGGGACGGGCGGCGAGCCCGGTGGCGGCGGCGAGGTCCTTCAGGGAGGCGGCCACGAGGTCGGTGTCCTCGCGCTGGACCTGCTCCTCCTCGCCGTGGCGGCCGACGGAGGTGCGCAGCACGAACAGGTCGGGGGCCGAGTCGGTGACCCAGTTCCACTTCTGGCTGGAGAAGGTGGAGGCCTTGACGGTGTGGCCGTCGACGGGCGGTACGAGGAAGCCGGAGCCCGGCAGGGCGGGCACGTCGGAGCGGCGGAAGGCGAGGGTGACCAGGGCCATGGAGGCGTAGTCGATCCCGGCGAGCTCTGCGGCGGCGCCCGGGGCGTGGCCGCCGAGGAGACCGGCCGCGGCGCCGGCGGGGGTGGCGAGGACGACGGCGTCGGCGTCGAACGTCCGGTCGCGGGTCACGACCTGCCAGCCGGTGGCGCCGGAGCGGAGCAGCGCGGTCACGGGGGTGCCGGTGAGGATCTCGCCGCCGGCGGCGCGGATCGCGGCGGCGACCGCGGCGGGGAGGGTGCCGATGCCGCCGTCGAGCCCGACGAAGGCGGCACCGCCGAGGCCGGTGGCGGCGCCCGCCGCGTCGGCGGGGACGGCCGCGCCGGCCTGCTGGACGGCGCGGACGGCGGCGGTGAGGGTGGGGTGGACGCGCGCGGCCTCGAAGAGGGCGGGGACGGCGGCCTTCATCGAGATGCGGTGGGCGTCACCGGCGTACACGCCGCCGAGGAGGGGCTCGACGAGCCGGTCGACGACCTCGTGGCCCATGCGCTCGGCGACGTACGCGCCGATGGCGATGTCCTCGCCGATCTCGGTCGGGGGCAGTTCCGCGTCGCGGTCGATCCGGGCCAGGCCGGCCGGGGAGACGAGTCCCTCGACCGCGCGGGCGTCGCCGGGGACGCCCATCACGTGGCCCTTGGGCATGGGGATCAGCTCGCCGCGGGACCAGACGGACGCGGTGGTGGTACCGGGGGCCCGGAGCCGGTCGCCGAGGCCGACGGCGCGGGCGAGGGCGACCGCCTCGGGGCGGCGGGCGAGCAGCGACTCGGCGCCGAGGTCCACGGGCGCGCCCGCGATCTCTCCGGCGAGGAGCTTGCCGCCGACCCGGGCGCCCGCTTCGAGGAGGGTCACCCGGTGGCCGGCGAGGGCCAGCCGGTGGGCGGCCGCGAGTCCGGCGATACCGCCTCCGGCGACGACGACATGGGGTCCCGTGGTGTCCGCGTTCATGGGACCACTCTCTCAAATCGCCCGTCTCTCCCCGACCGCCGTCCGTCTGGCGGCGGCGGGGGCCCGGGCGCGGTCCGCCGCGCCCGTTCCGAGGCCGGACCGTGACCGCATCGCTACCGCGGGACGGCAACCCGTACCGCCCGTCCGTACGTCCAACCGGCGACATTCACCCATCACCCTCGGGGGGACTCATGCGGAGCGTACGGACGACGGCGAGAGCGCGGACGACGGGACGGGCGGGGACGGCGGGACGGACGAGGACGGTCGCGGCGGCACTGTTCGCGGCCTCGCTCGTGCTGACCGGCTGTGGCGCCGGGGCGGGCTCGGACTCGGCCGATCGGGGGGACGCGAAGTCGGGGGCGCGCGCCGACGCCGCGGCGGACGCGGGCCGGGGCGCCGCCGACGAGTCGGCGGCCGGCACCGGCAAGGAGGGTGCCGACGGTTACTCGGGCGCCGCGAAGCCCGGGG
Organism: Streptomyces sp. NPDC043176; assembly: GCF_056436715.1. NCBI lineage: Bacteria > Bacillati > Actinomycetota > Actinomycetes > Kitasatosporales > Streptomycetaceae > Streptomyces > Streptomyces sp. NPDC043176. The sequence goes on from NZ_JBWKCA010000022.1 coordinate 15,987, forward strand.
CGCCCGCGCCCGCGCCGCAGCACGTCATCCGTACCGCCTCGCTGTCCGTGGAGGTGGCGGACGTGACGAAGGCGCTGGCCACGGCCCGGCGGGTGACCGCGGGCGCGGGCGGACGGGTGGAGAACGAGACGACGGAGCGGGTCGACGACGCGTACGTCACCTCGCGGGTCGTGCTGCGCGTGCCGCAGGAGCGGTACGACTCCGTCCTGGCCGAGCTGGCGGGCGCGGGCAGGCTCCTCGCCCGCAAGGCCGACGCCAAGGACGTCACCGACCAGGTGGTGGACGTGGAGAGCCGCATCGCCACCCAGCGGGCGAGCGTGGCGCGGGTGCGGGCGCTGATGCAGCGGGCGGAGCGGCTGACCGACGTCGTGACCCTGGAGGGCGAGCTGAGCCGCCGCCAGGCGGACCTGGAGTCGCTCCTCGCCCAGCAGGCCTCGCTGAAGGACCGGACGACGCTGGCGACGATCACCCTCGAACTGATGGAGAGGGCGAAGCCGTCGGCCGGGCCCGAGGAGGGCCGCCCGGGCTTCGGTGACGCCCTGAGCGGCGGCTGGAACGCGCTGGTCGGCGCGGTGGCCTGGATCGGCGTCGTCCTGGCCGCGCTCGCGCCCTGGCTCGCGGCGGCGCTGATCGTGTTCGTCGTCTGGCGCCGGCTGCTCCGCCCCCGGCTCGCCGCCCGTGCCGGCCGGCGTCCCGCGCCGGTTCCGGTGCCGCGGGTGGAGGGGGACGCGGCCGCCGGGGAGCGGAACGCGGCCGGGGTGGCCCGGGCCGCCGGGTCCGCGGAGGACCCCGGGAAGTAGCTTCTGTTCCATGAGCGAACGACTGGTGGTCATCGGTGGCGACGCGGCGGGCATGTCCGCCGCGTCGCAGGCGCGCAGGCTCAGGTCCGCCGGGGAGTTGGAGATCGTCGCGTTCGAGCGCGGTCATTTCTCCTCGTACTCGGCCTGTGGGATCCCGTACTGGGTCGGCGGTGACGTCGGCGCGGCGGCGGAGCTGATCGCCCGCTCCCCCGAGGAGCACCGGGCCCGGGACATCGACCTGCGGATGCGGACCGAGGTGACGGCGCTCGACGTGCCGGGACAGCGGGTCCTGCACCGCGACCTGGAGTCGGGGACGGAGTCCTGGACGGGCTTCGACAAGCTGGTGATCGCCACCGGGGCCCGCCCGTCACGGCCGCCGCTGCCGGGGATCGACGCGCCCGGCGTGCACGGGGTGCAGACCCTGGACGACGGCCGGGCGCTGCTCGACACGCTGGAGCGGACGCCGGGGCGGCGCGCGGTGGTGGTCGGCGCCGGCTACATCGGTGTGGAGATGGCCGAGGCGCTGCTCGCCCGGGGCTACGAGGTGACGGTGCTGACCCGGGGCGAGCAGCCGATGGCCACCCTCGACCCCGACATGGGCCGGCTGGTGCACCGCGCGATGGACGGGCTCGGGATCAGGACGGTCGCCTCCGCGGAGGTGACCAAGGTCCTGACCGGTGACGACGGCCGGGTGCGGGCGGTGGCCACGGACGCGGCCGAGTACCCGGCGGACGTGGTGGTCCTGGGCATGGGCGTGGTGCCGGAGACCTCGCTGGCGCGGGCGGCGGGGCTGCCCCTCGGCACCTCCGGCGGGCTCCTCACCGATCTGGCGATGCGGGTGCGCGGCCACCGGAACATCTGGGCGGGGGGTGACTGCGTGGAGGTCCTCGACCTCGTCTCGGGCCGCGAGCGGTACGTGCCGCTGGGGACCCACGCGAACAAGCACGGCCAGGTCATCGGGACGAACGTGGGCGGCGACTACGCGACCTTCCCCGGGGTGGTGGGGACGGCGGTGTCGAAGGTCTGCGACCTGGAGATCGCCCGGACGGGCCTGCGGGAGAAGGACGCGCGGGAGGTGGGGCTGCGGTACGTGACGGTGACGATCGAGTCGACCAGCCGCGCGGGCTACTACCCGGGGGCGGCGCCGATGACGGTGAAGATGCTGGCCGAGCGGCGCACGGGCCGGCTGCTCGGGGTGCAGATCGTGGGCCGGGAGGGCGCGGCGAAGCGGGTGGACATCGCGGCGGTGGCGCTGACGGCGGGAATGACGGTGGAGTCGATGACGGCTCTGGACCTGGGGTACGCACCGCCGTTCTCGCCCGTGTGGGACCCGGTCCTGGTCGCGGCCCGCAAGGCGACGGCGGCGGTCCGCGCGGCGGGCTGAGCGGGAACGGCGACGGCCGCCGGGGCCTCCCCCGGCGGCCGTCGCCGTCGTGTGTGCGCCGGACCGGTCAGACGGCCGTCCGGGTGTGCACGTACTCGACGAGGCGGGTGAGGGCGTCGGGGTCCATCGACGGCATGACGCCGTGGCCGAGGTTGAAGACGTGGCCCTCCAGGCCCTCGGCGGCGGCGAGGACCTCGTCCGTCTTGGCCTCGACCACCTCGCGCGAGGCGAAGAGGACGGCGGGGTCCAGGTTGCCCTGGAGCGCCTTGCCGGGGCCGACGCGGCGGGCGGCCTCGTCGAGCGGGACGCGCCAGTCGACGCCGACGACGTCCGCGCCGGCCTCGCCCATGAGGCCGAGGAGCTCGCCCGTGCCGACGCCGAAGTGGATGCGCGGCACGCCGTATCCGGCGACCGCGTCGAAGACCTTCACGGAGGCCGGCATCACCGAGCGGCGGTAGTCGGCGGGGGCGAGGGCGCCGACCCAGGAGTCGAAGAGCTGCACGGCGGAGGCGCCGGCCTCGATCTGGACCTTGAGGAAGGCCGAGGTGATCTCGGCGAGGCGGTCGAGGAGGTCGGCCCAGAGCTGCGGGTCGCCGTACATCATCGCCTTGGTCCGCTCGTGGCTGCGCGAGGGGCCGCCCTCGACGAGGTAGCTCGCGAGGGTGAACGGCGCGCCGGCGAAGCCGATGAGCGGGGTGTCGCCCAGCTCGGCGGTGAGCATGCCGATGGCCTCGGTGACGTAGTGGACGTCCTCGGGCGTGAGGTCGCGCAGCCGGTCGAGGTCGGCGCGGGTGCGGATCGGGTCGGCGACGACGGGTCCGACACCGGGCTTGATGTCGAGGTCCAGTCCGATGGCCTTCAGGGGGACGACGATGTCGCTGAAGTAGATCGCGGCGTCGACCTTGTGGCGGCGGACCGGCTGGAGGGTGATCTCGGTGACCAGTTCGGGCCGCATGCACGACTCGAGCATGGGGATGCCCTCGCGGACCTTCAGGTACTCGGGGAGGGAGCGCCCGGCCTGCCGCATGAACCAGACGGGCGTGTGCGGCACGGGCTCGCGCCGGCATGCCTTGAGGAACGCGGAGTCGTGCGTCCGCGACTGGTGCTTCGTCTGCTGGCCCTGCGGGCTGTCCATGGCACTCACGCCCAGAATCTTCGCATGTGGCGGGAAGCCGCTCGTCCGGGCCGGGTGTCCCTCCCTGCGCGGAGGCCCCGTTCCGCCTACTCTTCCCCGCATGGCTGCGGCTCAGGGACATTTTTCCGATCATTCCGACGGCGATCGAGGGACGGACGAAACGGCGGACAGTACGGAGGCGAACCCGGTGCCACCCGCGTTCCGGCGGGCGGTGGAGGCGTTGCGCTCGGCGCGGCTGCGGTCCGAGATCGAGATCGAGCAGACCAGGCCCCCGCAGCGCCTGGCCCCTCACGCGTACGCGGTGGAGGCCGCCGTCGTCGACGGCGAGGAGGACCTCGCGGACGGGCGGCTCGTGCTGCTGCACGACCCGGACGGCCACGAGGCCTGGAAGGGCACGTTCCGGCTGGTGACGCTGGTCCGGGCGGAGCTGGAGCCGGAGATGGCGGCGGACCCGCTGCTGCCGGAGGTGTGCTGGTCCTGGCTGACCGGGGCGCTGGAGGCGCGGGGGCTCGCGTACGGGGAGGCGAGCGGGACCGTGACCATGGCGGGCTCGCACTACTTCGGCGGGCTCGCGGACCGCAGGCCGGCGACCCAGATCGAGATCAGGGCGTCCTGGACGCCGCACGAGGGTCCGGCGGGGGTGCCGGACACGGCGGCGCACCTGGCGGCCTGGTGCGATCTGCTGTGCCAGATCGCGGGACTGCCGCCCGCGCCGGCCGATCCGGGCGCGGGGACGGTGACGGGCGCGGGGGTCGTCTCGCTGCCCCAGCGGCGGGGCCCGCAGCAGGTCTGAGGGGGCGGCTTCGCGGGGCCGGGGGCCCTTCGGAAGGGTGCCCCGGTCCTCCCCCGTGGGGGTGACGGGGCGGTGTCCGCTCGTAGGATGATCGATCACGCGTCCGAATTGCCCTAATTGTTACTCACCAAATCGTGATCTTTCCCTAAAGGCGGGCGGCCCACCTGCCGAAGGAGTCAGTGACCCCTTCACAGCACGGGTTCACCCCCGGCTTCTCCCCGAGCCGGCTCCGTCCCGCACCCTTCCCCCCAGGAGGCCTGGTGTCCGTTCTCCTCGAGCAGCCCGCAAGCCTGGTCGCCTACCGCCCGAACAAGCCGACGGCCATGGTCGTCGTGGCCGACCCGCGCGTCCGCTCCACCGTGACCCGCCACCTGTGGGCCCTCGGAGTACGCGACGTGATCGAGGCTTCGTCCATCGCGGAGGCGCGTCCCCGCGTCGGCAACCCACGCGACATCTGCGTTGCCGACGTCCATCTGCCCGACGGCAGCGGCCTGACGCTGCTGTCCGAGACCCGCGCCGCGGGCTGGCCCAACGGCCTCGCCCTGTCCGCCGCCGACGACATCGGCGCCGTGCGCAACGCCCTGGCGGGCGGCGTGAAGGGCTACGTCGTCACCGGCACCCGGACCAACATCGGTCACCCGACCCGGCCCGGCGCCGCCCCCATCGGCGCCGCGGCCTCGCGGCTCGGCCACCGCCGCCCCCCGGGTGCCCCGAGCCACCCGGGCGGCTACCGCGAGCTCTCCGGCCGTGAGGTCGAGGTGCTCCGGCTCGTCGCGGAGGGCCAGTCGAACAAGGCGATCGGCGTGTCCATGGGCCTCTCCGCCCTCACCGTGAAGAGCCACCTCGCCCGCATCGCCCGCAAGCTGGGCACCGGCGACCGCGCCGGCATGGTCGCGGTGGCCCTCCGGACCGGGATCATCCACTGACGGTGGTGGACAGGAAGCCGGCGCCTGTCGACGGAACGTTCCGTCGACAGGCGCTTGCCGTTCACCGATACCCTTGACAGGTGACCGACGCCCAAGAGACCGCAGCAGACACAGCACTGCGCACCACCGGGGGCGGCCCCCCGGACGACGATGTCCCTGCGAATGGGCTTCCGATCCCGTTGCTGGAGCCCCGCGAGGGGATCCCGCCCGTCGTCGAGACCGAGGACGCCCTCGCCGAGGTGATCGCCGCCTTCGCCGCCGGAACCGGCCCGGTGGCGGTCGACGCCGAGCGCGCCTCCGGCTACCGCTACGGACAGCGCGCCTACCTCGTCCAGCTCCGCCGCGAAGGCGCGGGCACCGCGCTCGTCGACCCCGTCGGCTGTCCCGACCTGTCGGGGCTCGGCGAGGCGCTGGCGGGCACCGAGTGGATCCTGCACGCCGCCACCCAGGACCTCCCGTGCCTGCGTGACATAGGCATGCTCCCCACCTCCCTCTTCGACACCGAGCTGGCCGGACGGCTCGCGGGCTTCCCGCGGGTCGGCCTCGGCGCGATGGTCGAGTCCGTCCTCGGCTACGCCCTGGAGAAGGGCCACTCCGCCGTGGACTGGTCCACCCGCCCGCTGCCCGAGCCGTGGCTGCGGTACGCGGCCCTCGACGTCGAACTCCTCGTCGACCTGCGCGACGCGCTGGAGAAGGAGCTCGACCGGCAGGGCAAGCTGGAGTGGGCCCTCCAGGAGTTCGACGCCATCGCCTCCGCCCCGCCCGCCCCGCCGCGCAAGGACCCGTGGCGCCGGACCTCCGGCATGCACAAGGTGCGCCGCCGCCGCCAGATGGCGGTCGTACGGGAACTGTGGACGGCCCGTGACAAGGTCGCCCAGCGCCGTGACGTCTCCCCCGGCAAGGTCCTGAGCGACGCGGCCATCGTCGAGGCGGCGCTCTCGGTGCCGGTGAACGTGGCCGCGCTCACCGCGCTGCCCGGCTTCGGCAACCGGATGGGCCGGCGCCAGCTGGAGCAGTGGCAGGCCGCCGTCGACCGCGCCCGCGCGCTGCCGGAGAGCGAGCTGCCCCAGCCCGGCCAGCAGATCGCGGGCCCGCCCCCGCCGCGCGCCTGGGCCGACAAGGACCCGGCCGCCGCGGCCCGCCTCTCGGCGGCCCGCACGGCGGTCTCGGCCCTCGCCGAGGAGCTGAACCTGCCGCAGGAGAACCTGATCACCCCGGACACGGTGCGGCGGGTCTGCTGGGAGCCGCCGGCCCCGGCCGACGCTTCGGGCGTGGCCGCCGCTCTGGCGGGATACGGCGCCCGGCAGTGGCAGGTCGAGCTGGTGACCCCGCTCCTCGTGAAGGCGCTGACGGCGACCGCGTAGCCCTGCTCGTGAAGTCCCCGGCCGGTGTGCGGCCGGGGGCTTCGGCGTACCGCGGGGCGGGGCTGAGTGCTTCGCCGTACTACGGGGCGGGGCTGGGGGTTTAGCCGTACTACGGGGCGGGGCTGAGGTTGCCGTCGGTGTCCATGTCGAAGACGCCGTTGGTCTTGCCGTCGACCTTGAGGTGCTTGAGCCAGTGCTTCGAGAGGTTGTGCACGTTCTTGTGCTGCATCTCCCACACCACCGAGTGCCCCGCGCAGGCCAGCTTGACCATCAGCTTGTGGGAGCCCGTGACGGCCTCGTAGAGCGCGGGGACGGAGAAGTCGAGTTCCGGATTCGGGTTGGGCGGTGACGTGTTCACCTGGCGGTCGTGCTCCCCGTACACCATCAGGACGGGCACGTCGCCGCCGAGCACTCCGCCCTGCGCCGCGGTGGTGCTGTTCCATCCCCACCGGACGAAGTTCCTGATGCGGTTGAGCCCCGTCGGGGGTCCCCAGGTGCTGCCGATCGGGTCGTTCTCCATGATCGCGTTCCAGGCCACGTCGACGATGCCGGGTGCGCGCTGACCCTCACAGGGCGCCTCCGCGGCCCATCCCGCGTCGAATCCCGTCTTCCCGCCGACGAACATGGGGAAGCCGGGCAGCGGCAGCGTGGCCGGCGGGTTCGACGTGCCCAGGGGCGGGAAGATCGGCGCCAGCAGGAACAGGCTCGACACCTTCCCCGGGTTGTTGACCGCGTACGGCCCCATGGTGAACGCGGCGGCGGACCAGCCGATGAAGGCGACCTTGTCCACCTGGCACTCTGCGCGGATGAACTCCACGACGGTGTTCAGTTCGTCCCGGTCGCTGTTCGAGTTGGTCAGCTGGAACGGGTAGGTCGGCGGGCCCGGCACGAACCCCGGCGGCCTCGGCGTCAGCAGGGGCTGCTGGGCCGGGTTGACGTTGTGGGGGTCGTCCATCTTGGGGCGCGGGGAGCGGCCCGAGCCCTGGAGGTCCATCAGGAAGACGTCGTAGCCGGCTTTCGCCAGCGCCTCGGCCCAGCTGTACGACTCGTGCCGGAGGTCGCAGCCGGCCAGCACCGGCACGCTCCGGCCGTGGAGCATGAGGACCGGTGTGCGCGGCCCGCTGCCGGAGGTGTCGCGCCGCTCCCGTACGAAGAGCTTGACCGGCTCGCCGGCGTTCGCGGGGACGGTGGAGATGTGGGGGACTTGGTGGTCGGTGGTGACGATGGCCATAGGAGTCCTTTCCGTGGGCAGGGGCCGCGGCCTCGTGCCGCGGCCGGTGCCAGCCTCCGCCCGCCGACGGGCGGCCACGCCGCGACGCGGCCGCCGCGCTGGGCCATCGGGTAGCGGGACCGTCCGAACAGACGGGCGTACGCGGGGGGCGCGCGGCCGGCCTGGTGGCATCCTCGGAATGTGACCTTCGCCGCTTGGGCCCCAGGGGCTGGGCAGCCTGGTTACCCACAAGTAGCATGGGCGGAGCAAGCGCGCGCTTAGGCGTGTGCCGCAGCAGTGCCATCCCGCACCCTGGAGGAGAGCCATCGTGCCTCGTACCGTCAGGGACGTCGTCTTCGTCGACGGCGTCCGCACCCCGTTCGGCAAGGCGGGCCCGAAGGGCATCTACCACGAGACCCGCGCCGACGACCTCGTCGTCAAGGCCATCCGGGAGCTGCTGCGCCGCAACCCCGGCCTCGACCCGACGAAGATCGACGAGGTCGCCATCGCCGCGACCACGCAGATCGGCGACCAGGGCCTGACCCTCGGCCGCACGGCGGGCATCCTCGCCGGGCTGCCGCAGTCGGTGCCGGGCTACTCCATCGACCGCATGTGCGCCGGCGCCCTCACGGCCGTCACCAGCGTCGCCGGTTCGATCGCCTTCGGCGCGTACGACGCCGTCATCGCCGGTGGTGTCGAGCACATGGGCCGCCACCCCATGGGCGAGGGCGTCGACCCGAACCCGCGTTTCGTGTCGGAGAAGCTCGTCGACGAGTCCGCCCTGTTCATGGGCATGACCGCCGAGAACCTGCACGACCGCTACCCGAGCATCACCAAGCAGCGCGCCGACGAGTACGCCGTGCGCTCGCAGGAGAAGGCCGCCAAGGCGTACGCCGACGGCAAGATCCAGCAGGACCTGGTGCCGATCTCGGTGCGCCGCACCGACGCCTCCACCGGTGAGACCGGCTGGGGCCTGGTCACCGCCGACGAGCCGATGCGCCCGGGCACCACCCTGGAGTCGCTGGCGAACCTGAAGACGCCGTTCCGCGTCCACGGCAACGTCACCGCGGGCAACGCGGCCGGCCTGAACGACGGCGCCACCGCCTCGATCATCGCCTCCGAGGACTTCGCCCGGGAGAACGACCTCCCGGTCAAGATGCGCCTCGTCTCCTACGCCTTCGCCGGCGTCGAGCCCGAGGTCATGGGCTACGGCCCGATCCCCGCGACCGAGAAGGCCCTCGCCCAGGCCGGCCTGTCCATCGAGGACATCGGCCTCTTCGAGGTCAACGAGGCCTTCGCGGTCCAGGTCCTCGCCTTCCTGGAGCACTACGGCATCGCCGACGACGACGCCCGCGTGAACCAGTACGGCGGCGCCATCGCCTACGGTCACCCGCTGGCCTCCTCCGGCGTCCGGCTGATGACACAGCTGGCCCGCCAGTTCGAGGAGAACCCGCAGGTCCGCTACGGCCTCAACACGATGTGCGTCGGCTTCGGCATGGGCGCCACGGTCATCTGGGAAAACCCCCACTGGGAGGGCAAGTGAGCACCACCGCCGAGCTTCTGAAGGGCGCCGCGGAGCTCTTCCCCGACGAGGTCGTCACGAGCGCCCACGTACGGCACTTCGAGCTGCCCGCGGGTGCGGGCCGGTTCGCCCTCATCACGCTGGACAACGGCTTCGACCACACCAAGCCGACCACCTTCGGCCCGCAGTCGCTGGCCAACCTGAACGCGGCGATCGACCAGGTCGAGGCCGAGGCCGCGAACGGTGAGATCACCGGCGTCGGCCTCACCGGCAAGCCGTTCATCTTCGCCGTCGGCGCCGACCTCAAGGGCGTCGAGCTGCTGAAGAAGCACGACGAGGCGCTCGCCATCGGCAAGGGCGGCCACGACGTCTTCAAGCGTCTGTCCGCGCTCGCCGTCCCGACGTTCGCGTACTACAACGGCGCGGCCATGGGCGGTGGCGTCGAGGTCGGTCTGCACTGCACCTACCGCACCGTCTCGAAGGCGCTGCCGGCGTTCTCGCTGCCCGAGGTCTTCCTCGGCCTGGTTCCCGGCTGGGGCGGCTGCGCCATCCTGCCGAACCTGATCGGCGCCGAGAAGGCCGTCTCGGTCATCATCGAGAACTCGCTGAACCAGAACCGCCAGCTCAAGGGCAAGCAGGTCTTCGAGCTGGGCATCGCCGACGCCCTCTTCGAGGGCGCGGACTTCCTGGAGCAGTCGCTGATCTGGACGGCCTCCGTCCTGAACGGCTCCGTAACCGTCGAGCGCCCCGAGGTCGACCGCGGCGAGGCCTGGGACCAGGCCGTCGCCAAGGGCCGCGCCATCGCCGACTCCAAGGTGCACGGCGCCGCCCCGGCCGCCTACCGCGCCCTGGAGATCATCGAGGCCGCCAAGGACGGGGACCTGCAGAAGGGCTTCGACGCCGAGGACCAGGCCCTCGCGGACCTGATCATGGGCGGCGAGCTGCGCTCCGGCATCTACGCCTTCAACCTGGTGCAGAAGCGCGGCAAGCGTCCCGCCGGCGCCCCGGACAAGTCGCTGGCCCGCCCGGTCACCAAGGTCGGTGTCGTCGGCGCCGGTCTGATGGCCTCCCAGCTCGCCCTGCTCTTCCTGCGCCGCCTGGAGGTGCCGGTCGTCCTGACCGACATCGACCAGGAGCGCGTCGACAAGGGCGTGGGCTACGTCCACGCCGAGATCGAGAAGCTGCTCGGCAAGGGCCGCATCAACCAGGACAAGGCCAACCGCCTCAAGGGCCTGGTCTCCGGTGTCCTGGACAAGGCGGCGGGCTTCGCGGACGCGGACTTCATCATCGAGGCCGTGTTCGAGGAGATGTCCGTCAAGCAGAAGGTGTTCGCGGAGGTCGAGGCGGTCGCCCCGGCGCACGCGATCCTCGCCACCAACACCTCCTCGCTGTCCGTCTCGGAGATGGCCTCCGAGCTCCGGCACCCGGAGCGCGTGGTCGGCTTCCACTTCTTCAACCCGGTCGCGATCCTCCCGCTCCTGGAGATCGTCCGCGGCGAGAAGACGGACGACGCCTCGCTGGCCACCGCGTTCGGTGTCGCCAAGAAGCTGAAGAAGACCGCGGTCCTCACCAAGGACGCCCCGGCGTTCGTCGTGAACCGCATCCTGACCCGCTTCATGGGCGAGATCCAGAACGTCATCGACGAGGGCACCCCGGTCGAGACGGCCGAGAAGGCCATCGAGCCGCTCGGTCTGCCGATGTCGCCGCTGGTGCTCCTGGAGCTCGTGGGCCCGGCCATCGGTCTGCACGTCTCCGAGACCCTGAACCGCTCCTTCCCGGAGCGCTTCACCGTCTCGCCGAACCTCAAGCGCGTCGTCGAGGCCGGCAAGCGGGGCTTCTACGTCTACAACGCCGAGAACGGCTTCAAGCCGGAGCTCGACCCCGAGGTCGCCGCCCTCCTCGTCCAGGGCGACTCCGTCCTGACCGAGGAGCAGGTCCGCGACCGCGTCCTGGACGCGGTGGCGCAGGAGATCGGCCTGATGCTGGAGGAGGGTGTCGTCGCCGAGGCGCAGGACATCGACCTCTGCCTGATCACCGGCGCCGGCTGGCCCTTCCACCTGGGCGGCATCACGCCGTACCTGGACCGTGAGGGCGTCTCCGAGCGCGTCAACGGCAAGCCCTTCCTCGCGCAGGGCGTGGCGAGCGTCCCGGCGTAACACCCAGGGCGTACGCGTACGGCCCCGGCACCTTCTCCAGGTGCCGGGGCCGTTCCCGTATGCGGCGGGGGCGGTCACCCTATGGAGCGCCAACCCTCCAGCTGCAGACCGGCCGCCGCGCTCTGGCGGGTGGTGATCAGCGAGCCGCCGGACAGGGCCATCGCGACCAGGCGTCCGTCGAGCCCGCGGGTGAGGACGGTGTCGAGCGGTTCCTTCGGCTCCCCGTGCTCCGACCAGCGGATGCCCTCGGACTCCCGCTCGCCCGGGTAGGCCGCGAGGAGGAGCCGGCCGTCCTCGGACCGGCGGGCGAGGACGGTGGACTCGACGCCGTCGACGAGACAGCAGGTGGCGGCGAGCCTTCCGGTGCCGGCCGCCTCGCCGAGGACGGTGGGCTCCAGGTCGCGGCCCGGCGACCAGGCACGGACCTGGTCCGCCTTGTCGACGTAGAACAGCGTCGCGTGCCCGGAGGGGCCCGTGGTGGCCGCGAGGGTGCCGAAGGTGACCTCGGCGGGCAGGACGTCCTTGCGGACCGGGCGGGCGCCCGGCTCCTCCTGGACGTAGCGCAGGAGGCCCTTGTCGGTGGCCGTGAGGAGCTCGACGCGCCCCTCGCCGTTGCAGACGGCGACCGGGGAGGGGTCGGTGCCCCAGCCGTGCAGGTCCCACCAGGGGTGCCAGCCGCCGGCGTCCTTCTGCGCCCGCACGCTGAGCCCGCCGCCCCCGTTGCGGACGAAGGCGTACGCGCGACCCTCGGCGTCCACGGCGACGGCCGGGTTGCCGGTCCACGGCCCCTTGCCGTTGGAGTGCCCGATCGGGCGCCAGGGCGCGGCCGGACGGCCGGTCTGGAACTGGACGCTGTGCACCAGCTCGACGTGTCCCTCTCCCCCGGCCGTGGGCCGCAGGCCGACGAGGTGGACGTAGTGGTCCGCTCCCTGCCCGACGGCGAGGAAGGACGTCAGTCCGTCGCCGCCGAGCGAGACGGGGCCGCTCCAGCGGCCGTCGGGCTCCTCGGTCCAGCGCACCACCTCGCCGTCCCGTGGCAGGTAGGCGCTGAACCGGCCCTCGCCCCCTCTGGTCAGCCAGGCGCCCTGGAGAACGGGGGCGGCGGAGGAGCCGTGGGAGGGGGCAGCGGGGGCCTGGGATCGATTCGCCATGAGGGGATCCAGCACTCCGGTCGTCGGAAGGAGTTCGGGTACGAGCCGACTGTAGTCGCCCTCCCGAACGGTCCCTTCCGCGCCTGCGGCATCTCCCGCTCAGTACTTCGCGTCCGGGCCCGTCCGTCCGAGCCGGCTGTGACCGCGCCCGTACAGGAAGTACACGACGAGGCCGATCGCCATCCACACGGCGAACCGGAACCAGGTCTCGCCCGGCAGGTTGAGCATCAGCCAGACCGAGGCGGCGATGGAGAGGATCGGCAGCGCCGGCACCCACGGGGTGCGGAAGGCGCGCGGCAGGTCGGGGCGGGAGCGGCGGAGCACGATGACGCCGATCGCGACGACGACGAAGGCGAAGAGGGTGCCGATGTTCACCAGGGTCGCGAGCTCGTTGATGCTGGTGAAGCCGGCGACGATCGCGATGATCACGCCGAGCAGGATCGTCGGCCGGTACGGCGTCTTGAAGCGGGGGTGCGTGACGGAGAAGAAGCGGGGCAGCAGGCCGTCACGGCTCATCGCGAAGAAGACGCGGGTCTGGCCGAGGAGCAGGATCAGACACACGGTCGTGAGGCCGACGGCGGCGCCGAAGCTGATCACGCCCGCGTAGAAGGGATGCCCGGCGGCCTTGAAGGCGTCGGCGAGCGGGGCGCTGACGGAGAGCTCGGTGTAGTGCTGCATTCCGGTGACGACCAGCGCCACGGCGACGTAGAGCACGGTGCAGATGAGGAGCGAGCCGAGGATGCCCCGGGGCATGTCGCGCTGCGGCAGCTTGGTCTCCTCGGCCGCGGTGGCCACCACGTCGAAGCCGATGAAGGCGAAGAAGACGACCGAGGCGGCGGTGAAGATGCCCATGACGCCGAAGTTCGTCGGCTCGTAGCCGAAGATCAGCTGGACGAGCGGGGAGTCCCAGTTCGAGCCGCCGCCCTCGGGGGTCACGGCCGGCGGGATGAACGGCTTGTAGTTGTCGCCGACGATGAAGAACAGTCCGGCGACGATCACGATCATGACCACGGTGACCTTGATGGCCACGACGACCGCGGTGATCCGGGCGGACAGCTTCATGCCCAGGACGAGGACCACGGTCAGCACCAGGACGAGCAGGAAGGCCAGGATGTCGAAGGTGCCGCCCCGCACGTCCGGGCCTTCGAGCGAGGCCGGTAGGTGCCAGCCGATGTTGTCCATCAGCGACCGGACGTAGCCGGACCAGCCGACGGCGACCACCGCCGTACCGAGGGCGAACTCCAGGACGAGGTCCCAGCCGATGATCCAGGCCGGCAGCTCGCCGATCGAGGCGTACGCGAAGGTGTACGCCGATCCGGCCACCGGCACCGTCGAGGCGAACTCGGCGTAGCACAGGGCGGCGAGGGCACAGACGATGCCGGCCGCGACGAAGGCGAGCGCGGTGGCCGGGCCCGCGTTCTCCTTGGCGACCTTGCCGGTCAGCACGAAGATGCCCGTGCCGATGATGACGCCGACGCCGAAGACGGTCAGGTCCCAGGCCGACAGGGATTTCTTGAGGGCGTGCTCCGGTTCCTCGGTGTCGCGGATCGACTGCTCGACCGATTTGGTCCGGAACATGCCGGAGTTCGCGCGTGGCTGCTGGTCCGTACTCACGGTCGTACCTCCCTGGCATGGTGCTGCCCGTCCTGTGGTCAGAATGCACGCGAAAGGGCCGGTCGGCACTCCGAAGAGTGATCCGACCGGCCCCAGGGTGACGACGGGTGACGGTGGACGTCAGTCGCGGGCGGGCTCCACGGCCTGCGTGCTGGACTCGAAACGGCCGTCGAGCCGGGAGACCAGACCGGTGACCTGACGGGCGATGTCCGGGGCGGTCAGCCCGATCTCGGCCATCACCTCGCCGCGCGAGGCGTGGTCGAGGAAGCGCGGCGGGATGCCGAAGTCACGCAGCGGCACGTCGACGCCGGCGTCGCGCAGCGCCTGGGCGACGGCCGAGCCGACACCGCCGACGCGGCTGTTGTCCTCGACGGTGACCACCACGCGGTGCTGCTCGGCGAGCGGGGCGAGGGCCTCGTCGACCGGCTTGACCCATCGGGGGTCGACGACGGTGGTGGAGATGCCGTGCCGGTCGAGGAGGTTGGCGATCTCCAGGCACATGGGAGCGAGGGCGCCCACGGAGACCAGCAGGACGTCCGGCCGGTCCGTACCGGGCTCGCGGAGCACGTCCATGCCGCCGACGCGGCGCAGGGCGGGGACGGCCGGGCCGACCGCGCCCTTGGAGAACCGGACCACCGTCGGGGCGTCGGTGACCTCGACGGCCTCGCGGAGCTGGGCGCGGACCTGGTCGGCGTCGCGCGGCGCGGCGAGCCGCAGGCCGGGCACGACCTGGAGGATCGACATGTCCCACATGCCGTTGTGGGAGGCGCCGTCGGTGCCGGTGACGCCGGCCCGGTCCAGGACGAAGGTGACGCCGCACTTGTGCAGGGCCACGTCCATCAGGACCTGGTCGAAGGCGCGGTTGAGGAAGGTCGCGTAGACCGCGAAGACCGGGTGCAGGCCGCCGGTGGCCAGGCCGGCGGCGGAGACCGCGGCGTGCTGCTCGGCGATGCCGACGTCGAAGACCCGGTCCGGGAAGGCCTTGGCGAACTTGTCGAGGCCGACGGGCTGGAGCATCGCCGCGGTGATGGCGACGATGTCGGCGCGCTCCTTGCCGAGCGCGACCATCTCGTCGGCGAAGACGCCGGTCCAGTCGGCGCCGGACGAGGAGATCGGCAGCCCGGTGTCGGGGTGGATCTTGCCGACGGCGTGGAAGCGGTCGGCCTCGTCCTGGAGGGCGGGCTGGTAGCCGCGGCCCTTCTCGGTGAGGCAGTGGACGATGACCGGGCCGCCGAAGCGCTTGGCGCGCGTGAGGGCGGACTCCAGGGCCTCGATGTCGTGGCCGTCGATGGGGCCGACGTACTTGAGGCCGAGGTCCTCGAACATGCCCTGCGGGGCGATGAAGTCCTTGAGGCCCTTCTTGGCGCCGTGCAGGGTCTCGTAGAGCGGCTTCCCGACGACGGGGGTGCGCTCCAGGATGTCCTTGCCGCGGGCGAGGAAGCGCTCGTAGCCGTCGGTGGTGCGCAGGGTCGCCAGGTGGTTGGCGAGGCCGCCGATGGTGGGCGCGTAGGAGCGCTCGTTGTCGTTGACGACGATGACGAGCGGGCGGTCCTTGGCGGCGGCGATGTTGTTCAGCGCCTCCCAGGCCATGCCGCCCGTGAGGGCCCCGTCGCCGATGACGGCGACGACGTGGTCGTCCTTCTTCAGGACCTCGTTCGCCTTGGCGAGGCCGTCGGCCCAGCCGAGGACCGTGGAGGCGTGCGAGTTCTCGATGACGTCGTGCTCGGACTCGGCCTGCGAGGGGTAGCCCGAGAGGCCGCCCTTCATCTTGAGCTTCGAGAAGTCCTGGCGTCCGGTGAGGAGCTTGTGGACGTAGCTCTGGTGGCCGGTGTCCCAGAGGACCTTGTCCTTCGGGGAGTCGAACACCCGGTGCAGTGCGATGGTCAGCTCGACCACACCGAGGTTGGGGCCGAGGTGCCCGCCGGTCTTGGAGACGGCGTCCACGAGGAACGACCTGATCTCGTCGGCCAGCTGGTCCAGCTGTTCCGGGGAGAGCCGGTCCAGATCTCGCGGTCCCCTGATACGGGTCAGCAGAGCCACCCGTTCCTCCTTGCTTTGAGCTGGTCGAGCTTGCCGATTTGTCGAGTCTAATGTTCCGTCTTGGATCGTGGGCATCGGGCCGGGGGGTGAGGCATCACCCGCACGGCCGACATCCCGCTGACCTGTACGGCTCCGTGCGCGCCCGGGCACTGCTCCGGACGCAGCAGTGCCCGGCGCCGGTTTCACGGCGCCGGGCGGTGTGGCGGGCGTTACGCGCGCGGGTGGGGGTCCCCGGGGCCGGTCCGGCCCCGGATCCACCGGACAGGTCGCTAGGCGCGTCCCGCCGTCTTCTGCGTCTTGCGGGAGACCGAGTCGATGATGACGGCGATGAGCAGGACGGCGCCGGTGATCATGTACTGGATCGCGTTCGAGGACAGGTTCATCTGGTTGAGGCCCTGGACGATCGACTGGATGACCAGGATGCCCAGCAGTGCCGACCAGACCTTGCCGCGTCCGCCGAACAGGGACGTACCGCCGATGACCGCGGCGGCGATGCACATCATGAGCTGGTTGCCGCCGCCGAGGGAGCGGTCGGCGCCGCCGGTCGCGGAGGCGAGGAACAGGCCGCCGACGGCGCCCATGGTGCCGGAGATCATGAACACCGAGATCCGGATCCACGACACGTTGATGCCGGCGCGGCGCGCGGCCTCGATGCCGCCGCCGACCGCGAAGACCTGGCGGCCGTAGGTGGTGCGGCGGAGCACGAAGTCGGTGACGAGCAGGATCAGCAGGAAGATCACCAAGGAGAGCGGGAGGCCCTGCTCCTGGTTGAAGCCGTAGGCGGCGACGAGGACCAGGACCGCCAGGACGGCGGTGCGCAGGATGATCTCGCTCTGCGGGCGGTGCGGCAGCTCGGCGGCCTTGCGGCGGCGGGCGTCGCGCAGCTGGGCCAGGTAGAAGGCGGCGACGACGACCACGGCGAGGCCGTAGGCGGCGGCGACGTCGGAGAAGTAGTACTTCGTGAGGTCGCCGACGAAGCTGCCGATCGGCGTCGGGATGGTGGACTTGTCGCCCATCACCCAGGTCTGGAGACCGGCCCAGCCGAGGAAGCCGGCGAGGGTGACCACGAAGGCGGGCACGCCGATCTTGGCGAAGACCAGGCCGTGGAAGGCGCCCAGGAGGGTGCCGGACAGGATGCCGAGGATGATCGCGAGGCCGTCCGGCATGTCCGTGCCGAGGACGCCCCAGACGGCGCCGGCCAGGCCCGCCACGGAGCCGACGGCGAGGTCGATCTCGCCGAGCAGCAGGACGAAGACGATGCCGACGGCCATGATGCCGGGGCCGACCGCGTACAGCGTGATCTGGTCGAGGTTGTACGAGGTGATGAAGTTGCCGGTGAGCGCCTGGAAGACGATGCCGATGACGATCAGGCCGATGACGACCGGGAGCGAGCCGATCTCGCCGGAGCGGATCTTGCGCTTGAACTCGTCGACGTATCCCTTGAAGCCCTGCTCGCGGACGAGGAGGCGGGGGTCGACGGCGGGGATCGCCGCGGCGGCCGGGGCCTCCTCGCTGCGGGGGTCGGGCACGGCGGCCTGGTCGCTCGCGGTGGAAGGGGTCTTGCTCACTTCGCTACCTCCGCGTTGCGGGCCTGGCGGCGGGTCACGGCGTTGTCCGTGGCACCGGTGATCGCGGCGATGATCTCTTCGTGCGTGGTGGTGGCGACCGGGAAGGTGCCGTTGTTGCGGCCCAGGCGCAGCACCGCGACGGTGTCCGCGACGGCCTTCACGTCGGCCATGTTGTGGCTGATGAGGATGACGCCGAGGCCCTGCTCGCGCAGCCGCTCGACCAGGTCGAGGACCTGGGCGGTCTGCTCGACGCCGAGGGCGGCGGTCGGCTCGTCCAGGATCACGATCTTGGGGTTGCCGACCAGGGCGCGGGCGATGGCGACGACCTGCCGCTGGCCGCCGGAGAGGGCGGCGACGGGGATGCGGACGCTGGGGATGCGGATGGAGAGGGTGGAGAGCAGGTCCTTGGCCCGCTTCTCCATGGCGACCTCGTCGAGGACGCCGCCCTTCTTGATCTCGCGGCCGAGGAACAGGTTGGCGACGACGTCGAGGTTGTCGCAGAGCGCGAGGTCCTGGTAGACGGTCGCGACACCGAGGTTCTGGGAGTCGTGCGGCCGCTGGATCTCGACCTGCTCGCCCTCCCACTCGATGACGCCCTCGTCGATGGGGTGCACGCCGGCGATCGTCTTGACCAGCGTGGACTTTCCCGCTCCGTTGTCGCCGACGAGCGCGACGACCTCTCCTGCGTGGACTTCGAGATCGACACCGGAGAGGACCTGAACCGCTCCGAACCGCTTGAAGATCCCGCGCAACGCCAACACGGGCGTCTGGGACACGTGAACCAACTCCTTCGCCGCCCGCGGGCGGCGGCATGTCGCGCCGCCGGTGCAGCGCCGAAGTTTCGAGGGGGGGCTGAGCTCGTCCGGCCCCCGGACCGACAGCGGGGTCTGGGTCGGCCGGGGACCGGACGGGCGGGGGGACGGATCCGGTCGCCGTGCGCCGGCCGTTCGCGGGGTGATCACGGGGTGTTCACCCTGTGTACGCGGCCGGGGGCGACTCGCTTCCGAGAGCGCTCTCCGCGCGCCCGTCGGCGGGATCCGGGCGCCGGGCCTCGGGGAGCCCGGCGGGGTGGGGCAGGGGCTACTTGACGCCCAGCTCGGTGCACTTGGCGGCGAGGTCCGCCGTGCAGAGGTCGGCGGCCTTGTAGATGCCGTCCTGGACCACCGTGGACTGGATGTTGGTCTTGTCGACCACGACCGGGGCGAAGAGCGTCGACGGCACGCCGTCGGTGTTGCCCTGGGCGCCGAGCTCCTTGCCCTGGAGCAGGTTCACCGCGAACTTGGCGGCCTCGGGGGCCAGCTGGAGCGGCGACTTGTAGATGGTGAAGGTCTGGGTGCCGGCGATGATGCGCTGGATGCCCGCGACCTCGGCGTCCTGGCCACCCACCGGGATGCCCTTGATGCCCGCGTTCTCGAGGGAGGTGATGATGCCGCCGGCCATGCCGTCGTTGGCGGAGTACACCGCGCCGATCTTGTCCTTGCCGACCGAGGAGATCGCGGCGGCCATCTTCTCGCCGGCGACCTTCGGGTCCCACTCGCCGGAGGCCTCGTAGGCGATCTTGACCTTGCCGTCGAGGGCGGTGTGGGCGCCCTTCTTGAAGAGCCCGGCGTTCGGGTCCTTCTCGTCGCCGTTGATCATCACGACGTTGGCGGTGGCGGCCTTGGCGCCGAGGGCGGTCAGCAGGGCCTGGCCCTGGAGCTCGCCGACCTTGTTGTTGTCGTGGCTGACGTAGGCGTCGGCGCCGGCGACGGCGCGGTCGTACGCGACGACCTTGACGCCCTTGGCCTTGGCGTCCTTGACCCAGCCCGCGGCCTTCTCGGCGTCGACCGGGTCGAGGGCGATGACCTTGACGCCGTCGGCGATCAGCTGGTCGAACTGCTGCTTCTGCTTCACGACGTCGGAGACCGCGTTGTTGTACACGATCTCGCAGTCGGAGCAGGCGGCCTTGACGGCCTTCTCGAACTGGGGCTTGTCCAGCGCCTCGTAGCGCGAGGTCTTGTTCTCGGGCAGGAGCAGACCGATCTTGGTCGAGCTGCCCTTGTCCTCGCTGTCGCCGCCGCCGGCCTTGCCGCAAGCGCCGAGCGTGAGAGCCATCGAGACCGCGGCCGTTGCTATGACGGCACGACGCGTCACTGCGTTCATGTGTGGTTGCCTCCCTGACGAGGCCGCGACGTTGCGGCCGAGGTGTCCCGAAGTCAACTCGGCCGCAACGTTGCCGTCAAGAAGTAAATTCTTAACGAGATGACAACGGTGGTGTTCGTTATCTAAGTGAAGGCAAGGCGGGAGACCGGAGCGGCTGCGGGCAGGGCACTCTCCAACAGGGTCGAATCGCCCATTTCGCTCAGGACGAGGGCGAGTGCGCCGAGCACCTCGGCGCGCCCGCCCAGGGCCCCCTGGGCCAGCGACAGCTGCCGGGCTGCACTGGGGATCGCGTACCGCGAGACGGAGTCCCTGATGGGCGCGAGGACCAGCTCCCCGGCCTCCGCGAGGTCGCCGCCGAGCACCACCCGGCTCGGGTTCAGGAGATTGCAGAGGTTGGCGATGCCGCTGCCGATGTGCCGGCCGACGTCGGCGATCACCCGGCGGCAGCCGGGGTCGCCCTCGCGGGCCAGCTGGACCACCCGCTCCATCGTCAGATCGGGGCCGTGGCTGGGCTGGAGCAGCGGCAGGACGTACCGGGCGGCCGTGAAGGTCTCCAGGCAGCCGCGGTTGCCGCAGCGGCAGACGGGTCCCGACTCGTCGAGCGTGATGTGCCCGATCTCCCCCGCGGTGCCGCCGGGTCCCCGGTAGACCCGCCCGTCGATCACCAGGCCGGCGCCGACGCCGCTGGCCACCTTGATGTACGCCAGGTCCTTGACGCCCCGGCCGCCGCCCCAGACCAGCTCGCCCAGCGCGCCGAGGTTGGCGTCGTTGTCGACGTGCACGGGGACGCCGAGCCGGCCGGTGAGCTCCTCGGCCGGGTTGATGCCGCTCCACCCCGGCAGGATCGACGTCGAGCCGAGGGTGCCGGAGGAGACGTCGATGGGGCCCGGCACGCCGAGCCCGACGCCGATCACCTTGTCCCGGCCGATGCCGGTGGCCTGGATCAGGCGGTTGACCAGCTGTTCCGCCCGGTCGAAGCCCTCCGCGGCGGAGGCGTCGACGTCGAGCGGCTCGGACTCCTCGGCGAGGACCTGGTGGGCCAGGTTGCCCACGGCGACCCTCAGGTGGGTGTGCCCGAAGTCCACGCCGATCACGATGCCGGCGTCGCCGGACAGCGAGACGCTGCGGGCCCGGCGGCCGCCCGCGGAGGTGGGCGTGACCTCGACGGTCCCGCCGTCCTTCAGCTCCCGCACGATGTTGGAGACCGTGGCTGCCGAGAGGCCCGTCGCCCTGGCGATCTCCGCCTGGGTGAGCGAGCCGGCCATCCGCACCGCCCGGACGACCCGTTCGAGATTGGCCCTGTGCAGAGACGTCTGCGACCCCGGAGTCTCCATCGACTCACTCACTCCCACCGTTTTCTCCAACATGTGAACCCTAAGGGGACTCTTTCGGCTTGGTCCCCGTCAAGACCTTGAGTGGCGGGCGGTACGGGTCACACGACGCGAAGGGCCCCCGGCGCACGGTGCGCCGGGGGCCCTGGGGACCTCGGTCCGGGTTACTTCACGACTTACTTCACGGCACCGGCGGTGAGACCGGCCACCACCTGCCGCTGGAAGACGATGTACGCCGCCAGCACGGGCAGCATGGCCATCACCAGGCCGGCGAAGAGGCCGGACCAGTCACCCTTGTAGCCCTGGCTGACGGCCAGCTGGACGAGTCCCTGGGAGAGCACCTTCCGCTCCGGCTCGGTGTTGAGCACGGTCGGCAGCAGGTACTGGTTCCACTGGCCGAGGAAGTTGAAGATGCCGACGCTGATGAGGCCGGGCTTGGCCATCGGCAGCATCACCTGGAAGAAGGTCCGGGTGTGCGAGGCGCCGTCCACGAACGCCGCCTCCGCCACCGAGGTCGGCAGGGTGCGGAAGAAGGCGGTGAGGAAGAAGACGGTGAACGGCAGCGAGTACGCGATGTAGACGAGGATCAGGCCGTGCAGCGTGTTCAGCAGCGCGATGTTCTGCATGACGTAGAACAGCGGCACGAGCGCCAGGATGATCGGGAAGCTCATCCCGCCGATGAAGAGGAAGTAGATGAAGCGGTTGCCCGGGAAGTCGAAGCGGGCCAGGACGTAGGCCGCCATCGAACCGAACAGGAGCGTGCCGACGAGCGAGCCTCCGACCACCAGGAGGGTGTTCAGGAAGTAGTCGCTCATGTGCGCCTCGGTCCAGGCGCGCGACCAGTTCTCGAAGTGCAGCCTGTCGGGCAGCGACCACGGCGAGGTGAAGATCGCCCGGTCGGTCTTGAACGAGGTCATGACCGCCCAGAGCAGCGGCATCACGACCATGACCGCCCAGACGACGAGCATGCCGTGCGAGAAGACGTTCAGCACCGTGCCGTCGCCCCGGGAGCGCTTGGCGGGGGCGGCGTCCGTGGTCTTGCCGAGCGTGAGGCCCGGGCCGGCCGGGGAGCCGGGGGCGTCCTCGACGCCGGTGGAGGCAGTGTCGGTCGTCTTCATCAGAACTCCAGCCGCTCGCGCCGGCCCAGCTTCATCACGACGGCCGCGAAGGCGAGCGTGACGAGGAGGAGCGCGACACCGATGGTCGTTGCGTAGGCGGCCTGACCGTCCCGGAATGCCTTCTGGTACACGTACAGCGGCATGACGATGGTGGAGTAGTCGGGCCCGCCGCCGTTGGGGCCGACGGTCATGATCTGGACGACGGCGAAGGACTCCGCGCCGAGCGCGAGGATGCCCATGTAGATCCAGCCGGACTGCACGGTGTCCCAGAGCAGCGGCAGCGTGATCCTGAAGAACGTGGTGAAGCGGTTCGCGCCGTCGAGCAGGGCGGCCTCGTAGAAGTCCCTCGGAATGGACGCCATGCCGGCCGAGAAGAGGACGACGAAGAATCCGACGGTGGACCAGACGAGGACCACCATCACGCAGATGAGGGCGAGATCCGGGTCGCCGAGCCAGTCCGGCTGCACGCTGCCGAGACCGACTCCCTTCAGTACGGAATTGATGGCTCCGCTATTGGGGTTGTACGCGAACTGGAAGAGCAGCGCCACGATCGCGATCGACAGCACCTGCGGGAAGAAATAGACGATCTTATAGAAGGACGAGCCGCGCACACCCGCGATCGCCGCCCCCCTGCGGCGCCGACCGCCGACATTGAGCATGAAGGCGAAGAACAGCGCGAGACCGACGGTCACCAGCGGCAGCACCACCGCGAAGGTCAGACTGTGCTGGAGCGATTTCCAGAAGATCTCGTCGTCCAGCATTCTGCTGTAGTTGTCGAATCCGACCATCCCGAATTCGGGGCTCAGTCCGGTCCAGTCCGTGAACGAGTAGTAGATGGACTGGATGAAGGGCCAGATGACGAACAGCGCGTAGAGCGCCAGGGGGGCCGCCAGGAACCCCACGATGAAACGGTACTTGCCGTGTTGCATTCCTACCGACCCCGATCTTCCCGCGGAGGCGCGCCGCCGGTGCTGCGCGCGAAGGGGCCGGGGCCCGCTCCCGGTCGGCGGGAAGGGGCCCCGGCACTGCTCACTGGTGCTTGTAGTGCTTGATCGACGAGTCCTTGGCCGCCTCGTCGGCGTACTTCTGGATCTTCTTGATCGTCTCGGCCGGGGTCGCGCGGCCGGCCATCATCTCGCCGAGGCCCGCCACGCCGATCTTCTCCTTCTGGAGGGCGACGTACCAGTCCTGGAGGCGCGGGTTGACGACGTTCTGGCCGGCCTTCTCCAGCGCGGCCACGCCGGACTTCAGGCCCGGCGTCAGCTCGATGCCGTCGGTGCCGCCGTTGAGGGCGGTCAGGGACTTCACCGACTGGGTGAAGTTCTTGGAGGAGGCCTCGCTGAGCATGATGCGCAGCTGCTCCATGCCGCCCTCGGCGTTCGCCGCCTTGGCCGGGACGATGAAGGGCTCGCCGCCGGAGGCCCAGATGGTGCCGAAGGGCATCTTGTCGGAGGAGTCGATGCCGGTCGGGGCGGAGACGGCCAGGTTGAAGTCGGCCGGCATGGTCTTCGCCGCCTCGTTCTCGACCCAGGAGCCGTTCGGGATGAACAGCGCCTTGCCCTCGGTCCAGGCGGTCTGCGACTGGATGTGGTCGAGGCCGGGGGTGCCCTTGAGGATGTACCCCTTCCGCACGAGCTCGTAGTAGGCCTCGAAGCACGCCTTGACCGCGGGGTGCTCCCAGGCCTTCGGCTCCAGGTTGTCGATGGCGTCCAGGACCTCGCGGCCGCCGACCTTCGCGATCATCGGGTAGAGGGAGAAGGGGACGTAGTACGGGTGCTTGCCGGCGTACGTCCAGCCCGCGATGCCCTTCTTCTTGGCCTTCTCGCAGACGGCCAGCATCTCGTCCCAGGTCTCCGGGTACTTCGCGTCGAGCGAGTCGAGGAGCTTCTGCGAGTACCAGACGCCGTAGACCGTGTAGGCGTAGTACATGATCCACACCGGAGCGCCGTCGAACTGGCCCATCTCGACGATGCCGGGCCGCAGGGTGTCGCGGACCGTCTTCTTCGGGTCGTCGATGGAGGGCGAGTCGAGCAGCGGGGTGAGGTCCATGAGCTGCTTCTGGCCGACGAGGACACCCATGTCCATCTGCTCGGCGCCGGAGTTGTCGATGAGGTCCGGCGGGTTGCCGCCGTTGAAGCGCGGCTGGAGCGTGGTGGTGATCTTCTGGGTGGGGGTGAACTTGACCTTCGCCTTCGGATAACTGGTCTCGTAGACCTTGACCGCGTCCTTGGCGTACTGCTGTCCGAATCCACCGTCGAAGAGGACGAAATCGAGCGGGGCCGCCTCGTTCACCCCGAGCGGGTTCTTTTCGGACTTCGTGCCCTTCTCGACCTTCCCGTTGCCACCGCTGTCGCTGCTCGCGCAGGCGGACAGGAAGCTCATCGTCGGCACCGAGATCAGACCGATAGCCGCGGAGCGCTTGATCAGATCGCGGCGGCCGAAGCCGCCCTCATTGGTCTGTGCGGAGGTGGATCCCATGCTCAAGTCCTCGCCTTCATTCAGGACTCAGGCGGTGTACCGGTCGCCCGTACTACTCGCTCGCCACAGGCGAAGGGCCCCGCCACCGCGGTCATTTGCAGCCGGGTCGTGCAGGCGTCGGGCCGTCGTCCGATGGAAACGACTGGCTGGACGCCGACAGGTATAGTCCACTTCCCTTCGCCGGAGCAAGATCGAAAGCAGGTTTACACGGCCATCTTTCCCGAGTTGAGACCTGCGGGATAAGCACGCTGGATCTGCGGCGTTTCGTCCAACCATTCGTGAACCAACACCCTTGACACCGCAGCGGAGTTGCCCGTACGGGGTCGCGACACGCCCTTTCCGCGGACACCGGTGGGACACTAACCGACAATCGGGACATACGGTCTTGGACCGAAACAGTTGTGTCACAAACCGCTTGCCCGGTGAAGATCTCGTGAGAAGGATCCTGGATCATAGAGGTTCCGCCGCCTCCGCCCCTTGTGGCGCACGCGCGGCGGCACCTGCCTTATTCCACTCGGAACTGGAGTACTACGTGGCCAAGTCTTCTGGCCTGAACCGCACGGGCGCCCTGTCCCGTGTCACGGTCGCCGCGATAACGGCGGCCCTCGTCGGCACCACCACGGCCGCCGTGGCGGCCGACGCCCCCCAGCCCGCCCGTTCGGCCTCGGCCGTCCAGAAGGCGGCGCCGAAGGCGGGCACCCTCGCCGCTTCCTCCGCCTCCGCCGTCGCCGACGGCGAGCTGCGCGGTGTGGACGGCTCGGGCTTCATGTACGCGTACCTTCCGAACGGCACCGGCGGCTTCAGCGGCCGTCAGTACGTGGGCAGCGGCTGGCAGTACACCAACCAGCTGACCATGGCCGACCAGAACGGCGACGGCGAGACCGACGGCGCCTGGGACGTGACCGGCGGCCGCCTGTCGTACACCGCCTGGGGTCAGGACGGCATCTCCCTCGGCTCCGGCTGGGGCGTCTTCAACAAGGTCGTCTCGACCGGCAACCTGGGTGGCGCGGCCGCCCCGGACCTGCTGGCGCGCGACAGCGCGGGCCGCCTGTACCTGTACCTCGGGTACGGCAACGGCAAGCTCGCCCCGCGCACGCAGATCGGCACCGGCTGGGGCATCTTCAACCAGATCACCGGCAAGGGCGACATGACCGGCGACGGCAAGGACGACGTCCTCGCCCGTGACAGCGCCGGTTACCTGTGGCTGTACCCGGGCACGGGCAACTACCTCAAGCCGCTCGGCCCCCGGGTCAAGGCCGGCAACGGCTGGAACGGCCTGAACACCTTCGTCTCCAGCGGTGACGTCAACTACGACGGTGAGCCCGACGTGGTGGCCCGCGACTCCTCGGGTTACCTGTGGCTGTACCCGGGCACCGGTCTCGCGAACCCGGCCTTCAAGCCGCGCGTGAAGATCGGTACGGGCTGGAACACGTACCGCCTGATCTTCTCCTGACCTCCCGCGCCCTCGCGGCGCGCACGTCGGGAAAGCCGAAAGGGCCCCGCTCCTCTTCCGAGGAGCGGGGCCCGCTTCGTGCTACCGGATCCGGTGGCGTCAGCCGCGGATGAGGTTGCGGAGCACGTACTGCATGATGCCGCCGTTGCGGTAGTAGTCCGCCTCGCCGGGGGTGTCGATGCGGACGACCGCGTCGAACTCGACGCCGGTGTCGGTGGTGACCTTCACCGTGCTGGGCGTGGTGCCCTCGTTCAGCTCGGTGACGCCGGTGATGGAGAAGGTCTCCTCACCGGTCAGGCCGAGCGAGTCGGCCGACTGGCCGGCCGGGAACTGCAGCGGCAGGACGCCCATGCCGATGAGGTTCGAGCGGTGGATGCGCTCGTACGACTCGGTGATGACGGCCTTGACGCCGAGGAGCGCGGTGCCCTTGGCGGCCCAGTCGCGGGACGAGCCGGAGCCGTACTCCTTGCCGCCCAGGATGACCAGCGGGGTGCCGGCGGCCTGGTAGTTCTGCGAGGCGTCGTAGATGAACGACACCGGGCCGTCGGCCTGGGTGAAGTCGCGGGTGAAGCCGCCCTCGGTGCCCGGCGCGATCTGGTTGCGCAGGCGGATGTTGGCGAAGGTGCCGCGGATCATGACCTCGTGGTTGCCTCGGCGCGAGCCGTAGGAGTTGAAGTCACGACGCTCCACACCGTGCTCGGTGAGGTACTTGCCGGCCGGGGTGTCGGCCTTGATGGCGCCGGCCGGGGAGATGTGGTCGGTGGTGACCGAGTCGCCCAGCTTGGCCAGGACGCGCGCGCCGACGATGTCGGTGACCGGGGTGGTCTCCATCGTCATGCCCTCGAAGTACGGGGGCTTGCGGACGTAGGTGGACTCGTTGTCCCACTCGAAGGTGTTGCCGGTCGGGATCGACAGCGCCTGCCACTGGGCGTCGCCCGCGAAGACGTCCTGGTAGGACTTGCGGAACATGTCCTCGCCGATGGCGTTGGCCACGACGTCGTTGACCTCGGCCTCCGACGGCCAGATGTCGGCCAGGTAGACGGGCTTGCCGTCCTGGTCGACGCCGAGGGCGTCCTTGGTGATGTCCACCTTCATGGAGCCCGCGATGGCGTACGCGACGACCAGCGGCGGGGAGGCCAGGTAGTTCATCTTGACGTCGGGGTTGATGCGACCCTCGAAGTTGCGGTTGCCCGAGAGCACCGAGGTCACGGCCAGGTCGTGCTCGTTGACGGCCTTGGAGACCTCCTCCGGCAGCGGGCCGGAGTTGCCGATGCAGGTGGTGCAGCCGTAGCCGACGAGGTTGAAGCCGACCTTGTCGAGGTACGGGGTGAGGCCCGACTTGTCGAAGTAGTCGGTGACGACCTTCGAGCCCGGGGCGAGGGTGGTCTTGACCCACGGCTTGCGGGTCAGGCCCTTCTCCACGGCCTTCTTCGCGACGAGCGCGGCGGCGACCATCACGTACGGGTTCGACGTGTTGGTGCAGGACGTGATCGCGGCGACGGTGACGGCACCGTGGTCGATCTCGTAGGTCGAGCCGTCGGGGGCGGTCACCTGGACCGGCTTCGACGGGGCGCCGTTGGGGTGGTTCGCCGGGGCGTCGGAGGCCGGGAAGGACTCCTTGCCCGCCTCGTCCACCTCGTCGACGTAGTTGCGGACGTCCTGGGCGAACTGCGCGGCGGCGTTCGCGAGGATGATGCGGTCCTGCGGGCGCTTCGGGCCGGCGATGGAGGGGACGACCGTGGAGAGGTCGAGCTCCAGCTTCTCGGAGAAGTCGGGCTCGGCGGCCGGGTCGAGCCAGAGGCCCTGCTCCTTGGCGTACGCCTCGACGAGCGCGACCTGCTGCTCGGAGCGGCCGGTGAGCTTGAGGTAGTTCAGGGTCTCGCCGTCGATCGGGAAGACCGCGGCGGTGGAGCCGAACTCCGGCGACATGTTGCCGATGGTGGCGCGGTTGGCGAGCGAGGTGGCGGCGACGCCCTCGCCGTAGAACTCGACGAACTTGCCGACGACGCCGTGCTTGCGCAGCATCTCGGTGATCGTGAGGACCAGGTCGGTGGCGGTGGTGCCGGCCGGCAGCTCGCCGGTCAGCTTGAAGCCGACGACGCGCGGGATGAGCATGGAGACCGGCTGGCCGAGCATCGCGGCCTCGGCCTCGATGCCGCCGACGCCCCAGCCCAGCACGCCCAGGCCGTTGACCATGGTGGTGTGCGAGTCGGTGCCGACGAGGGTGTCGGGGTACGCCTGGCCGTTGCGGACCATGACGGTGCGGGCCAGGTGCTCGATGTTCACCTGGTGGACGATGCCGGTGCCCGGCGGGACGACCTTGAAGTCGTCGAAGGCGGTCTGGCCCCAGCGCAGGAACTGGTAGCGCTCCTTGTTGCGGCCGTACTCCAGCTCGACGTTCTCCGCGAAGGCGGAGTTCGTGCCGAACTTGTCGGCGATGACGGAGTGGTCGATGACCATCTCGGCCGGGGAGAGCGGGTTGACCTTCGCCGGGTCGCCGCCGAGCGCCGCGACGGCCTCACGCATGGTGGCGAGGTCGACGACACAGGGGACACCGGTGAAGTCCTGCATGATCACGCGCGCCGGCGTGAACTGGATCTCCTGGTTCGGCTGGGCCTGGGAGTCCCATTCGCCGAGCGCCCGGATGTGGTCGGCGGTGATGTTCGCGCCGTCCTCGGTGCGGAGCAGGTTCTCCAGGAGAACCTTCAGGCTGTAAGGGAGGCGCGCGGAGCCCTCGACCTTGTCCAGCTTGAAGATCTCGTACGACTCGTCGCCCACGCGCAGCGTGCTGCGGGCGTCGAAGCTGTTCGCCGACACGACAGTCTCCTTCATATATGTGCGCGTTCCACCACATCCTGCCGCCACGTACGCGTCGTCGATCCGCTAAGGTAAGGCTTAGTTAGGGAACCCTTACCAAGTTGGCGGCAGCGGTGCGCCTCGGCAGATATCTCGATGTCGAGATAACTCTAGTACATCACCGCCGCACGGTCATGCCTGGCATGCTGCGGATCCCCGGGGAGGCCCGCCGCCGCCCCCGAACGGATGCGGTCCGATGGCCCCGGCCGGGCCCCCGGCCGACGATCGATCCATGTTCAGTGGCGCGCACGTGATTCTCTACACCCGGGACGCCGAGGCCGACCGGGCCTTCCTCAAGGACGTCGTCGGCTTCGGGCACGTGGACGCCGGAGGCGGCTGGCTCGTCTTCAGGCTGCCGCCCGCCGAGGTCGCGGTGCACCCGACGGAGGGCGAGCCGAAGCACGAGGTCTACCTGATGTGCGAGGACCTCACGCGCACCCTCACCACACTGGAGGACCGGGGTGCGGAGATCTCACGGGCCATCACCGACCAGGGGTGGGGACTGCTGGCGGCGGTGCGCCTGCCGAGCGGCACGGAGCTTCCGCTGTACGAGCCCCGCCATCCCACGGCACTGGACCTTCCCGACTAGACCAATCCGGCCATATCGGCACATACATAACGAGCCATCACCCGAACGCACCAGCCCAGTGATCGTCACATCTCATATCTGAGATAACGTGACGCCATGGCAGACGACTACCTCGTACGCATCGGCAAGCTCATCCGTGACGCCCGGCAACACCGCGGCTGGACACAGACGCAGCTCGCCGACGCGCTGGCCACGAGCCAGAGCGCCGTCAACCGGATCGAGCGCGGCAACCAGAACATCAGCCTTGAGATGATCGCCAGGATCGGCGAGGCCCTCGACAGCGAGATCGTGTCCCTGGGTTACGCGGGACCCATGCACCTGCGCGTCGTCGGCCGCCGCCGGCTCTCCGGCGCCATCGACGTCAAGACGAGCAAGAACGCCTGTGTCGCGCTGCTCTGCGCCTCGCTCCTCAACAAGGGCCGCACCGTCCTGCGCCGCGTCGCCCGCATCGAGGAGGTCTTCCGGCTCCTGGAGGTCCTCAACTCCATCGGCGTCCGCACCCGCTGGATCAACGACGGGGTCGACCTGGAGATCGTGCCGCCCGCCGAGCTGGACATGGAGTCCATCGACGCCGAGGCCGCGATCCGCACCCGCTCCATCATCATGTTCCTCGGCCCGCTGCTGCACCGCATGGACCGCTTCAAGCTGCCGTACGCCGGTGGCTGCGACCTCGGCACGCGCACGATCGAGCCGCACATGATCGCCCTGCGCCGCTTCGGCCTGGAGGTCACCGCCACCGAGGGCATCTACCACGCCCAGGTCGGCCGTGTCGCCCCCGACCGCCCGATCGTCCTGACCGAGCGCGGCGACACGGTCACCGAGAACGCGCTGCTCGCCGCCGCCCGGCACGACGGCGTCACCGTCATCCGCAACGCCTCCTCCAACTACATGGTCCAGGACCTGTGCTTCTTCCTGGAGGCGCTCGGCGTACGGGTCGACGGCATCGGCACCACCACCCTGACCGTCCACGGCGTGCCGCAGATCGACGTCGACGTCGACTACTCCCCCTCCGAGGACCCGGTCGAGGCGATGAGCCTCGTCGCCGCCGCGGTCGTCACCGAGTCGGAGCTGACCATCCGGCGCGTCCCCATCGAGTTCATGGAGATCGAGCTCGCGGTCCTGGAGGAGATGGGCCTCGACCACGACCGCTCCCCCGAGTACGCCGCCGACAACGGCCGCACCCGCCTCGTCGACCTCACGGTCCGCCCCTCCAAACTGGAGGCGCCGATCGACAAGATCCACCCGATGCCCTTCCCGGGCCTCAACATCGACAACGTCCCCTTCTTCGCGGCCATCGCCGCCACCGCCCAGGGCAAGACCCTCATCCACGACTGGGTCTACGACAACCGCGCCATCTACCTCACCGACCTCAACCGCCTCGGCGGCCGCCTCCAGCTCCTCGACCCCCACCGCGTCCTCGTCGAGGGCCCCACCCGCTGGCGCGCCGCCGAGATGATGTGCCCGCCGGCCCTCCGCCCGGCCGTGGTCGTCCTCCTCGCCATGATGGCCGCCGAGGGCACCTCCGTCCTCCGCAACGTCTACGTCATCAACCGCGGCTACGAGGACCTCGCGGAGCGCCTCAAC
This sequence comes from Streptomyces sp. NPDC043176, assembly GCF_056436715.1. NCBI lineage: Bacteria > Bacillati > Actinomycetota > Actinomycetes > Kitasatosporales > Streptomycetaceae > Streptomyces > Streptomyces sp. NPDC043176. The sequence goes on from NZ_JBWKCA010000022.1 coordinate 47,201, forward strand.
TCCATCGGCGCCCAGATCGAGATCTTCCGGGACATCTGAGCGGCCGGCCGGCCGTATCGCCGCCGAAGGGGGAGGCCGTCGCCGGCGGCCTCCCCCTTCGGCGGCGGTACGGGCACGGGGCGCCCGGCCGCTGTTCCCGCCGCGCGAGTGGGACGGGCTTCGGCGGGTAGCCGCCATGGGCCATCCGGACCGGAGGAGATGAGGGGCCATGGTGATCCACATCGACCGGGGACTGACACCGCGCGTCGCGGATCCGCCTCATGTGCTGCGTCAGGGAGCACATGACCAGATCCTGGGCCTGCTGATGCTGGCGGTATCGGTGGTGCTGCTGCTGATGCCGATGGCCACGCAGCTCGGGCCGAAAGACGCGCAGGTGAACGAGTTCCTGGTCGGGCTGGTCGTCGCGTTCACCGCCGGCTCGCGCATCTACCGCGGCGGAGGTCTGTGGTCCGACGCAGTCGTGGGCCTGGCGGGCCTGTGGCTGCTCGTCTCGCCGTTCGTCCTCGACACCCAGAACACCGCCGTGCACACGGCGGACCACATGCTCGCCCTCCTCGCCGGCAGCGCACTGATCGTCCTGAGCGGTGCCTCCATGCTGCTGTGGTGGCTGGACCGCAGGCACCGCACCTGACTAACCGGCGGCCCGCGCCACCACCCCCACCACGACGGCCATACCGCCGGCCAGGCCGAGGAACGTGGCGACCAGACGCCGGCGCAGGGATGCGTAACGGTGGCCGTACTCCCCGCGCAGTTCGTCCGCTCGCGCCGCGGTGGCCCGGAGCATCCGGCACCGAAGGGCCAGGTGCTCCTGCTCGAACACGCGGGCCACCTCCGCCTCCTCTCGCGGCCCCAGCCAGGGGAACCGGCGGGCGAAGGCGATGCCGGCCTCGGCGGCCTCGGTCCTGGCACGCTGCGCGAGCAGGTAGCCCTCCAGCCGGGCGATGCCGGCGGACGCCTCCTCGGTGACGGCGCGGGGAGGGAGCGCGCCGGACCCGGCCGGACCCGGGGCCTCGCCGCCGTCGCCCTCGTGGCCCGCGGAGCCGTGCGGCTCCCGACGGCCGGGCATGGCCATGCTTACCGGCCCCCCTCGGGGCTCTGCGCGGCGCCGGGGTCGTCGATGACGTCCCGCTTGTGCGTCCGGCCGTGGTCGAGGGCCGCCAGGCCGGGGTAGTTCAGGTCGAAGGCGGGGGACTCGGAGCGGATCTTCGGCAGGGTGAGGAAGTTGTGGCGGGGCGGGGGACACGACGTGGCCCATTCGAGGGAGCGGCCGAAGCCCCAGGGGTCGTCGACGGTGACGCGAGGGGCGGTCTTGGCGGTCTTCCAGACGTTGTAGAGGAACGGCAGGGTGGACATGCCCAGGAGGAAGGCCCCGATGGAGGAGAAGGAGTTGAGGGCGGTGAAGCCGTCGGCCTGCAGGTAGTCGGCGTAGCGGCGCGGCATGCCCTCGGCGCCCAGCCAGTGCTGGACGAGGAAGGTCATGTGGAACCCGATGAACAGCGTCCAGAAGTGCATCTTGCCGAGGCGTTCGTCGAGCATCGTGCCGGTCATCTTCGGCCACCAGAAGTAGAACCCGGCGAACATCGCGAAGACGACCGTGCCGAAGACGACGTAGTGGAAGTGGGCGACGACGAAGTAGCTGTCGGTGACCTGGAAGTCCATGGGCGGCGAGGCGAGGATGATGCCGGTCAGCCCGCCGAACAGGAACGTCACCAGGAAGCCGATCGACCACAGCATCGGCGTCTCGAAGGAGATGGACCCCTTCCACATGGTGCCGATCCAGTTGAAGAACTTCACCCCCGTGGGCACGGCGATGAGGAAGGTCATGAAGGAGAAGAACGGCAGCAGCACCGCTCCGGTGGCGAACATGTGGTGTGCCCAGACGGTGACCGACAGGCCGGCGATCGCGATCGTGGCGCCGACGAGGCCCACGTAACCGAAGATCGGTTTGCGGGAGAAGACGGGCAGGATCTCGGTGACGATCCCGAAGAACGGCAGCGCGATGATGTAGACCTCGGGATGCCCGAAGAACCAGAACAGGTGCTGCCACAGCAGCGCTCCGCCGTTCTGCGGATCGTAGATGTGCGCCCCGAACTGCCGGTCCGCCTCCAGCGCGAACAGCGCCGCCGCCAGCACGGGGAACGCGAACAGCACCAGCACCGACGTCAGCAGCACGTTCCAGGTGAAGATCGGCATCCGGAACATCGTCATCCCCGGGGCGCGCATGCAGATGATCGTGGTGATGAAGTTGACCGCGCCCAGGATCGTCCCGAAGCCACCGAGCGCGAGACCCATGATCCACATGTCGGCGCCGACGTACGGGGTGCGCTCCCCGCCGCTGAGCGGGGTGTAGGCGGTCCAGCCGAAGTCGGCGGTGCCCTGGCTGGTGAACACTCCCGCGAAGGCGATCAGGCCGCCGCACAGGAACAGCCAGTAGGAGAACATGTTCAGCCGCGGGAAGGCGACGTCGGGCGAGCCGATCTGCAGGGGCATGATCGCGTTGGCGAAGCCGGCGAAGGTCGGCGTCGCGAAGAGCAGCAGCATCACCGTGCCGTGCAGCGTGAACGTCTGGTTGTACTGCTCGGGCGAGAGGATCTGCAGGCCGGGCCGCGCCAGCTCCGCGCGGATCAGGAGGGCCATCACCCCGCCGAGCAGGAAGAACACGAACGACGTGATGAGGTAGAGATGCCCGATCTTCTTGTGGTCCGTCGTCGTCAGCCAGTCCACGACGACACGTCCCCGGCCTCTCTTCCTCACCGGCACGAGGGTGGGTGGCTCCGTGGAGGTGACCATGAGAACTCCGTGAGGGACGAAGGGGACGCAGACGGGCAGAATTACCCTAGGCGGATCATCGCCGGACAAACGCCGTAACACGCGGTCCGCACACCCGTCGTTTCGGCACACGGGCGCCGACCTGCGGATTTCTTCGCCTTCACCACGAGGACCATCCATACGGCGGGCGTGGGCCACGGGGCCACGCGCGCCGGGTGCACCCCGTCACGCCCACGAGACGCCCACGAGCAGGCCGCCAGGAGAGGGCTCCTGGCGGCGCGGGCGGCAGTCGGTCATCGTCCGTCTAGGACATGGGGCGACCGCCTCCGACCGAGGGGCCCTTACCGGTACGCCGGGGCTCGCGGTCACGGGCGGCGGAGGCGGCCGCGAGGGCGAGGAGGGTGGCGACGGCACCGGTGATCAGGTTGCTGGTGATCGAGCGGGTATGGGCGACATCACCGGCGACGACCCACGGGGCGACGCAGGTCCAGATGCCGATGGCGGCTGCCGCCCAGGCCATGGAGTGCGTTCGCTCGTAGGAGTTGCCCAGGCCTCCGAGGAGAAGCATGTAGGCGATTCCGGCGATGAGGTTGGTGACGGCCAGGGTGGTGAAGCCGTTGAAACCGGCGATCCACGGGGACGCCGCGAGGTAGAGGCCGGTGATCAGGGCGAGTGCCTCGATCATCTGGGCGCGCGGAGTCGCGGCGGCCCGGTCGTGCCGTGCGCGCAGTTCCACGAGATCGGGATGTTCGTCGATGGGTGCGCGGTGCGTTGACGCCATGACTGCCTCCTGAGGAGATAGGGCGCTTGCTCACCGGCTCATACCCACATAAAGAGAACATATAGGCATAAAAACGTCTTCTGTCGGCCGATTTCCCGGCCCCTCCGCCCGCGCCCCCACCCGGCACCCCCACCCGGTGCGCCCGGCGGCGGCGTCCGCCGTCGGTGACGACCGAGGCGAAGCCGGTCGGCTTCGCCTCGGTCGTCGTTCGTCCCGCCGCGGGTCGCGGGGTCAGCCCATGCCCGGGGGGCCCATGCCGCCCTTGAGGCGCTCGATGTCGGAGGCGCGGACCTGGATGACGAAGAGGGCGACGAGGGCGCCGACGACGGCGAAGACGGCGGCGGTGACGAAGCCCGCGGAGACGCCGGAGGTGAGGACCTGGTCGGCGTAGGGAGGGGGGAGTTGGCCGGTCTCGGCGAAGCGGGCCTTCTCGAGGGGGCCGGCCTGGGAGAGGAAGGCCGGGACCTGGACGTCGGCCTCGTTGCGGCTGGCGGTGCCGAAGACGGTGACGAGGATGGAGAGGCCGAGCGAACCGCCCACCTGCTGCATGGCGTTGAGGAGGCCGGAGGCGGCGCCGGATTCCTGGGGCTCGACGTTGGACAGGGCCATGATGGTGAGGGAGACGAACATCAGGCCCATGCCGAGGCCGAAGACGAGGATCGGGCCGAGGATGCTGCCCAGGTAGGTCGAGTTCACGTCGGTGAGCGTCAGCCAGGAGAGGCCGACCGCTGCGAGCACCGAGCCGGTCACCATGAAGGGTTTGGGGCCGTAGCGGGGCAGCAGGTTGGACGTGAGGCCGGCGCCGACCCCGATGATGGCGCTGACCGGCAGGAACGCGAGGCCGGTCGCCAGGGGGCTGAAGCCGAGCACCTGCTGCACGAACAGGGTGAGGAAGAAGAACATCCCGAAGATGGCCGCCGCCAGGCAGAGCATGATGACGTAGGTGCCCGAGCGGTTGCGGTCGGCGAACATGTGCAGCGGTGTGATGGGCTGTTGGGAGCGCCGCTCGATCAGGATGAACGCCGCCAGGAGGACGACGGCGGCGACGAAGGAGCCGATCGTGTAGGGGTCGCTCCAGCCTTCCTGCGCGGCCCGGATGAATCCGTACACCAGGGCCACCATGCCGAGGGTCGAGGTGAGCGCGCCGGCGAGGTCGAAGTGACCGGGGTGCCGCTCGGACTCCTTGACGTGGCGGGGCGTGAGCAGCGCGATGACCACGGCGATCGGGACGTTGACGAAGAAGATCCAGCGCCAGTCGAGCCATTGGACGAGCATGCCGCCGGCCACCAGGCCGATCGCGCCGCCGCCGGCCGAGACGCCCGCGAAGACGCCGAAGGCCCTGTTGCGTTCCGGGCCTTCGTCGAAGGTGGTGGTGATGAGGGACAGGGAGGTCGGCGAGGCGATGGCGCCGCCGACGCCCTGGAGGGCCCGGGCCGCCAGGAGTTGCCACTCGCTCTGCGCGAGTCCGCAGAAGAGGGAGGCGAGTCCGAAGAGCAGCACGCCGAAGATGAAGACCCGTCGCCTGCCCAGGATGTCGCCGGCGCGGCCGCCGAGGAGCAACAGGCCGCCGAAGGTGAGGGTGTAGGCGTTGACGACCCAGGACAGGCTGGTCGTGGAGAAGTCCAGGGCGCTCTGGATGTGCGGGAGCGCGATGTTCACGATCGTGATGTCGAGGACCACCATCAGCTGGCAGGACGCGATCACGAACAGGGCGATGCCCTTGCCGTCACCGCCCTTCCCGGAAGTGGCGGTCGGTGCCGGTGTCGTCGGCTTGGGTGTACTCATTGGGGAGCCTCGGGTACTCGCCTGGTGAGTGAGCCGTGGGCCGGTCAGTCCACCTTTCGACACTAAGCCCGGCCCGCACGGGTGACCAGTTGATCAAGCGGGGGCCGGCTCGTCCAGGACGGCGAAGCCGTCCAGTTCCACCCGCGCCTGCTCGTCCCAGAGGCGTACGACTCCGATGACCGCCATCGCGGGGTAGTCGCGGCCCGCCAACCGGCGCCACACGCGGCCGAGTTCGTGGGCGTGGGCGCGGTAGTCGTCGACGTCGGTGGTGTAGACGGTGACGCGCGCGAGGTCGGCCGGGGTGCCGCCGGCGTGCCGCAGGGCTGTGAGCAGATTGCCGAGGGCGGTGGTGAACTGCTCGGGGAGGGTCTCCCCCACCACCTTGCCCTCGGTGTCGAGGGCGGTCTGCCCGGCGAGGAAGACCAGCCGGGTGCCGGTGGCGGTGACGGCGTGGGTGAACCCGGCGGGCGGGGCGAGTTCGGCGGGGTTGTGCCGGTGCAGGCTCATGCGGACGGGACCTCCTGCTCGCGTGCGTACGGGTCACTCGCGACCGGCTCCGGCGGGTGCGGCGCGGTGGGGCGGGCGGTGGCGTGGGGGCCGGCTGCGTGCGGTGCCGTGGGGCGGGCGGTGGCGTGGGTCGCGTACAGCTCCTTGGCGATGATGGTGCGCTGGACCTCGGTGGCGCCCTCGTAGATCCGGGGGGCCCGGACCTCGCGGTAGAGGTGTTCGAGGAGGTGGCCGCGCTGGAGGGCGGCGGCGCCGTGCAGCTGGACGGCGGAGTCGACGACGTACTGGGCGGTCTCGGTGGCGAGGAGTTTGGCCATGGCGGAGCGGCGGGGCACGTCGGGGTCGCCGGCGTCGTACGCGGCGGCCGCGGCGTACACGAGGAGGCGGGCGGCCTCGGTGCGGGTGGCCATGTCGGCGATGCGGTGCGAGACGGCCTGGAGGTCGGCGAGGACACCGCCGAAGGCGGGGCGGGCGGCGGTGTGGGCGAGGGCGGCGTCGAGGGCGGCCTGGGCCATGCCGACGGCGAAGGCGCCGACGCTGGGCCGGAAGAGGTTGAGGGTGTTCATGGCGACCCGGAAGCCCTGGTCGGGTGCGCCGAGGAGGTCCTCGGGGCCGACGGGGACGCCGTCGAAGGTGAGGGTTCCGAGGGCGTGCGGGGCGAGCATGTCGAGGGGTTCGCCGCCGAGTCCCGGGCGGTCGGCGGGGACGAGGAAGGCGGTGACGCCACGGGCGCCGGCGCCGGGGGTGGTACGGGCGAAGACGGTGGCGAAGTCGGCCTCGGGGGCGTTGGAGATCCACCGTTTCTCGCCGTGCAGGTGCCAGCCGCCGCGTCCGTCGGGGACGGCGTCGAGGGCGAGGGCGGCGGCGTCGGAACCGGCGCCGGGTTCCGACAGGGCGAAGGCGGCGACGGCCCGGCCCGCGGTGACCTCGGGGAGCCAGCGGTCGCGCTGGGCGGGGGTGCCGAAGGCGGCGACGGGGTGGCTGCCGAGGCCCTGGAGGGCGAGGGCGGTCTCGGCCTCGGTGCAGGTGCGGGCGAGGGATTCGCGCAGGAGGCACAGTTCGAGGGCGCCCGCGTCGAAGAGGCGGGCGAGGAGGCCGAGGTCGCCGAGGGCGGCGACGAGGGGGCGGTTGACCCGGCCGGGTTCGCCCCTCTCCGCGAGGGGCTTCAGGCGTTCGGCGGCGAGGGTACGGAGCTCCGCACACCAGGTGGTCTGTTCCGGTTCGAGCGAGAATGCGGGCATGTGGGCCCTCCCTGACGCCCTCGGGCGCCTTCGTCCCTGTGCCGTGCGGCGCTTCCGTTCCCGCACCGTCCGGCGGGGGCGGGCGCATGCCGTCCGGCTTCCTTGTCGCGGACCGTTGACTGCCGTCACCAACACGATACGCTCGTGTGGCGTTGAGCGACCCCACCACGACAGGGGGACGGACTCATGGAGCTGACACCCTCGGCCCACCTCGACACCTTCACCCGAGATCGGCTGCCGCCGCCGGACCGGTGGCCGCGTCTCCTCTTCGACCTCCCGGAGCTCGCGTACCCCGACCGGCTCAACTGCGGGAGGGAACTCCTCGACCGCACGGTGGAACGATTCGGCGCGGACCGGCCGGCCTTCCACGACGGCGAGGGCGGGGTCTGGAGCTACGGAGAGCTCAGGGACCGGGTCGACCGGATCGCCCACGTCCTCACCTCCGACCTGAAGGTCAGGCCCGGCAACCGGGTCCTGCTGCGCGGCCCCACCACCCCCTGGCTGGCGGCCTGCTGGCTCGCCGTGATGAAGGCGGGCGCCGTCGCCGTCACCGTCCTGGCCCAGCAGCGGGCCCCCGAACTGGCCGTGATGGCGGACGCGGCCCGCTGCACCCACGCCCTGTGCGACGTCCACGCCCTCGACGAACTCCTCCGGGCCGGGATCCCCGGCCTCCGCGTCACCCCGTTCGGCGGGGACGACCCGGACGACCTGCTGGCGCTCGCGGACCGCCGCCCCGGCCCGTACGAGGCGGTGGCGACGGCCGCCGACGACGTCGCCCTCATCGCCTTCACCTCCGGCACGACCGGGCGCCCCAAGGGCTGCGTGCACTTCCACCGGGACGTCCTCGCCGTCGCCGACACCTTCTCCGCGCGCGTCCTGCGCCCGCTGCCCGACGACGTCTTCGGGGGCTCCCCGCCACTCGCCTTCACCTTCGGCCTCGGCGGGCTCGTCGTCTTCCCGCTGCGCGCCGGGGCGAGCGCGGTCCTGCTCCCCCAGGCCGGCCCCAAGCAGCTGCTCGCGGCGATCGAGCGGAACCGCGTCTCGGTGCTCTTCACGGCCCCGACGGCGTACCGCGTGATGCTCGGCGAGCTGACCGACGGCACCGCCCCGGACGTGAGCTCGCTGCGTCGCTGCGTCTCCGCCGGCGAGAACCTGCCGGAGGCGACGTGGAAGGCCTGGTACGCGCGGACGGGCCTGCGCCTGATCAACGGCATCGGCGCGACCGAGCTGCTGCACATCTTCATCGCCGCCGCCGACGGCGACATCCGCCCGGGCACCACCGGCCGCCCGGTGCCCGGCTGGCAGGCCAGGGTCGTGGACCGGGACGGCCGGGGCGTCCCGGACGGCACCGAGGGGCTGCTCGCGGTGCGCGGCCCGGTGGGCTGCCGCTACCTGGCCGACCCGCGTCAGGCCGAGTACGTGCGGGACGGCTGGAACCTGACGGGGGACACGTACGTCCGTGAGCCCGACGGCTACTTCCGCTACGTCTCGCGCGCCGACGACATGATCATCTCGGCCGGGTACAACATCGCCGGGCCCCAGGTCGAGGAGGCCCTCCTCGACCACCCGGACGTGGTGGAGACGGCGGTGGTGGGCCGTCCCGACGAGCTGCGCGGCCAGGTCGTCGTGGCGTACACGGTGGTACGGGACGGGGTGCCGCGCGACGCGGGCACCGCCGCCGCCCTGCGGGCCTTCGTCCGCGCCCGCCTCGCCCCGTACAAGACGCCCCGGGAGATCGTCTTCCTGGACGCGCTGCCCCGCACGGCGACGGGCAAGCTCCAGCGCTTCCGGCTCCGGGAGGAGGAGAAGGAGTGAGGGCGGCCCCGACAGCGCCGGGCCGGACCCGAGCGGGATCCGGGCCGACCCGGGCAGACCCGGGCGGGATCCCGGCCGGAACCGGGGAGGCCCCGGGCCCCACGTGGGCCGGACCTGGGCGGACCGCGCGGGACCGTCGGAAGATCCCCTCCGGTGCCGGACGCCGCGAGGCGGGTCCCATCGGCGGGACAACCCCTAAAGTGATCACGTGGCCGAGCAGCACACTCCCCGTTCCCTGATCGTCTCCCTCTACGGCGCCTACGGCCGGGGGCCCGACGGTTCGCCGATGCCGGTGGCCGGGCTCATCCGGCTGCTGGCCGTGGTCGGGGTGGACGCGCCCTCGGTGCGTTCCTCGGTGTCACGGCTGAAGCGGCGCGGGCTGCTGCTGCCGGGCCGGACGGCGGACGGCGCGGCGGGATACGCCCTGTCGGACGACGCCCGGCGGCTCCTGGACGACGGTGACCGCCGGATCTACGCCCGCACCGAACCGAAGCTGTCCGAGGGCTGGGTCCTGGCGGTCTTCTCGGTGCCGGAGGCCGAGCGGCACAAGCGCCACCTGCTGCGCTCCCGGCTCGCCCGGCTGGGCTTCGGCACGGCGGCGCCGGGGGTGTGGGTCGCGCCCGCGCGGCTGTACGACGAGACCCGCAACGCCCTGGAGCGGCTGGAGCTCTCCCCGTACGTGGACCTCTTCCGGGGCGACCACCTGGGCTACGCGGCGACGGCCGACGCGGTGGCCCGCTGGTGGGACCTGCCGGCCATCGCCGGCCTCCACGAGGAGTTCCTCGCCGCCCACGAGCCGGTGCTGCGGGCCTGGCGGACGGAGCCCGGCGGCGCCGAGGACGCCTACCGGGACTACCTGCTCGCCCTGGACTCCTGGCGCCGCCTGCCGTACGCCGACCCCGTCCTCCCCGCCGAGCTGCTGCCGGACGACTGGCCCGGCCGCCGCTCGGCCGAGGTCTTCGCCGCCCTGCACGAGCTGCTGCGCGACCGGGGCGCGGACTTCGTGCGGCCGGTGGTCGCTCCCTAGGTGTGCATCTGCCGGAGCGTGCCCGCCCCTGCACCGCTCGGGTTCCGGTCTCGGCTCCGTACGGCCAGCGCGCGGAGGAGACAGGCGAACCCCGCTGTCGTCAGGACGGCTCGGACGGCGTTCCAGGCGACCCAGGGGCCCGCGAAGGCGGCGCGGGCGGCCGTCGGGTCCTGGGCCGAGGCGAGGGCGTCGTTGAGGGGGACGTTCGCGGCGGAGGTGACGAGGAAGACCGCGACGGCGAGGACGAGGGCGGCGAGCGTCCAGGCGCGGGCGCGGCCGGCGCGGTGCTGCCAGGCGGCCACCGCCGCCAGGAGCGGGGCGCCGAGGAACACGGTGAAGAAGGCCGGGTTCTGGATGACGTCGTTGATGTCGCGCATCACCTGGACGTAGACGCGGTCGTCGCTCCGCGCCAGCGCCGGCATCACCGAGCAGACGTACGCGAACCACACCCCCGCGAGGAGTCCGGTCGCCGCCGTCGCCGTGCCGAGGACCGCCCCGGCACCCTTCCCACCCCTGTTTTCTGTCATGTCCTCATTCAAGGGGAGCGGTGGTGCCCACGCCATGCTCCCGCGTCGCACCGGCATACGCGGGCGTCCAGGGGCGCCGGGCGGGTTTCAGTCGCGGCGGCCCGTGGGGGGTCGGCGGCTGCCGGCGCGGTAGGGGGCGGGCCAGGGCGCGGCCGGACCTTCGTAGCCCTGCTCGGCGGCGGCGTGGAGGGTCCAGTGCGGGTCGTAGAGGTGGGGGCGGGCGAGGGCGCAGAGGTCGGCGCGGCCCGCCAGGAGGAGGGAGTTGACGTCGTCCCAGGAGGAGATGGCGCCGACGGCGACGACGGGCACGCCGGTGGCGGCGCGTATGCGGTCGGCGTAGGGGGTCTGGTAGGAGCGGCCGTAGGCGGGCGTCTCGTCGGGGACGACCTGGCCGGTGGAGACGTCGATGGCGTCGGCGCCGTGGGCGGCGAAGGCGCGGGCGATCGCGACGGCGTCCTCGGCGGTCGTCCCGCCCTCGGCCCAGTCGGTGGCCGAGACGCGGACGGTCATCGGGCGGTCGTCGGGCCACACCTCCCGTACGGCGTCGAAGACCTCCAGCGGGAAGCGCAGCCGGGCGTCGAGGCTTCCGCCGTAGGCGTCGGTGCGGTGGTTGGTGAGCGGGGAGAGGAAGCCGGAGAGCAGGTAGCCGTGGGCGCAGTGGAGTTCGAGGAGGTCGAAGTCGCAGCGGGCGGCCCGGCGGGCGGCGGCCGCGAACTCCTCGCGTACGGCGGCGAGTCCGGCGCGGTCGAGGGCGCGGGGGGTCTGGTTGACGCCGGCCCGGTACGGGAGGGGGGAGGCGGCGACGAGCGGCCAGTTGCCCTCGGGCAGGGGCTGGTCGATGCCCTCCCACATGCGGCGCGTGGAGCCCTTGCGGCCGGAGTGGCCGAGCTGGACGCCGATCGCCGTGCCGGGCGCCTGGGCGTGCGCGAAGGCGGTGATCCGGCTCCAGGCGTCGGCCTGCTCGTCGGCCCAGAGCCCGGAGCAGCCCGGGGTGATGCGGCCCTCGGGGCTCACGCACACCATCTCGGTCATGACGAGTCCGGCGCCTCCGAGGGCCCTGGCGCCCAGGTGGACGAGGTGGAAGTCGCCGGGTACGCCGTCCTCGGCGACGTACAGGTCCATGGGCGAGACGACGATCCGGTTGCGCAGCGTCAGCCCGCGCAGGCGGAAGGGCGTGAACATGGGCGGGGTGCCGGGCGGGCAGCCGAAGTCGCGTTCGACCGTGTCGGTGAAGGCCGGGTCGCGCAGCCGCAGGTTGGCGTGGGTGACGCGGCGGCTGCGGGTGAGCAGGTCGAAGGCGAAGCGGCGGGGCGGCCGGTCGACGTGGTCGGCGAGCTCCTCGAACCAGCGGAGGCTGGCGGCCGCCGCGCGCTGGGTGGACTCGACGACGGGGCGGCGACCGCTCTCGTACGCGGTCAGCGCCTCGGCCAGGCCGGGGTGTTCGCCGATGGCGGTGGCGAGGGCGAGGGCGTCCTCGACGGCCAGCTTGGTGCCGGATCCGATGGAGAAGTGCGCGGTGTGGGCGGCGTCGCCGATGAGGACGGTGTTGCCGTACGACCAGCGCTCGTTGACGACGGTGCGGAAGGCGGTCCAGGCGGAGTTGTGGGCGCGCAGTTCCCGGCCGCCGAGCGCCTCGGCGAAGATCTTGGCGCAGCGGGCGGTGGACTCGGCCTCGTCGAGCTCGTGGAACCCGGCGGCGCGCCACACCTCCTCGCGCATCTCGACGATGACGGTGGAGGAGTCGGTCGCATAGGGGTAGGCGTGCATCTGCATCACGCCGTGCTCGGTCTCGGCGATCTCGAACCGGAAGGCGTCGAAGGGGAAGTCGGCGGCGAGCCAGATGTACCGGCAGCGGTGCGGGGTGATACGGGGCCTGAAGTGCGCGGCGTGGGCCTCGCGGGTGCGGCTGTGCACGCCGTCGGCGGCGACGACCAGGTCGTGGGTGGCGGCGAGCTCGTCGGCGGGCGGTGCCTCGGTGCGGAAGCGGAGGCGTACGCCGAGTTCGGCGCAGCGGACGTGGAGCAGTTCCAGGAGCCGCCGCCGGCCGAGCGCGGCGAAGCCGTGGCCGGTGGAGGTGGTGCGGTGGCCCCGGTGCACGACGTCGATGTCGTCCCAGCGGACCAGCTCCCGGCGCAGCGCCTCGTACACGGCCGGGTCGGCGTCCCTGATGCCCCCGAGCGTCTCGTCGGAGAGGACCACGCCGAAGCCGAAGGTGTCCGAGGGCTCGTTCCGCTCCCAGACGGTGACCTCGCGGTCCGGGTCGAGCCGCTTGAGGAGGGCGGCGGCGTAGAGCCCGCCGGGGCCGCCTCCGACGACGGCGATGCGGGAGGGCGGCGGAGCGGATGCCGGGACGCTCGGGCGGGGCGGGTCCGGGGTGGCGGCCATGGCTACCGGCCCTGCCATTTCGGGGGGCGCTTGGCGGTGAAGGCGGCGTGGAACTCGGCGTAGTCCTCGCCGTGCATGAGGAGGGCCTGGGTGGACGCGTCGAGTTCGACGGAGGCGGCGAGGGGCATGTCGAGCTCGGCGGTGAGCAGGGCCTTGGTCTGGGCGAGGGCGAGTGCGGGGCCGTCGGCGAGGCGGCGGGCGAGGTCGGCGGCGCGGGCGTCGGCGGCGCCTTCCTCGGTCAGTTCGCTGAGCAGGCCGATGCGCTCGGCCTCGGCGGCGTGGACGGGTTCGCCGAGCATGAGGAGCCGGGTGGCGTGGCCGAGGCCGACGACCCGGGGCAGCAGGTAGGCCGCGCCCATGTCCCCGCCGGAGAGGCCGACCCGGGTGAAGAGGAAGGCGAAGCGGGTGGTGGGGTCGGCGATCCGGAAGTCGGCGGCGAGGGCGAGGACGGCGCCGGCGCCGGCGGCGACGCCGTGCAGGGCGGCGACGACCGGGAAGGGGCATTCGCGCAGTGCCCGCACGACCTGGCCGGTCATCCGGTTGAAGTCGAGGAGCGCGGCGGTGTCGAGCGAGAGGGTGGCGCCGATGATCTCGTCGACGTCGCCGCCCGAGCAGAAGCCCCTGCCCTCGCCGGCGAGGACGAGGGCGCGGACGGTCCGCTCGCGGGAGAGCTCGGCGAGCAGGTCGCGCAGGTCGGCGTAGGCCCCGAAGGTGAGGGCGTTGAGTTTGGCCGGGCGGGCGAGGGTCACGGTGGCGACGCCCCGGTCGATGTCGAGGCGCAGGTGCTTCCAGTGGGGCGTCCGGGGCGCGGAGCCGGTAAAGGGGCTCATACGGAACGGCCTCCTTCCTCCGTTCGGAGGGTATCACCGTACTGTGACTATCGTCACGAGTACGCGATAAAGGAGCTGTGAGTGAAGCCCTCACAAGGTCCCTGGACGGTCGTGACCGAAGTCCCCGGCGGGGAGGAAGGGGTGCCCTGGGGGGCGGATCTTGCACCTTCTAAGGTTGAAACCAGGACGTCTCGGGATGCCTCCACCCCACTCGCCCACCGCCCACTCGGTGAAGGGAGCCTGCCCATGCCCGAAGCCACCGGCCCCGGCGCCACCGGACCGGAGACCCCCGGATCCGGAGCCGCCGGACCGGAGACCCCCGACCCCGGAGCCGCCGGACACGAAGCCGCCGGATCCGAAGGCATCGACGCCTGCGCCACCGGACCGGAGATCCCCGACCCCGGAGCCGCTGGTTCCGGCGCCACCGCCCCCGCCCCGGCCCGGTCCGTCACCTCCTGGCGCGTCCGGCTGCCGCACACCACCGCCGCTGTGCCGCTGGCCCGCACCCTGATCCGCACCGCGCTCGACGACATCGGCCCGGAGGCAGCCGACCGCCCCTGCGGCGACACGGCCGAGCTGCTCACGGCCGAGCTCGTCGCCAACGCGGTCGAGCACACCGCCGGGCAGGGCCCCATCGAGCTGGTCGTGGAGCTGCTCTCGGCGCCCGGCGGGTGCCAGATCGAGGTCCACGACTCCGAACCCGCCCGGCCCGGCCGCCTCACCTGCCCCGACCCCGTCATGGAGGTCGACCCCTGGCAGGAGCACGGCCGCGGCCTCCTCCTGATCCGCGCGCTCAGCAGCGACTGCGGCCACCGGCCGACCGCGCACGGCAAGGCGGTCTGGTTCACGCTCCCGGGGATCCCGGCCCAGGGCCGGCGCCGGAAGCCGTGACGGGCCGCGCGCGGCGCCCCTCCCCGGCCGAGCCCGGTCGGGCCCGGTCGAGCTCGGCCGGGCTCGGCCGGGCGAGAAGCTACTCCCCCGCCGGACCGGCCAGCGTCGCGACGAGGACCGCCTTGATCGTGTGCATCCGGTTCTCGGCCTCGTCGAAGACGACCGAGTGGGCCGACTCGAAGACCTCGTCGGAGACCTCGAGCTCGGTCAGGCCGTGCCGGGCGTGGATGTCCCGGCCGACGGCCGTGCCCAGGTCGTGGAAGGCCGGCAGGCAGTGCAGGAACCTGACGTCCGGGTTCCCGGTGGCGCGCAGCACGTCCATGGTCACGGCGTACGGGGAGAGGGCGGCGATCCGCTCGTCCCAGACCTCCTTGGGCTCGCCCATGGAGACCCAGACGTCGGTGGCGACGAAGTCGGCACCCCCGACGCCCTCCGCCACGTCCTCGGTGAGCGTGATCACGGCGCCGCTGGTCTCGGCGAGCTTGCGGGCGGCGGCGACGACCTCCTCGGCCGGCCAGTACGCCCGGGGGGCGACGATCCGCACGTCCATGCCGAGCAGGGCGCCGGTGACCAGGTAGGAGTTGCCCATGTTGAAGCGGGCGTCGCCGAGGTAGGCGAAGGTGATCCCGTCGAGCGGCTTGGCCGTGTGCTCGGTCATGGTGAGCACGTCGGCGAGCATCTGGGTGGGGTGCCAGTCGTCGGTGAGCCCGTTGAAGACGGGGACTCCCGCGTAGGCCGCGAGCTCCTCGACCGCCGCCTGGCTGTCGCCCCGGTACTCGATGCCGTCGAACATCCGGCCGAGGACCCGGGCGGTGTCCCGGACCGACTCCTTGTGGCCGATCTGCGAACCCGACGGGTCCAGGTAGGTCGTGGAGGCGCCCTGGTCCGCGGCGGCGACCTCGAAGGCGCAGCGGGTGCGGGTCGAGGTCTTCTCGAAGATCAGCGCGATGTTCCTGCCGCGCAGCCGCTGGACCTCGGTGCCCGCCTTCTTGGCGGCCTTGAGCTCGGCGGAGAGCGCGATCAGGGCGCGGAACTCCTCGGCGGTGAAGTCCAGCTCCTTGAGGAAGTGGCGGCCGATGAGGTCTGTGGCCATGGGACGCGCTCCTGGGGTACGGGTCGGGGGACGACGAGGGGACGACCGTCGGGACCCTGGAAGTCTATACGAGCATCAGCATTTCTATACAGCCCCCTCCGGTCACCTCTCCCGTGCGCCCCTCAGGCGGCCTCCCGCTCCACCGGGCAGCTCATACAGCGCGGGCCGCCCCTCCCCCGGCCCAGCTCGCTGCCGGGGATCTCGATCACCTCGATGCCCTGCTTGCGCAGATGCGTGTTGGTCGTGACGTTGCGCTCGTACGCCACGACCACGCCGGGCTCCACCGCCAGCACGTTGCACCCGTCGTCCCACTGCTCGCGCTCGGCCGCGTGCACGTCCTGGGTCGCCGTGAGGACCCGGATCTCCTGGAGGCCGAGGGCCGCCGCGATGGCGCTGTGCATCCGCTCCGGCGGATGGTCCGTCACCCGCAGGGGATGGCCCGCGTCGCCCGGTTCGATCGTGTACGAGCGGAGCATGCCGAGCCCCGCGTACTGGGTGAACGTGTCCTGGTCGACCATCGTCATCACCGTGTCCAGGTGCATGAACGCCCGCCGCTTCGGCATGTCGAGCGCGACGATCGTGCGCGCCGAACCGGCCGCGAACATGCCCCTGGCCAGCATCTCCACCGCCTGCGGCGTGGTGCGCTCGCTCATCCCGATGAGGACGGCGCCGTTGCCGATGACCAGGACGTCGCCGCCCTCGATCGTCGACGGGTAGTCGGCCTGCCCCTCCGACCAGTGGTGGAAGGACCCCGCCTCCGGGCCCGTGAACAGCGGATGGTGCTTGTAGATCGCCTCGAAGTGCACCGTCTCGCGCTGCCGGGCCGGCCACCGCATCGCGTTGATGGAGACGCCGTCGTAGATCCAGGCCGAGGTGTCCCGGGTGAAGAGGTGGTTCGGCAGCGGACCGAGCACGAAGTCGTCCAGGTCGAGCGCGTGGAAACGGACCGAAGTCGGCTCCCGGTGCGCCGCCAGGAACTCCCGCTTCGTCATCCCGCCGACGAGCGCCTCGCAGAGCGCGACGGCGTCCAGCGAGTCGAACGCCGACCTCAGGTGATCCGCGGCCAGCGGCCCGTACGCCTTCTCGTCGAAGACCCGGTCCAGGACCAGGGCGCGGGCGGCCGGCACGTCCAGGGCCTCGCTCAGCAGGTCCCCGAAGAGGTGCACCACCACCCCCCGGTCGCGCAGCACGTCGGCGAAGCCGTCGTGCTCCTGCCGGGCGCGCCGCACCCAGAGCACGTCGTCGAAGAGAAGGGCGTCCTTGTTGGACGGGGTGAGCCGCTTCAGCTCCAGATCGGGCCGATGCAGGATGACGCGGCGCAGCCGCCCGGTCTCGGAGTCGACATGGAATCCCATGGGCCCATCCTGACGGAGCCGGGCGGCCACGGCCTGCCTTTCGGATCAGGCCGGGCCGCCGCCGGCCGGTCCGGGACGGTCACGTGGGGCCGGGTCGGCTCCCCGGCGCCGGGCCTGCCCCGAGGCGCCGCGGGAGCCGTCGGGCGTACGGGCCGGGGTGCCGTCCGGGGTCGTCACCCGTCGTCCCAGTCGTCGAAGTCGGCGCTGGGCCGGGCGGGACGGGCGGCCCGGGAGGAGCCGCGGCCGCGGTCGGGGCGGTCGCGGTCGGGGCGCTCGCGGTCGTAGGGGTCGTCGCGGTCGTAGCGGTCATAGCGCTCGTACCGGTCGTGGCCGCGGTCCCAGTCCCGGTCGCCCCGGTCGAGTTCGCGGTCCGAGCCCGACTCGACGCGGGTCGGGTCGTAGACCCGGGCGCGGGGCGGGTCGTCGCCCCGCTCGCGGTCACCCGCCGTGGTCGGCGGGTCGTCGTCCCGGTCCGGGCGGCCGGGTTCGGGACGGTGCTCCTCGACGGCGCGGGGAGCGCGGACCCACGCTGCCGGAGGGGGCGGGGACGCGGTCGGTGATGCCGATGGTGCCGGTCCGGAGCGCAGGTACATCAGCACCTGGTGCATCTGCTCGCCGATGTCGTGGCGTTCGAGGACCCCGGTGTCCAGGAGCCGGGTGAGGACCGCGAGGCAGTCCTCCTGCCCTTGGCGCCGTTCCTGCTGGAGCTGGTTGCGTATCTCCCACTGCTTCTCGGGGTGGGCCGCCATGTGGTGGGCGATCCGGGTGAGGTCGCCGCGCCGGAAGAGGGCCTCGATCTCCCGGGCGCGGTCGGCGATCATCGCGCGCTCGGCCGCGTCCTTGCGGCGCTCCGCCTCTGCCTCGCGCGCGTCGGCCTCCATGGTGATGTCGATCCGGTCGCGGCGGCGGACCTCGGCCTTGACGGACTCCTCCAGGTCGATGAAGACGTGGATCCGGGTCCGCAGACCGATGTCCCTGCCGAGGCTGAGGCGGCCGGTGCCCAGTGCCTCGCGCACGGCCTCGTCGGCACGCTGGGCGTCGGTGATCCGGAACCTCCGGGAGAGCCGGCGGAGCCCGTCGAGCAGCTCGGCGTGGAGCAGCTCGGCGACGTCCTCGACCTGCTCCTGGACGACGAGGTGAGGGTCGGTCACCGTCCACTGGATCCGGGCGACCGCCTCGAAGAACACCCCGTCGCCGGCGGCGGGCAGTCGGAACCTGGACTCCGTCACGTTGCGCCCCAGCTGCACCTCGAAGACGGTGTACGGGGAGCCGATGAGGGGCTTGTCGACGTCCTCCTTGCGGTCCGGCCAGACCACGCGGTGGCCGCCGTTGCGGTAGAGAAGCACCGCGGCGATCCGGCCGCTGCGGCGACGGTACGGGGGCGCGTACTCCCGCAGCAGCGGGCCCCGCGGCCGTCCCGGGGAGTCGGCGTCCCCCTCCCGTCCCCGCCCGCCCCCGGCGCGCCCGCCCTGCTCCTCGTACCGCTGCCGTGCCCGCCCGTCGGGTCCCTGGCGGTCGACTCCGCGGCGGTCGGGGCCGCGGCCGTCCTGATCGCTCACTCCGGCTCACCCGCCCGCGCGGTCTTGCGGACGCCCGTGAGATCGCCGTGAACGATATTGCCGTGGACGGTGTTGCCGTGGACGTCGAGCAGGTCTCCCCCGACGTGGTGCGTACGGCTCCCGCTCCCGGTACGGGGCGTTGGGCCGTCCCCCCGCGACGGCCCAACGCCGGTCCGTGCACCCCCGGCCGGTGCCCGCTCCCCCTTGAGCCTCAGCTCTCCCTCGGGCACCGTCTCCCCCTCGGGCACCGTCTCCCCCTCGTCGGCGAGCGGCGGCGCGGTCCTGCGCGGCACGTGGAACCAGGCGGTCTCTTCGCTCTCCTCGGACCGGACGGGGACCTGCCGGTAGTGGCCCGGTTCCACGTAACGACCGCCGAGGGCGACCACGTTCTCGTACAGCCAGTCGGAGGTCACCACGAGCAGGTCGACCTCGGGCGCCTCGGCCATGAGCCGCTTGGCCGGGGCGCTGTCGCAGAGCCGGGCGGCGAGGTCGACCGCCCGGCCGGCCGGCCCGTGCCGGTCCTGGACCACGAGTCCCGCGTTCATGCCGATCCGCAGCCGCAGCCGCCCACTCCGGCCCGTGTTGTGCTCGCGCAGGCTCTCGTAGAGGGTGTCGATCCACCGGCCGACCATGAGGGTCGGCGGCACGTCGGGGCGCAGGGCCGCGAGGATGCCGTCGCCCCGGTCCTCCTGGTGGAAGGTGCCCGGCTCGACTCCGACGGAGCTGTACGCCTCGTCGAAGGCGGCGTACATCGCGGCCCGGTGCAGTTCCTTCTCCGCCGTGCCCATCGCCCCGGAACCGCAGATGGCGCCGAAGACGACGAACCGGTGGATCCCGCCCGCAACTCCGTTCGCTCCCGCACTGCTCACTCGGACTCCCTGTGTGAGGCCTGGTGTCGCTTTGATGCCGTGGTGCTGGGCTGCCGCTCGGTTCCCGCTCGGTTCCGCTCGGTGCCGTTCGGCTCCCGCTCGGTTCCGCTCGGTGCCGTTCGGTTCCTCGTCGGTGGCCCGTGTCCGGACTGGTCGCCTTCCGCGGCCGGCGATGTGGCCGTTCACCCATCCGGCGGAGATTCGTCCGCCCGTTCCGCACCGGGGCGCGCACGCCCCTCGGCGAGCAGCACCGGGACCCGCGTGTCGATGACGACGGCGGTGCGGTTCGCGGTGCGGACGACGTCCTGCTCCCGCAGCAGGCGCAGGGCCTTGGCCACCGCCTTCCGGATGGCTCCGGTGGTCGCGGCCAGGTCGTGCCGGGGCAGCGGGAGTTCGAGCACCGTGCCGGCGTCGGCGCGCCGGCCCGCGCGCTCGGGCGGTTCGACGAGCCGGGCCGCGAGGTGCTGGAGGACGGTCCCGGAGGCGAGCGACCGGCGTTCGACGTCGGCGCTGCGGAGCCGGGTGGCGAGCCGGCACATGATCGGCGAGGTGGTGTGCGGCCGGGCGGCGGGGAAGCGCCGGAACCGGTCGCCGGAGAGCAGCGCGAGGACGTGGGCGCTGGTGTCGCGTTCGCGGATCACCACCTCCCCGGGGCCGTGGACGCGCCGGGCGCCTGCGGCGAGCAGGGTCCGCCGGTCGGCCGCGGGCGGAGCGTGGAGGAAGGAGCGGTCCTGGCCGAAGAGACTCATGACCCACTCACCCCCGTACCGTCCGCGTGACCTTCCGGGGAAGACCACTCGCCGGTGGTCGACCGGCTTCTTTCGTGCACTTGTTCCCACCCCATGTGGCCATCTCGGTAACAGAGTTGACGCCCTGTCACATGATGGGGTGAAGAACGCTAAAGGGTGCGGAAGAAACGCGTCAACGAGCACGAGGGGCGCAGGGGAGCGCCGTCCCCGGCACCCCTGCGCCCCCCGTCGGCGGCCGAGCGGCGGCTTCGCTGAACCCTCGTGAAGGCTTCGCGAAGCCGCCCCGGAACCTTCTCCTCGGCCCGCCCGTCGCGGCGGCCGCGTCAGAGCCTCGGGTCGACCGGCTCCGATTCGAGCGCGAGGACCGCGAAGACGGCCTCGTGGACCCGCCAGAGCGGCTCACCGCCCGCGAGCCGGTCGAGCGCCTCCAGGCCGAGGGCGTACTCGCGCAGCGCCAGCGACCGCTTGTGACCGAGGAAGCGCTGGCGCAGCCGCTCCAGGTTCTCCGGCCGGGTGTACTCGGGGCCGTAGATGATCCGCAGGTACTCCCGGCCGCGCACCTTGACGCCCGGCTGGCCGAGCCGGCCCTTGGGGTCGCGGACGAGCGCCGCGAGCGGCTTCACGACCATGCCCTCGCCGCCGGCGGCCGTCAGCTCCAGCCACCAGTCGGTGCCGGCCCGGACCGAGACCTCGTCGCCGGTGTCGACGACGAGCCTGCGGGTGACCTGGAGAAGCCCCGTCGGATCGTGCTCCACGAGCCGGTCGATCCAGGCGAGCTGCTCGTCGTGCGGGACGGCGGCCAGCGAACGGCCGCGCCCCGCCAGGAGCTGGAAGGGCGCGAAGCGCACCCCGTCCAGGCCCTCGGTCGGCCAGCAGTACCTGCGGTACGCCTCCGTGAACGCCGCCGCGTCCACGGCCCGCTCCCGCTGCCGGGCGAGCAGCCCGTCGATCCCGTCGACCCCGCGTCCCACCGCCCGCTCCAGGGCGCCGATCGCCCCCGGGAGGGCGGCGCCGGACGCCGCGCCGACCGCCGCGTACTGCGCGCGCAGCAGCCCGGCCGACTTGAGCGACCACGGCATCAGCTCGCCGTCGAGCAGCAGCCAGTCCGTGTCGAGCTCGTCCCACAGCCCGGCGGCGCCGATCGCGGTCCGCAGCCGGCCGAGCACCTCCTCGGTGACGGCGGCGTCGTCGAAGAAGGGCCGTCCGGTACGGGTGTGCAGCGCGCCGGTCACCCCGGTGACGCCGAAGCGCTCCCGGGCCGCCTCCTCGTCGCGGCAGACCAGGGCCACGGCCCGGGAGCCCATGTGCTTCTCCTCGCACACGACCCGCTCGACGCCGTCCGCCCGGTACTGGGCGAAGGCCTCGGCCGGGTGCTCCAGGTACCCGTCGGTGCGCGAGGTGGCGGTCGGCGCCATCGTCGGCGGCAGGTAGGCGAGCAGCCGCGGGTCGACCGCGAAACGGCTCATGACCTCCAGGGCCGCCGCCGCGTTCTCCTCCCGTACGGCCACGTTGCCGAGGTGCCGGGTCTCCACGATCCGCCGGCCGTGCACGTCGGCCAGGTCCAGGGGGCGCCCCTGGTGGCCGCCGGGCGCGTCGGTGGCGAGCGGCCGGGCCGGCTCGTACCAGACGCGCTCGGCCGGTACGTCGACGAGCTCGCGCTCCGGCCAGCGCAGCGCGGTCATCTTCCCGCCGAAGACGGCCCCGGTGTCGAGGCAGATCGTGTTGTTGACCCAGGAGGTGTTCGGCACGGGCGTGTGCCCGTACACGACCGCGGCGCGGCCCCGGTAGTCCTCCGCCCACGGGTAGCGCACGGGCAGCCCGAACTCGTCGGTCTCCCCGGTGGTGTCCCCGTACAGCGCGTGGGAACGGACCCGGCCCGACGTACGGCCGTGGTACTTCTCCGGCAGACCCGCGTGACAGACGACCAGGTCGCCGCCGTCGAGCACGTAGTGGCTGACCAGTCCGTCGATGAACTCCGCGACCTGGGCCCGGAACTCGTCGGTCTCGCCCGCCAGCTGCTCGATGGTCTCGGCCAGTCCGTGCGTCTCCTGGACCTTCCGCCCCTTCAGCCAGCGGCCCAGCTTGTTCTCGTGGTTTCCGGGCACGCACAGCGCGTCGCCCGAGGCGACCATGCCCATCACGCGGCGCAGGACGCCGGGCGAGTCGGGCCCCCGGTCGACGAGGTCGCCGACGAAGACGGCCGTACGCCCTTCGGGGTGGTGGCCGTCGACGTACCCCAGCTTGCCGAGCAGGGTCTCCAGCTCGGAGCGGCAGCCGTGGATGTCGCCGATGACGTCGAAGGGGCCGGTGAGGTGGCGCAGGTCGTTGAAGCGGCGCTCCAGGACGACACCGGCCTCCTCCACCTCCTCCACCGAACGCAGGACGTGGACCTTGCGGAAGCCCTCGCGCTCCAGACCCCGCAGCGAGCGGCGCAGCTCACGCCGGTGGCGCTGGATGACGTGCGCGGGCATGTCCGCCCGGTCGGGGCGCCCGGCGTTCCGGTCGCGGCACACGTCCTCGGGCAGATCGAGGACGATCGCGATCGGCAGCACGTCGTGCGACCTGGCCAGCCGCACCAGCTGGCGCCGGGCCTCCTGCTGCACGTTGGTGGCGTCGACGACGGTCAGCCGCCCCGCCTCCAGGCGCTTGCCCACGATGTAGTGGAGGACGTCGAAGGCGTCCTTGCTCGCGGACTGGTCGTTCTCGTCGTCGGCGACGAGGCCCCGGCAGAAGTCGGACGAGACGACCTCGGTCGGCTTGAAGTGCCGTCGCGCGAACGTGGACTTGCCGGACCCCGTGGCGCCGACGAGCACGACGAGGGAAAGGTCCGTGACGGGCAGCGTGCGGGTCATGCCGTGACCTCCTTCAAGGTCTCGTCGGTGAGGGCGGAGCCGGCCGGGGCGTGCGCCGCCGGGACGGCCCCGGTGCGGGTGGCGACCGGCGCGGCGGCCTCGGTCCGGGTGACGACCGGTGAGGTCGCCTCGGTCCGGGTGACGACCGGCACGGTGGCAACCGGCGGGGCGGCGTCGTCGCGGGTGAAGACGGCCATCTGGGTGGGCGGTCCGACCTCGGGGTCGTCGGGGCCGACGGGGGTGAACCCGACGCCGTACCCGTACTGCCGGGCCACCTCGGCCGCCCAGCTCCGGAACTCCTCGCGGGTCCATTCGAAGCGGTGGTCACCGTGCCGGACGTGCCCGGCCGGGAGCGACTCCCAGCGCACGTTGTACTCGACGTTCGGCGTGGTCACCAGGACCGTGCGCGGCCGCGCCGAACCGAACACCGCGTACTCCAGGGCCGGCAGCCTCGGCAGGTCCAGGTGCTCGATCACCTCGCTGAGCACGGCGGCGTCGTAGCCGGTCAGCCGCTTGTCGGTGTACGCGAGCGAGCCCTGCACCAGCTTCACGCGGGCGGCCTGCCGCTCCCCCATCCGGTCCAGCCGCAGTCGGCGCGCGGCGACGGTCAGGGCCCGGACGGACACGTCGACGCCGACGATCTCGGTGTAGCGGACGTCCTTCAGCAGGGCCTGTACCAACTGCCCCTGCCCGCAGCCCAGGTCGAGCACACGGGTCGCTCCGGCGGCGTCCAGCGCGGCGAGGATCGCCTCGCGGCGCCGCTCGGCGAGCGGCACCGGCCGCTCCTCCGTGTCGGTCGTCTCGTCGACGGCGTTGTCGACCTCCTCGACGTCCATCCCCTCGGCCTCGGCCAGCCGCACCAGCTCGAGCCGCTCCGTCGCCTCACGGGCCAGGCCCCAACGTCGCGAGAGGTACCGGGCGGTGATCAGCCGGCGCTCGGGGTGCCCGGCCAGCCAGCCGTCACCGGCGCGCAGCAGCTTGTCGACCTCGTCCGGCGCGACCCAGTAGTGCTTCGCGTCGTCCAGCACGGGCAACAGCACGTACAGGTGGTTGAGGGCATCCGCGAGCCGCAGCTCGCCCTCCAGGGCCAGGCGCACGTACCGGGAGTCGCCCCACTCGGGGAACTCCGCGTCCAGGACGACCGGTTCGGCCTCGACCGTCTCCCAGCCCAGCGGCTCGAACAGCGCCCGCACCAGACCGGCGCCGCCCCGCGCGGGGAGCGCGGGAACCTCGATGCGCAGCGGCAGCGGCGCGGCCGCCCGCTCGGGCATCGCCTGGCAGACGCCGTGCAGCGCCGACTTGAACACCTTGGCGAGCGCGACGGCGAGCAGCGAGGACGCCGCGTAGGGCCGGTCGTTCACGTACTGCGCGAGCACGGAGTCCGGGGCGCCGCCCCGGCCCTTGCCCTTGCCGCGGCGCACCAGCGCCACGGGGTCCACCTCCAGGAGAAGTGCAGCCGTGCACCGCTCGGCGCTCGCCTCGGGGTAGAGGACGTGCGCGGTGCCGTGCGAGGTCGAGAACGCCTGCGCCCGCTCGGGATGCTTGTGCAGCAGAAAGCCGAGATCGGTCGCGGGTCGCTCCTGGTTGCCGGTCGTACTGATCGTCAGGAACACACTTCCGAGTATGGTTCGCCCGTCCCCCCGCCGACCAGGCATTTTCCGTGCCCGCCCCACGGCTCCCCGCGGCTCCCTCTCCACCCGCCCCCTCCCCCCGCCCCCTCCCCGACCCCTGCCGCCCCGGACCTCCCGCCACCCCCGGCACCCCCGGCCACAACGCAGCCCCCGGCCAGCCCACAACCCCTGGCCAGCCCGCAACCCCTGGCCAGCCCGCAACCCCTGGCCAGCCCGCAACCCCTGGCCATCCCCGACTCTCCCGACACCCCGGCGCCCCGGCGCCCCGGCGCCCCGGCGCCCCGGCACCCCAGTGCTTCAGGAACTGCCCGCGTCCCCGGCTTCCCCCGACAGCGTCGCCGCGAGGGCCTCGATCGTGGACGGGCCCACCCGGCAGCAGCCGCCGATGAGGCGGGCGCCGGCCGCGGCCCAGGCGGCGGAGGCGGCCGGGTCGAAGGCGAGGTCGCCCCGCCAGCCGCGCGCCCGGGCGTCCCAGCGCTCGCCGCTGTTGGGGTAGACCACGGCCGGCCCTCCGGTCACGTCCGCGGCGAGCGCCACGGCGTCACCCGCCCCGGCCGGGTCGCAGCAGTTCACCCCGACGGCCACGACCTGGTCGTTGCCGGCGGCGACCGCGAAGGCCTCCGCCAGCTCCTGCCCGGCCCGGGTGCGGCCGCCGTCGACCGTGTACGAGAGCCACACCGGCAGCCCGCACCCCTCGGCCGCCCTCAGCAGGGCCTCCGCCTCGTCCACGTCCGGGACGGTCTCGAGCGCCAGCACGTCGGGGCCCGCCGCCGCGAGGGCCTCGATCCTCGGCCGGTGGAAGGCCGCCAGCTCCCGCACGGACAGCCCGTACCGCCCCCGGTACTCGCTCCCGTCCGCGAGCATCGCGCCGTAGGGCCCGACGGACGCGGCGACCCAGACCTCCTCCCCGACCCGCTCCGCCGCGGCCCGCGCGAGCTCCACGCTCCGGGCCATCAGGGCCGCCGCCGCCTCGCGGCCCACGCCCCGCCGGGCGAAGCCCTCGAAGGTGGCCTGGTAGCTCGACGTGATGAGCACCCGGGCCCCGGCCCGTACGTACGCCGCGTGAGCGGCCTCGATCTGCTCGGGGCCGTCGGCGAGGAGCCGAGCGGACCAGAGCGCGTCCGAGAGGTCGCAGCCCTGCGCCTCCAGCTGGTTGGACAGGCCGCCGTCGAGGACGGCCGTCCCCGCTCGGAGGGCCTCGGCGAGCGTGCGGAGCGGCTTCATCGGATCGCCCGCCCCTCAGCCCAGCTGCGCCTGGACCTGCGCGGAGATCAGCTCCAGGTGGTCCAGGTCGTCCAGGTCCAGGACCTGGAGGTAGACCCGCGAGGAGCCGACCGCCGCGTAGCGGCCGAGCTTGTCGACGACCTCGGCGGGCGAGCCCGCCAGACCGTTCGCCTTGAGCTCGTCCACGTCACGGCCGATCGCGGCGGCGCGACGGGCCACCTCGGCGTCGTCCTTGCCGACGCAGACGACCAGCGCGTTGGAGTACACCAGGTCGTCCGCCGCCCGCCCGGCCGCCTCCGCGGCGGCCCGGACCCGGCCGAACTGCAGCTCGGTCTCCGCCAGGGAGGCGAACGGGATGTTGAACTCGTCCGCGTACCGCGCGGCCAGCCGTGGTGTGCGGCTCGCGCCGTGCCCGCCGATCAGCACCGGGATCCTGTCCTGGACGGGCTTGGGCAGGGCGGGAGAGTCGGTGAGCCGGTAGAACTCTCCTTCGTGGCTGAAGGTCTTGCCGACCTCGGTCGCCCACAGGCCGGTGACGATCGCCAGCTGCTCCTCGAGGCGGCCGAACTTCTCCTTCGGGAACGGAATGCCGTACGCCGTGTGCTCCTCCTCGAACCAGCCCGCCCCGAGGCCGAGTTCGATCCGGCCGCCCGACATCCGGTCGACCTGGGCGACCTGGATGGCGAGGACCCCGGGAAGCCGGAACGTGCCGGCCGTCATCAGCGTGCCGAGCCTGATCCGCCGCGTCTCCCGGGCCAGGCCCGCCAGGGTGATCCAGGCGTCCGTCGGCCCCGGCAGACCGTCGCCGGACCCCATGCTGAGGTAGTGGTCGGAGCGGAAGAAGGCGTCGAAGCCGAGGTCCTCGGTGGCCCGGGCCACGCGGAGGAGGGTGTCGTAGTCGGCGCCCTGCTGGGGTTCGGTGAAGATGCGGAGATCCATACCTCCATCCTGCACCTTCGGGTGCGTGTCAACCTGTCCGTCAGCCCGTCGTCCGCTCCGGCACGGCCGGGTGAATATCCGGTCCCCGGGCGGGCCGCGTCCGCCCTGGCCAGTGACCGGGGCCGGGCGCCCGTCGTTGGCTCGGGCGGAGCCGGACCGCCCGGCCCTCGTGCCGGCGGCCGCTGCCGGTGCGTCGCTCTCTCTCGTGGCCCCGTCCTCGGCGGTGGGGTCCGGGTCGAGGAGGCCGCCATGTCCCAGGAAGCCGCGCCGGAGCGGGCCGTTCCCGAGCAGCCGGAACCGCAGTCCGTACCCGAGCAGAAGGCCCCCGGCGCCCCCAAGGGCCTGCTCCAGCAGATGGAGGAGCTCATGGCGGCCCTCTCCGCCGACCTCTCCCAGCTGGACGCCGACCTCCAGTCCTCCGCCGACCGCCACGAGCCCGATCAGCACGGCCACGACGACCGGCCCCACCGCTCGGGCCAGTCCGCCCGGACCGACCAGCACGCCCTGACCGACCGGTCCGCCCGGACCGACCAGCACATCCTGAGCGACCAACACCTCCTGAGCGACCAGCACGGCCACGACGACCGGACCCACCAGGCCGGCCGCCACGGATCCCAGGACCAGGGCGGCACCGACCGGCCCGGTGACGGCCCGTCGTTCCGCTAGCCACCGCGCCGCTTCCGCGCCGCCCCCGGCCGCTCGCCGGACGCCGTTCACGTCGGGCCCCGTCCGGGGCCCGCGCGACCTCGGGCGGGGTCGGGCGGGCGGGCCCGCTCCCCGTCCCGTACGGCGAGGCGCCGGAGCATCCCGCGCACCCGGTCGCTCGACTCGTCGGCGGCGTCGATGGCCTCGATGCACTGCCAGTAGAGCCCCTCCTCGTCGGTGGCGCAGGCGACCCCGACCAGCGCGATCCCCACTTCCCCGAGTAAGGCCCCCAGCGCGGTCAACGCCCCGCGCGGGTCCGCCACTTCGGTCAGCTGGGCCGCCCGCGGCCCGCCGGCGCCCCACATCGGGTACTCCCCGATCTCGCTCAGCCCCCGTGCGTCGCCCCGCAGTTCCATCGGCCCGCAGAGGGCGAGGTGACTCCCTATCGCCTGGGCGAGCGCCTGGGCCTGCCAGGCCTCCGCCACGATGTGCTGTGCCGTCCCGCTCTCCGCCAGCGCGCGCCGGCCGAGCGTGACGAGTCGCTCCGCGTCCATCAACGCCGCCCCCGTTCGTACGACTTACTGCCCACTCATTCCACTACCCAGAGTGAGGCCGCCTGAGCCTTGTCACCAGGGGAATTCGGAAATCTGTGGACAGGAGGCTCGACGAGGAAAAGCCGATCACTCCGAAGAGTGACGATCTTCGCCGGCATCACCCCGCCGTCGGACGGGAAAGCGGACTTCGTTCCGATCGATCTTGGCCGCGAGCGCCTCCAGGGGATCGACTCCGAGCACCTCGCAGAACTGGAGGAGATAGGCGAGCACATCGGCCACCTCGTCGGCGACGCGGTGTGCCGATTCGGGATCGTCCATCACCCGCTCCGCCTGCTCCGGCGTCAGCCACTGGAAGATCTCCAGGAGTTCGGCCGCTTCGACGCTGAGCGCCGCCACCAGGTTCTTGGGCGTGTGGTACGGCTGCCAGTCGCGGGCGGCCGAGAACTCGGCCAGCCTGCGCTGAAGTCCCGCCACGTCATGGTTGTTCGTCACCCGGTCAGGTCTACCACCGTCACCCCCGATGCCCGTCGGGCCTCCCCCGCCGCTCGTTCCCCGACCGTTCCGGCGACCCGGATGTGTCCGTCGGCGGCGATGCCCACCGCGAGCCGGAGCAGTTCGCCCAGTTGACGGTCGTCGAGTCCGCGGTCCAGGCCGTCGGCGAGCAGCGTGAGGCCCTGCATGGCGTCGGGGACCTCGGCGAGCCGGTCCATGGCCAGCACGCCCGGGCCGGTGAGCAGGGTGAGCGCGAGCGCCAGATAGCGCAGTTCGCCGTCGCCGAGCCGGCCGAGCGGGGTCGCGGGCCGGTCGCCTCGTTCGAGGAACGCCCGTACCGTGCCCTCGGGAAGTTCCTGCACGCCGAGACCGGTGACGGGGCCCGCGCAGCCCGCTCCCGCGACGGCCGCGAGGCGGAGGTGCCGGCGCGGGCAGTCGGTGTGCGTGCGGTGCAGGACCTCGGCGAGGTTGCCGCAGCCGCGGCGGAGGCGCCCCTCGCCCGGGGGCACGGGCGCCCGCATCCGCTCGGGCCGCGGATCGCAGGCGAAGGCCGACATCAGCCCGATGACCACCTGCTCGGCGGCAGCCAGGACCTCCAACTGCCCGGGGGTCTTGCCCGCCACGCGCAGCGGCAGCAGGGCCGTACCGAGCAGGTCGTCGGGGAGCGGGGCGCGGGTGACGGGTGTGGCGCCGGCCGTGTGCCACGCGGCCTGGACGGTGCTGCGGCCCGGGTCGCGCAGGGCGGTGGCCAGCAGGGTGCGGCCCCGGCCGGTGAGCCGTTCGCCGACGATCCGCAGCCGGGGCTCGGCCTGGACGGCGAGGTCCAGGTGGACGGGGCCGGCCGGCCCGTCGACCGTGCAGCCGATCCGGAAGCCGCGCCGGCCCTGGGCGTCGGGCCGGGCCCGCTCGGGGACGCAGTCGGCGGCGTCGGCGAACACCTCGTCGAGCGGGTCGCCCGCACCGAGCCTGGCCAGTGCCTCGTACGCCCGCAGCGCGGTCGACTTCCCGCTGCCGCTGGGGCCGGTGAAGAGGGTGACCGGCCCGAGCGCGTGCGCGGCTCCGCGGTGGCCGGCGAACGCCGAGAGGCGCAGCTCGGTGACCGCCGGCCGGGCGGCGATCCGCCCGGCCCCGGACGCGCCGGCCCCGGAGGTACGGGGCCCCGGCGTACGGGGGCCGGGCGTGCGTGCCGGCGAGGGCTCGTCACCCGCGGGGGCGAGGTCGGTGGGGCGTGCGTCTGGCGTGCGGGCGAGCGTGGAGCCGCCGGTGAGGTCCATGCCCGGACCGTACGCAGACCGTTCCCTGACGAACCGTTACGGCGAGATGACCTTCCTACGATCGGGGGACGCCGGCGGTCCGGCCGCCCACGACCTCCTCGTCGTCCTCGCCCTCCGCGCCCTCGACCTCCGTGCCCGCCGGGGCGAGGAGGAAGACGTTGCGGTCGACGCGGTGCATCCCGCTGCCGAGGCCGAAGACGACACCGCTGCTGAAGTCGAGGATCCGCTTGGCGACCTCGGTGTCGGCGCTCGTCAGATCGAGGAGCACCGGGATCTGGGCGATGAGGTACTCGGCGACCTCGCGGGCGTCGGCGAACACCTGCACCCGGAGCACCACCATGCGGCGCTGTTCGGCGGACTCGTACTGCTCGGGGATCGTGCGGTGATCGACCCTGGACGGCCATTCGTCACGTCCGCGCAGGGGCACGACCTGCGCCAGGCCCTCCCACTGCTCGTCGGTGACGTCGTACCTCTCGTACCTACTCATGGACACATCCTCCCGCCCCTCACCCGTTCGGCCCAACAACGACACGAGGTCGTGACCGGGCCGTGGCCTGCGCCGACCGGAAGTCACCCGGTCGGCCCACGCCGCGAGGAGCGCGGAACGCCACCGACGAGTCCTGTGGAGGCGGCCCCCTCGGACTCCCCGCGGGGAGTCCGAGGACTCCCCGCGAAGCCGCGCGCCGATCCCCGGCGGACGCCCCCTCGCCGACGTTCCGGATCGTCAACCCGGGGCGTCAACCGCCGGGATCGCCCCTCAGACGAAGCTCTTGGCCAGCCGGCGCAGGCCGTCCCTGATCTCGTCCGCCGAGTGGGTCGTGAACGACAGGCGCATCGAGCCCGGATCCGGCTCGCCGCAGAAGAACGGCGCACCCGGCACGTACGCCACCTCGTGGCCGATCGCGGTCTTCAGGAGGGCGGTGGCGTCGTATCCCTCGGGCAGGGTCACCCAGACGAACATGCCGCCCTCGGGGCGGTTCCATCGGGCGCCCTCGGGCAGCGCGGCCGGGAGGCCTTCGAGCATGGCGTCGCGGCGCTCACGGTAGGCGTCCCGCATCACGGCGACGTGCGCGTCGAGGTCGCTGTCGCGCAGATAGCGGGCGGCGGCGGCCTGGTCGACGGTCGAGGTGTGCAGGTCGGCGGCCTGCTTGGCGATCACGCAGGTGCGGCGGAGCCCGGCGGGGGCGCGGAGGTAGCCGAGCCGGAGGCCGGGGGCCATGACCTTGGAGAAGGAGCCGAGGAGGACGGTGCGGTCGGCGGCCGCGGGGTCGGAGACGATCCACGGGACGCGCTCGCCGTCGTACCGCAGTTCGCCGTACGGGTCGTCCTCGACGATCCAGAACCCGTGCCGCGCGGCGGCCTCGGCCACGGCGGCGCGGCGCTCGGCGGGCAGGGTGCGGCCCGTCGGGTTCTGGAAGGTCGGGATGACGTAGAGGAGGGTGGGCTTCTCGCGGGCCGCGATCTCGTCCAGGGCGGCCGGCACGATGCCCTGGTCGTCGGTGGGCACGGGGACGACCCGGGCGCCGGCGAAGCCGAAGGTCTGCAGGGCCGCGAGGTAGCAGGGGTCCTCGACGAGCACGACGGCGCCCGGCTCGACGAGGGCGGCGGTGAGGAGCGTGAGGGCCTGCTGCGAGCCGGTGGTGACGAGCAGGTCGTCGGCGTCGGTGGCCAGTCCCCGCGCGGTGAGCCGGGCGGCGACGGCCGTCCGCAGCTCGGGGTCGCCCTCGGTCGTCGAGTACTGGAGCGCCTGCCGCGGGTTCTCCGCGAGGACCCTGTCGTACGCGGCCCTGATCCCCGCGACGTCGAACAGTTCGGGGGCGGGCAGGCCACCGGCGAAGGAGATCACCTCCGGCCGCGCGGTGAGCGCGAGGATCTCCCGTACCGGCGAGGACCCGACGGAGGCGAGCCGGCCTGCGGTCGCGGGAGGGGGCACGGAGACGGCGCCGGCGGCGTTCGCGGGCGTCGGGGCGGCAGGATACATGGCCATAGCATATAGTTCTGCCCGAAGCTGTCCAGAGCCTCGACTGGCCTGATTTCAAGCCGAGTTGACGACCACGCCCCCGCGCCGGGGCGGCCTGGGGGCTGCCCGGAAAGCAGCGCCGTCCGCCCCGAGCGGCCGAGGCCGGTCGCGCCGGGCGGTCCGGACCCGGCGGGAATCGTCAGACAGGCCCTAGCCGGCGGCCTTCCTGCCGACCGGTTCGTCGCGGGCGTCGGCCCAGAGCGAGCGCACGTGGCCGAGGTGACGGCGCATGCAGGCCTCGACGGCGGGTACGTCACCGGCGAGCATCAGGTCCAGGAGTTCGAGGTGCTCCTCGGCGGAGGAGACCAGCTTGCCCGCCTCGTCCAGGCCGGTCAGGCCGTACAGGCGGGAGCGCTTGCGCAGGTCGCCGACGGTCTCGACGAGGCGCTCGTTGCCGGAGAGGGCGAGCAGCGCGAGGTGGAAGCGGCGGTCCGCCTCCAGATAGCCGATCAGGTCGTGCCGCCGGGCGCAGGAGACGATCTCCTCGGCGATCGGACGGAGCGCTTCCAGCTGCTCCCGCTCGGCCGTCTCCGCGATGCGGCCGACCGTGGGGACCTCGATGAGGGTGCGCAGTTCGGTGTACTGGTCGAGGTCCCGCTCGCTGACCTCGGTGATCCGGAACCCCTTGTTGCGCACGGGCTCGACGAGGCCCTCCCGGGCCAGGTCGAGCATCGCCTCGCGGACCGGGGTCGCGGAGACGCCGAGGTCGGCCGCGAGCCCGGGGGCCGAATAGACCTGGCCGGGGCGCAGTTCGCCGGCGATCAGGGCGGCGCGGAGGGCGTGCCCGACCTGGTCGCGCAGTCGTTCCTGCGCCCTGACGAGACCGTACTGTTTCAGGTCACCCATCGTGCGTCCTCCGAGAAGTCACGGAGGAGCATCGTACAATGTCACGTTTCCCCGGCCGGGGTCAGAGCAGGAACCCCGCCGGGAAGGGGTCGCGCGGGTCGAGGTGGTACTGGGCGGTGCCGGTGATCCAGGCGCGGCCGGTGACGGTGGGGATGACGGCGGGCAGGCCGCCGACGTCGGTGTGGCCGGTGATGCGGCCGGTGAACTCGGTGCCGATGAAGGACTCGTTGACGAAGTCGGTGTGGGGGGCGAGGAGGCCGCGGGCATGGAGTTGGGCCATGCGGGCGCTGGTGCCGGTGCCGCAGGGCGAGCGGTCGAACCAGCCGGGGTGGATGGCCATCGCGTGGCGGGAGCGGGTGGCGTCGGAGCCGGGGGCGGCGAGGTAGACGTGTTTGAGTCCGGCGATCTCGGGGCGGGTGGGGTGGACGGGCCGGTCGGGTGAGGCGTTGATCGCGTCCATGATGGCCAGGCCGGCGGCGAGGAGGTCGTCCTTCCGGGCGCGGTCGAAGGGCAGGCCGAGGGCGTCGAGGTCGACGAAGGCGTAGAAGTTGCCGCCGTAGGCCAGGTCGTAGGTGACGGTCCCGTGGCCGGGGACGTCGGCCTTGAGGTCGAGGCCGACGCTGAAGGCGGGCACGTTGGTGAAGGTGACCGCCGTGGCGGCGCCGTCCTCGACGTGGACGTCGACGCTGACGAGGCCGGCGGGGGTGTCCAGGCGGACGGTGGTGACGGGTTCGGTCACCGGGACCATGCCCGTCTCGACCAGGACGGTCGCGACGCCGATGGTGCCGTGGCCGCACATCGGCAGCAGTCCGGAGACCTCGATGTACAGCACGCCGTAGTCGGCGTCGGGGCGGGTGGGCGGCTGGAGTATCGCGCCGCTCATCGCCGCGTGGCCGCGGGGCTCGTACATCAGCAGGGTCCGCAGGTGGTCCAGGTGCTCGATGAAGTGCAGCCGGCGCTCGGCCATGGTGGCCCCGGGGATGACCCCGACACCACCGGTGATCACACGCGTGGGCATGCCCTCGGTGTGTGAGTCGACGGCGTGGAAGACATGACGCGTACGCATGGGGTCGTCCCCTTCGGGCGAACGGTGGGTGGACGGGTGATGGACGGGCTGATGGTCGGGCTGGTCGACAGGCCGCTGGATGGGCGGCCGGACGGACTGCCGGACGGACTGCCGAACGGAGACGGGCGGGTGCGGACGTACGGGCCGGTGGCCGGCGGTCGGTGCGGTCGGCGATCGGTGCGGTCGGCGATCGGTGCGGTCGGCGATCGGTGCGGGGGGGGCGCCCGGTGCGGCCGGTGCGGGGGCGTCCGGCCCCGGCGTGCGGGCGATGCGTCCGCCCCGCGTCGGCCCCTACGCGTGCCCCTCCGCGATCGCCTTCTCGGTGGCCGCGCGGACGATCGCCTCCTGCTCCGGCGTGAGGGGGTGGCGGGGCGGGCGGGTCGGGCCGCCGTGGCGGCCGACGAGGTCCATGGAGAGCTTGATGGCCTGGACGAACTCCGTCTTGGAGTCCCAGCGCAGCAGGGAGTGCAGGGACTTGTACAGCGGCGCGGCGGTGGCGAGGTCGCCGGCGACGGCGGCGCGGTACAGCTCGGCGCAGCTGCGCGGGAGGGCGTTGGGGTAGCCGGCGATCCAGCCGACGGCGCCGGCCAGGGCCAGTTCCAGAAGGACGTCGTCCGCACCGATCAGCAGGTCGAGCTCGGGGGCGAGTTCGGCGATCTCGTAGGCCCGGCGGACGTCGCCGCTGAACTCCTTGACGGCGACGATGCTGCCGTCGGCGTACAGGTCCGCCAGGAGCGCGGGCGTGAGGTCGACCTTGGTGTCGATCGGGTTGTTGTACGCGACGATCGGGATCCCGGCCCCGGCGACCTCGGCGTAGTGCGCGCGTACCGCCGGCTCGTCGGCGCGGTAGGCGTTGGGCGGCAGCAGGAGGACCGATCCGGCGCCGGCCTCGGCGGCCTGCTCGGCCCAGCGCCGCGACTCCGCACTGCCGTAGGCGGCGACACCCGGCATGACCCGCGCCCCGTCACCCGCCGCCGCGACGGCCGTCCGCACGACCTGGGCGCGCTCCTCGTCGGTGAGGGTCTGGTACTCGCCCAGCGAGCCGTTCGGGACGACCCCGTCACAGCCGTTGGCGATCAGCCAGGCCACGTGCTCGGCGTAGGCGTCGTAGTCGACGGAGCCGTCGCCGCGCAGGGGGAGGGCGGTGGCGACCATGATCCCGTGCCAGGGGTGGGCGCGGGTCACGGAGGCTTGCTCGTGGGCCATGAATGGACTCCCTTGTATGGTGTGTGACATTTTATTGATGAACGCGGAGGCCACAAGGGGTCCGGGAGCACTCCCTTCTGACACGGGGTCAGCCCCGGCCGCGCGGGCACCCCCGAAGTTCCGGCGCCGCGACCGACCTGGATCATCGAACGCATGCTCGTCGCGTCCGTGTCCGTACTCGCCCTGGTCGTGGTGCTGGTCTGCGCCGTCGTCCGCCCCTTCCGCCTGCCCGAGGCGGCGTTCGCGGTGCCCGCCGCCGGGGCCGTCCTTGCCGTGGGCGCGGTCACGCCCGCGGCGGTACGCGAGGAGGCGGAGCGCCTCGGACCGGTGATCGGCTTCCTGGCGGCGGTGCTCGTCCTCGCCAGGCTCTGCGACGACGAAGGGCTCTTCCGCGCATGCGGCGCATGGATGGCGCGCCGGGCACGCAGCCGTCCCCGGCGGCTGCTCGGGGCCGTCTTCGCACTCGCCTCGCTGATCACCGCCGTGCTGAGCCTGGACGCGACCGTCGTCCTGCTGACCCCGGTGGTCTTCGCGACCACCGCCCGGATGGGAGCCCGCCCCGGGCCTCATGTGTACGCGAGCGCGCACCTGTCCAACACGGCCTCGCTGCTGCTGCCGGTCTCGAACCTGACCAACCTGCTCGCCTTCACGGCCGCCGGTGTCGGCTTCACCCGGTTCGCGCTGCTGATGCTGCTCCCCTGGCTCGCGGCCATCGCGGTCGAGTACGTCGTCTTCCGGCGCTTCTTCGCCCGCGACCTCGCCGCGCCCACCGCTCCGGCCGGCCCTTCGGCGCCCGCCCCGTTCCCCCTCTTCGCGCTGTGCACCGTGGCAGGGACGCTCGCCGGATTCGGCGCGGCGTCGGCCACCGGCCTGGACCCCGCGTGGGCGGCGGCCGCGGGAGCCGCCGTCCTGGCCGTACACGCCCTGGCCCACCGCCGTACGACCGCTCGCGCGCTCGTCCGCTCGGCGTCGCTGCCGTTCCTCGCGTTCGTCCTGGGGCTCGGCGTCGTCGTCCGGGCGGTCGTCGACAACGGCCTCGGCTCGGCTCTCGCCCACGTCCTGCCCGACGGCACCTCGCTGCCCGCCCTGCTCGGCACGGCCGTGCTCGCCGCGTTCCTCGCCAACCTGATCAACAACCTGCCCGCCACCCTGGCCCTGGTCCCCCTGGCGGCGGCCTCCGGTCCTGGCCCGGTGCTCGCGGTGCTGCTCGGCGTGAACATCGGCCCCAACCTCACCTATGCCGGTTCCCTCGCCACCCTCCTCTGGCGCCGCGTCGCCCACGATCACGGACACCCCGTGTCCCTCGGCGAGTTCACCCGCCTCGGCCTCCTGACCGTCCCCGCCGCCCTGCTCGCCTCGACCGTCGCCCTGTGGGCCTCACTGCTGCTCATGGGGGTGTGAACGGGGGCCGTTGCGGGGTCCCCCACCGAAGCGGCGCGCGCGGCCGGCGCGGACTCACCCGTTGCGCGTGGCCGACGCGGCTCGCCCGTGGCGCGTGGCCAACGCGGCTCACCCGTTGCGCGGGGCCAACGCGGCTCACCCGTTGCGCGGGGCGGGCGGCGCCGTACGGGCCGCGGGGCCCCCGGGACCGGTCGCCGCCCGCCCGTTCGGGGAGTTGCCCGGGTCGGCCGGCGAACCGCCCCGACCGGTGACGTCCTTCGGCCGGGTGCCGGCGGAAGGGCTCTGGCCGAGCCGCTGATCGTGGCCGCAGTAGGCGGTCACACGGTCCTCGCCGCCGGCCGCGTCCACCAGCCGCTGCCAGGCGGCCGACGGCGGGGTCTCGCCGCCGCCCTTGCCCTTGCCCTTCCCTGGACCCTGCCCCTGCCCCTGCCCCTGGCCCTGGCCCGGACCCTGCTTGCCGTCCTTCTCGAAGGCGTGGCAGAGGGCCTCGCGGTAGCCGTCGGCGAGCGGCCCGTGGTGACCCTCCGGGTAGATGGGGGTGCTGGTCTCCGGCGGCCGGGGCGGCGTCGATCCGGTTTTGCCGGGAACACGCGTCGGGACGGGCAGGACGCCGGCGGGACGCGGTTCGGAACTCGGGGCGTGGCTGCCGGGCAGGTCGCCGAGGCCGCCGCCGGCGACCGCCACGCCCCCCAGCGTGGCGCTGGCGAACAGCGCGGCCACGGCCGTCTTGAGGGGCCGCCTCGAACGCCGCCGGCCAGCGGCCGGGGTCCAGTCGTCGCGGCGGCGCGTCTCCCGGGAGGCATGCAGGCCCGCGTCGCGGGCGGCCCGGAACGCGGCCAGGGCGTCCGCCTCGGCCGCCGCGGCCCGCGCCATCGGGTCCTCGCTGGGGGCCGGGACACCGCTCGCGGGCGGGACACCACTGGGGGCCGGGGCGCGGCCCGGCACGTCGTCCCCGGTCGGGGCCCCGGCGCCGCCGGGCTTCGGGGCGCGGCTCGACACGCCGTCTCCGATCTGGTTCGCGGCGCCGCCGGTCGCCGGGGCGCAGCTCGACACGCCGTCTCCCGTCGGCGCCACGGAGCCGCTCGGGGCCGGGGTGTCACTCGTCGCCGAGGCGCCGCCCGGCACGTCGTCTCCCGTCGGCGCCGCGGAGCCGCTGGGGGCCGGAGCGCCGCTCGGGGCCGAGGTGCCGCTCGGGGCCGAGGTGCCGCCCGGCACGTCGCCTCCGGTCGGGTTCGCGGCGCCGCCGGTCGCCGGGGCGCCGCTCCGCGCGCCGCGTCCGCCAGAGGCAGGGGCGGAGGGGGCGGGGCGGGCGGGGTCACCGGTGGGGGTGGCGGGGCCGCTGGGCGCGGCCCGCAGGGACCGCTGCAGCGCGTCGTACGCCTGGTCGTCGGACATCCGTCACCTCCCTCTCCCTTTGAGTTGTTTCGCCAGACGCCTCAATCCCCTGTGTGCGGCGGACCGTACCGCACCGGGACGTTTTCCGAGGACCCGGGCGGCGGTCGGTCCGTCGAGGCCGACGACGACCCGCAGGAGTACGGCCTCGGCCTGGTCGCGGGGCAGTCCGGCGACGAGGGCCAGCGCGTGCCGCGTCGACAGGGCGTCGAGGGCCTCGCCCGCCGCGTCGTCCGGGGCGGGGAGGTCGAGGACGTCCTGCTCGATCCCGGTGGGGCGGGGCCGCGACCGTACGCGCCGGAGGTGGTCGAGGGCCCGGTGGCGGGCGATGGTCGCGGTCCAGCCGCGGAAGCCCGCGCCGTCGCCGCGGAACCTGCCGAGGTCCCGGGCTATCTCCAGCCAGGCCTCGGAGGCGACGTCCTCGGCGTCCTCGCCGACGATGCCCCGCAGGTACCCGAGGAGCCCGGGGTGGACGATCCGGTAGGCCCGCGCGAAGGCGTCCTCGTCGCCGAGCCGGGCCCGTTCGACGGCCGCGCCGAGCTCCGCGTCGCGAGCCGCGCCGCGGGTCGCACCGGGCTCCGCGTCGCGATCCCCGCCGTGTGCCGCGGTGGGCGCGCTCTCCGTTCCCTCGCCCACCCGACCCTCTTCACGAACCGTACGCATGCGGACTCCGGGCCTCGCCGTGGAGCCGTAGGGCGTACATCCTGTCAGACGATCAACAGACCTGTGCGAACACCCTGTCGAACCGTCAGCGCTGCCCAGGAGCTTTCCCGGGTCTGCGGACCGGGCCGCGGCGACTGCGGGGCGACCGCCACCCGTGCAGGGTGAGGAAGTACGTCTGGAGCGACTCGCCGGGGCCTATCTCGAAGCGGTTCACGGTACGGCCGAGGGGGTTCCACACCCGGCCGTCCGGGGTCCTCACCCCGACGGGGTGGGCGAAGACGGACCGCAGCATGTGGCCCGGCGGCAGGTCCACCCAGACCGCCCCGACCTCCCGCACCAGGACCTCTCCGACGTACGCCCCGAGTCCCGTCAGCGGCCCGGCGACCTGCTCGCGGCCCGCCCCGCCCCTGCGCAGGCCGTCGATCAGGCGGTCCACCAGCCGCAGGCTCCCCGCCGAGTAGTCGAGCGGCAGCCTTCCCCGCGCGGCCACCCCGTCGACGAACTCGGACGCGTGCCGGCCCATGTCGGCCGCGCACAACGCCACGCACTCGCGGTCCATCGCTGACCACCCTTCCCCGTCGGAGCGGCGGGATTCGCCGGATGATCCAGCGGATCCGCCCCCGCGGACATCACGGGCGGGCGACGTGACGCTGGTCACATCGGCCGGTCGTGCGACCCTCGACCGCGTGCCGATGGCGTCGGTTTCCGGTCGGGCCCGCGCGGCCGCCGAAAGGGACGCGCGCGGGGGGCGGCGATCCGCGCATCGCGACGCCGGAGTGCCCCTCGGGCCCGCAACGGCGGCCTGCAAGCGCTGTCATCGACTGCGCGAGGAATGCGGAACGCGATCTTCAGTGATCGCCAACAAGCCCTGTTTCCATACCAGTTACTTGGCACTTCAACCAGGCCACGACAGGCCTGGGGATCAAGTCTCAAACCTTACGCACAAATTACACACACCCCCTCTCCAACCTCCTTTCCATGCTCTAGATTGACCATGCTTCAGCTGATCGGACACGAGGCGACCAAAATGATCTTTACGTCCGGCACTACGGAGAACCGGCAGTCGCACCCCCTGCGCCAGACGTAGGGGTGATCGATTCCTGAGCCCGCGAGGGGGCCTCGGGCGTGGGGAGCGCCCGGGGAATTCGACGGGCCCGTGCACTTTCGAGAGTCCGGCAGGGCGGGCAACTCTGCCGTCGTTCGGGCGAATTGTTCCATCGAGTCTGCGATAGACGGTTTTTCCGTACGCGGGAGGCGGGGGCCTTCCGGGCGGGGAGCCGTGTGGGGCGAACACGTCGAACCACTGGGGACCTGGGGGGTTCTGTGCGGCAAGGGGGAGTAGTCAGCCCGCTTCCGTCGGCGCGCGGGCGTCTGGCGGACGGGGAGATCAGCCGGGGCGCGAGCGACTGGGAGCAGCGCTACCGCCGTACGGTCATCGTCAGCGACACCGTGGCCACCGCGTTCGTCGTGGCGGCGATCGGCGAGTTCTTCGGGGCGCGGGACGCGGCCAACTGGCACGAGAAGTGGGGCATACTCGCGTTCGGCACCCAGCTGCTGGTGCTGGCGATGCTGGCGGTGAGCCGGGCGTGGGCACCGGCCGTACTCGGCCAGGGCGCCGAGGAGTTCCGCAGGCTGGGACGCTCCCTCTTCATGGCCACCGTGGTGCTGGCCCTCGGCGGCATAGCCCTGACCTCGCGCAACATCAAACTCTGGATCTTCGTCGCCATCCCGGCGATCGCGATCGTCACCATGACGACGCGCTACCTGCTGCGCCTCTGGCTGCACAAGCAGCGCAAAGAGGGACGCTGCCTGCGGCCGGTGCTCGCCGCCGGGAGCCCGGCCACCGTGCGCGACCTGATCAGCCGGACGCGGAAGTTCCCGCACCTCGGGTGGCGGGTGGACGCGGTGTGCACGGAGGAAGGCCTCGGGCCCGACGGCGACCAGCTGGACGGAGTGCCGGTCGTCGGCCGTCTGACGGACGTCGCCAACCACATCCGCCGCGACGGCTACCGCGTCGTCGCGATCACGCCGGACCCGCACTGGTCGCCCCACCGGCTGCAGCGGCTGGCCTGGAACCTGGAGGGCAGCGACGCCGAGATGGTCGTGGCCCCGGTGCTGATGGAGGTGGCCGGCCCGCGGCTGCACGTCGACGCGGTGCTCGGGATCCCGCTGCTGCGGGTCAGCATGCCGGCCTTCACCGGAGGCCGCCGGGCGGTCAAGGGGGTCGTCGACCGGCTGGGCGCGGCGGTCCTGCTGCTGCTGTTCGCGCCGCTGATGGTCGTCGTCGCGCTGCTCGTGATGGCCGAGAGCCGGGGCGGGGCGGTCTACCGCCAGCGCCGGGTCGGCAAGGACGGCCGCGAGTTCACCATCCTCAAGTTCCGCACCATGGTCGCCGGGGCCGACCGCGCGCGGGCCGAGCTGGCCGACCGCAACGAGGGCGCGGGCCTGCTGTTCAAGCTCCGCCGGGACCCGCGGGTGACCCGGGTGGGTGCGGTGCTGCGCCGGTACTCGATCGACGAGCTCCCGCAGCTCTTCAACGTCCTGACCGGATCGATGTCGCTCGTGGGCCCCCGGCCTCCGTTACCGGAGGAGTGCGCCGCCTACGGCCCGGACATCCGGCGGCGGCTGCTCGTCAAGCCCGGCCTCACCGGCCTGTGGCAGATCAGCGGACGCAGCGACCTGCCGTGGGAGGAGGCCGTCCGGCTCGACCTGCGGTACGTGGAGGACTGGTCGCTCGCGTTGGACACGGTGATCCTGTGGAAGACGCTCCGCGCCGTGCTGTACGGGCAGGGGGCCTACTGATGCGCGGAGTTCGTGGTGGGGCCGGCTCGTGGACGGCAGGCCGTGAGGGCCTGCCCGGGGGGAGGAACGGGGCATGAAGGTCAGCGTTTTCGGGCTCGGCTACGTGGGCTGCGTGTCGGCCGCGTGCCTGGCCAGCATGGGCCACGAGGTCATCGGGGTGGACGTCAACCGGGTGAAGGTCGACCTGGTCAACGACGGCAAGGCCCCGGTGGTCGAGGAGGGGATCGGCGAGCTCGTCGCCGAGGTCGTGCGGAGCGGGGCCTTACGCGCCACCGACGACGTCCGTGAGGCGATCATGGACAGCGAGGTGTCGCTGATCTGCGTGGGCACGCCGTCGGAGCCCAACGGCAGCCTGTGCACCACGTACCTGGAGCGGGTGACCGAGGAGATCGGCTCCGCACTGGCCGAGCGCGGCGGGCGGCACACCGTCGTGTTCCGCAGCACCATGCTCCCGGGCACCTGCCTGAACCTGCTGGTGCCGATCCTGGAGAAGTTCGTCGGCGGCACGGCCGGGGTGGACGTCGGGGTGGCGGTCAACCCGGAGTTCCTGCGCGAGGGCACGAGCGTGCGGGACTTCTTCGACCCGCCCAAGACGGTCATCGGCGAGCTCGACGCGGGCAGCGGCGACGTGGTGGCCTCGTTGTACGAGGGCCTGCCCGGCGAGGTGTTCCGGGTACCGGTCCCGACGGCCGAGGCGATCAAGTACGCGGACAACGCGTTCCACGGTCTCAAGATCGGCTTCGCGAACGAGCTGGGCGCCGTCTGCCAGGCGCTCGGCGTGGACTCGCACCAGGTGATGGACGTCTTCCTGGCCGACCGCAAGCTGAACATCAGCCCCGCCTATCTGCGGCCCGGCTTCGCCTTCGGCGGCTCCTGCCTGCCCAAGGACCTGCGCAGCCTGGTGCACGCGGCACAGCGGGCCGACGTCTCGGTGCCGATCCTCGCCCACGTGCTGGCCTCCAACGCCGACCACCTCCAGCGCGCGGTGGAGCTGGTCGAGCGCACCGGCAAGCGCCGGGTGGGCCTGTTCGGGCTGTCCTTCAAACCCGGCACCGACGACCTCCGCGAGAGTCCGCTCGTCGAGCTGGCGGAGAGGCTGTTCGGCAAGGGGTACGACCTGCGGATCCACGACGCCAACGTGAGCCTGTCCCGGCTGATCGGCGCGAACCGCGAGTACATCGAGACGCGGCTGCCGCACCTCGCGCAGCTGCTCGCCGACTCCGTCGACGACGTGCTCGAGCACGCCGAGGTGTGCCTGGTGGGGACCAGGGATCCGGCCGTGCTGTCGGCGCTGCCCCACGGGGACGGCCCGGTGATCATCGATCTCATCCATCTCCCCGACGCGGACGCGCGCCGGGCCGAACCTGGGTACGTGGGCCTTGCTTGGTGAAGAGACCAGTGGTGACCGGCCCGGCCGGCGCGCGCTGATCCTGGTGGAGAACCTGTCGGTGCCGTTCGACCGGCGGGTGTGGCAGGAATGCACGACGCTGCGCGACGCGGGCTGGGAGGTCCACGTCATCTGTCCGAAGGGCAGCAAGCGGGACACGGAGTCGGAGGTCGAGATCGACGGGGTGCGGATCCACCGCTACCCGTTGCGCGCGGCCACCGGAGGTCCGGCCGGCTATCTGCGGGAGTACGGCTCGGCGTTGTGGCACACCCTCCGGCTGGCCCGGAAGGTCGGCCCGGTCGACGTGGTGCACGCCTGCAACCCGCCGGACCTGCTGTTCCTGCCGGCGCTCCGGATGAAGCGGCAGGGGGCGCGGTTCGTCTTCGACCAGCACGACCTGGTGCCCGAGCTGTACCTCTCCCGGTTCGACCGCGGCGAGGACCTGCTCTACCGCGCCGTGTGCGCGCTGGAGCGGCGGACCTACCGGGCCGCGGACGTCGTGCTCGCCACGAACGAGAGCTACCGGGACGTCGCGGTGCGCCGGGGCGGCCGACGGCCCGAGGACGTGTTCGTGGTGCGCAGCGCGCCCGACATCGAGCGGTTCCACCCGGTGCCTCCCGAGCCGGAGTTGAAGCGCGGCAAGCCCCATCTGCTGTGCTACCTCGGTGTCATGGGCCCGCAGGACGGCGTCGACTACGCGCTGCGGGCGCTGGCGAAGCTGCGCGACGAGGTCGGACGGAGCGACTGGCACGCGGTGTTCGTCGGCGGCGGCGACACCTTCGACGCGATGGTGGAGCTGTCCCGGCGGCTCGGCCTCTCGGACCAGGTGCAGTTCACCGGGCGCGTTCCGGACGCCGATCTGGTGCGCTACCTGTCCACGGCGGACGTGTGCCTCTCCCCCGACCCGCACAACCCGCTCAACGACGTGTCGACGATGAACAAGGTCCTCGAGTACATGGTGATGGGCCGGCCCATCGTGTCGTTCGACCTCCGGGAGGCGCGGGTCTCCGCCGGCGACGCCGCCGTGTACGCGCCCGCCAACGACGAGGCCGAGTTCGCCAAGCTCATCGCACTGCTCCTCGACGATCCGGAGCAGCGGGCCCGGATGGGCGAGATCGGCCGGGAGCGGATCAGCGGGCCGCTCTCCTGGCGGAACTCCCAGCGGTCACTGCTCGCCGCCTACGCCGCCGCCTGCCGTGACCGCGCCGCGGCGGCCGACCCGGACGAGGCAGGGACGAGGCCTCGTCGTTGAGCGATGACACCATACGCCTGGTCACGATCGGGCGGATCATCCGTCGGCGCCGACGGCTCCTCACCCTCCTCGTCCTGGTGGGCGCGCTCGTCGGCTACGGCACCTCGCAGCTGCTTCCCCCGCGCTACACGACGTCGGCATCGGTGCTGCTGCCGGGCGCGTGGGAGGAGCGCGAGCTGCTGACGCAGGCGGAGATCGCGACCAGTTCGGTGGTGGTCGACCGTGCCGCCACCACCCTCGGCTGGGCCGGTGTCGACGGCCGCGAGCTGCGGGAACGGGTGAGTGCCAAGGTCGCCGACGGGAACATCATCAAGATCTCCGGCACCGCCGAGACCCCGGAGCGCGCGCAGCGGCTCGCCGACCAGGTGGCCGTGCAGTTCGTCGGCTTCGCCACCCGGATCGTGGGCGACGACACCGACCCCGAGGCGGCGGCGCGGCTCGAGACGCTGCGGCAGTCGGTCGTGCAGACCAACCGCCGCATCACCGAGCTGGCCGACGCGGCCGATCCGGGGCGGACCGTGGAGAGCGTGCAGACCCGCACCGAGCTGGAGAAGCTGCGCACCGCGCTGCGGGAGGCCATCGACAAGCTGGACCAGGTCGACCCGGCGTCCGGCAGGTCCCACAAGGCCAACATGGTGGTCATGGGCCCGGCGGCCCGGCCGGCCGGCGAGGCGCCG
Organism: Streptomyces sp. NPDC043176; assembly: GCF_056436715.1. Lineage (NCBI taxonomy): Bacteria > Bacillati > Actinomycetota > Actinomycetes > Kitasatosporales > Streptomycetaceae > Streptomyces > Streptomyces sp. NPDC043176. The sequence goes on from NZ_JBWKCA010000022.1 coordinate 91,707, forward strand.
CCGACGAGGACGCAGCTCGTCGCCGGCGGGGCGGTGCTGTCGTTCCTGCTGACGGTCGTCGGCCACCTCACCGCGGCGCGGATGAGCCGCCGGCTGCGGGGCGAGGCCGAGATCGCCGCGGCACTGGGCTCGGTGCTCCTCGGCACCGTCGACGTGCCCGGTGAGCGGCACGCGCACCGGGCGGAGGGCCGTGGCCCGCGGTCGTGGCTGCGCAGGCTGCTCGGCGTCGACACCCGGTGGGACATGCCGGCGCCGCGTACGGCCGGCGACGAGGCCAGCCGGCGGATCCGCTACCGGCGGCTGTACGCCCGCCTCCGGGACCGGCTGCCGGCCGGCCGGCGGCTGCTGGTGGTCGTCCCGGACGGCGACCGGATCGCGCTCCGGGCCGCCGGGCAGCTCGTCTCCGAGACCAAGGGCGATCCGGCCGGCGGCGCTGCCGCGCTGCGGGTGGTGGAGGTGTCGATGTCCCAGCCGCTGGTGCCGGACCACGGCGACGAGTCCGGTGCGCTGGTCGTGCTCAGCGCGGGCAGCTGGACCTCGGCGGAGCTCTCCGGCATCGCCGAGGCGTGCGCGGACGCCGGGCACGAGGTCGTCGGCGTCGTCCTCGCCGGCACGGTCTCGGAGCGCGCCGCGCGGTCGGCGGAGCCCCACCGGCCCGCCGCGGCGGCGGAGTTCGCCGCTGCGGGCGGCGGAGCGGGAGGCACGGAGTGACGACACGTACGACACCGGAGCCGTCCGCCGCCGCTCCGCTCCTCGACCTGCAGGCGCTGGTGGTCGCGGTGCGCAGGCGGCGGCGCCTCTGGGGTTCCCTGGCGCTCCTCGGGCTGCTCGCCGGCGCGGCGCTCGCGGTCCTGCTGCCGCCGCCGCCCACGGCGGTGACCAAGGTGCTGGTCGCGCATCAGGAGGACCAGCCGAACGACCCCGGGACGCTGATCCGCACCGATGTGGCGCTGCTGCAGACGACGCGGATCGCCGACCAGGCCCTGCGGGCCCTCAAGTCCCCGGTGAAGCCGGAGGACTTCATGAAGGACTACGCGGGGACCGGCCTGACGAACAACCTGCTGCAGATCGACGTGTCGGGTGAGAGCGACGCGGAGGCGGTGGCGCGCGCCGGGGCGCTGGCCGACGCGTTCGTCGCGGACCACGTGCGGCGGATACGGGAGGCCGCGGACGCCGAGGCCAAGGCCCTGCTCGACCAGCGCGACCGGATGCGGGAGGAACTCGCCCAGGTCAACACGACGATCGGGGGCGCGTCGGCGCAGGACGGGCCGAAGGTGTCGGCGGACCTGGAGTCGCTGTTCGCCCGCCGGGCCGAACTGACCTCGCGCATCGCGGACTTCGACCAGCGGGCCGCGGAGGCACGGATCGGGACGCCCCGGCTCATCGCCGGTACGCAGATCGTGGACGCCCCGCGCCCGGTGCGGCCCTCCCTGGCCAGGACCGCCGCCACCCAGGCGGGGCTCGGGCTGGTCCTCGGGCTGGTCCTCGGGCTGGCGGTGGCCGCGGTCGGCACGGTGGTGGCGGACCGTCCCGTGCTGCGCCGGGACATCGCGGCGAACCTCGGCGCCTCGGTCGTCGCGGAGCTGCCGCACCGGTCGGCCGGGCCGTGGCGTCGCCGACGTGCCCGGGCGGCACGGATGCGGCTCGCCGCGTCGCTGGCCCGTACCGTACGCGCCTCGGCGGAACCGGTGTCGCTGCTCGAACTGGGCTGCGAGCGCGGTGCGGGCGAGCTCGCTCTGGACCTCGCCCGGGTGCTGGCGGCGGACGGGCCGCTGACCGTCGTCGACGGTCTGCCGGGCCGGCGGCTCGCGGACCGCCGCCCGGCGCCGGGAGACCCGGCCGTTGTCGGCGGCGAGCGGGCCGCGACCGTGTCGCGTCAGGAGCGCCTGCTCGGCGTCGGCTCGGTGGCGCCCGGTGCGGCGTGGACGGACCTCCGGTACCTCGGCACGCGGACCGTGCTCGTCGTGCGTGCCGGACACGGCAGTGCCGCGTGGCTGCACACGGTGGCGCGGCAGCTCGCGGACCAGCACATCCCGGTGCTCGGTGTGGTGCTGGTCGACCCCGATCCGGGTGACCGGACCGACGGCACGCTGTGGGACGGGGCACCGGCCGCGCCGGGCGACCGGGACGGGAGGCCGCCCCGGCGGAACGGGACGGAGCGGCGGCGGGCGGAACGGCTGCCGATGTGGGCGGCACGGGGATCGGACAGCGACCAGGAGGGTCGGTAAGACATGTGTGGCATCGCAGGCACGTACCGATGGCCGGACGGGAAGGTCGTGGCCGACCGGCTCACCGACACCCTCGCCCACCGCGGTCCGGACGCGGCGGGCCGGTACGGCCATCCCGTCGGTGACGGCGAGGTGCAGCTGGGGCACCGGCGGCTGTCCATCGTCGACCTGTCCGAGACGGGCGCCCAGCCGATGGTCTCGGGCGGCCTCGTCCTGACGTACAACGGCGAGCTGTACAACGCGCCGGAGCTGCGCGCCGAACTGGCGGCCGCCGGGGTGCGGTTCCGCGGCACCTCCGACACCGAGGTGGTACTCGAGGCCTGGCGGCGCTGGGGCACGGACTGCCTGCCCCGGCTGCGCGGCATGTTCGCGTTCGGGATCTTCGACGAGCGGACCGGCGAGCTGGTGCTCGCGCGTGACCAGCTGGGCATCAAGCCGCTGTTCCTGCTCCGGCGGGGCGGGGGGCTGGTGTTCGCCTCCGAGCTCAAGGCGCTCGCCGCCGTGACCGGCGGGAAGCTGGAGGTGGACCACGCGGCGCTGGTGGCCTCGCTCCTCTACTACTGGGTGCCGGACTCGCGGTGCGCGTTCCGCGAGGCGGAGAAGCTGCCGCCGGGGAGCTGGCTCCGCTGCCGGCCCGACGGCCGGGTGGACCGCGGCCGGTTCTGGAACCTGAAGGACGTGGCCGCCGAGGGGCAGGAGCGGGCCCGGAGCGGTGAGCTGCCGGACCTGGCCGCCGTCGTCGCGGAGTCGACCCGGCGTCACCTGCTCGCCGACGTGCCCGTGGCGACGTTCCTCTCGGGCGGTCTGGACTCCAGCTATCTGACCGCGCTGGCGGCCCGCGACCGGCCGGGGATCTCGGCCTACACGATCGGGTTCCGGGCCGAGGACGCCCGCTTCGAGGCGATGCCGGACGACCTGCGCTACGCCCGGCAGGTGGCCGAGCGGTTCGGCGTGGACCTGCACGAGATCGAGATCGCCCCGGACGTGCTCGACCTGCTGCCGCGGATGACGTACCACCTGGACGAGCCGATCGGCGACCCCGCCGCGATCAACACGTTCCTGATCTGCTCGGCGGCCCGGGAGGCCGGGGTCAAGGTGATGCTCTCGGGGATGGGCGCCGACGAGCTGTTCGCCGGCTACCGCAAGCACCTGGCGAACCTGCTGGCGCTGCGCTACCAGCGCGTGCCGCGGCCGGTGCGGCGGGGGCTGTCCCGGGCCGTGGACCGGCTGCCGGTCGCCTCGGCCCGCCGCGGGTACCGGTCGGTGCGGTTCGCGAAGCGGTTCCTCTCCTTCGCGGACCTGCCGGAGGAGACCGCGTTCCGGCGCAGCTACACCATGTACGACCGGGAGGAGCTGCTGGCCCTGGTCGATCCGGACCTGGCCGGCACGGTCGACGACGTGCTGACCGAGCACGCGGACGTCTACCGGGACAACGAGCTCGACGACTTCGTCAACCGCATGTGCCTGGGTGACGCCCGGATGTTCCTGCCGGGCCTGAACCTCGCGTACACGGACCGGGCGAGCATGGCCGCGTCGACCGAGGTGCGGGTGCCGTACGTGGACGTCGAGGTGGTGAAGGCGGCGTTCGTCGTGCCCGGCGACCGCAAGATCGTCGGCCGGCAGGGCAAGGCCGTCCTCAAGGAGGCGGCCGCCTCGGTCCTGCCCCGGGAGATCGTGTACCGGCCCAAGGGCCTGTTCAGCGCCCCGCTGCGGGCCTGGATGAGCCGGGACCTGGCGCCGCTGGTGCGGGAGGTGGTGCACGACGGCGTGCTGGTCGGCTCCGGGCTGCTGCGCCGCGACGCGCTGGCGCGCATGGTCGCCGAGGACGCCGCCGGACACCGGGACTACTCCAAGCATCTGTGGCATGTGCTGACCCTCGAGTACTGGTACCGCGGCGCGACCGCCGGGTCCGGCCAGGACTCCCCCTCGACGGCGTAGAGACAAGAGGACATCGGTGAAACAGGTCGTGCAGAACTACAAGAGCGGCGAGCTGACGGTGCTCGACGTGCCGGTGCCGGGGTGCAAGCCGGGCGGTGTGCTGGTGCGGACCGCCTACTCGCTGATCTCCACCGGCACCGAGCTCATGAAGGTGTCCGAGGCCGGCATGTCGATGCTGGGCAAGGCCCGTTCCCGGCCGGACCAGGTGGCCAAGGTCGTGCAGAGCGTCGCGACCAACGGGGCGCCCGCGACGTACCGCAAGGTGATGGGCAAGCTGGACTCGTACACGCCGCTCGGCTACTCGCTCTGCGGGGTCGTCGAGCAGGTCGGCGCGGGGATCGACGACGTGAAGGTCGGCGACGTCGTGGCCTGCGCCGGCAACGAGCACGCGTTGCACGCCGAGCTGAACTGGGTGCCGAAGAACCTCTACACCCCGGTGCCGGACGGTGTCGCGCCGCGGCACGCGGCCTTCGGCACGGTCGGCTCGATCGCGTTGCAGGGCGTCCGCCAGGGCGAGCCGCAGCTCGGCGAGGTGGCGCTGGTGATCGGCCTCGGGCTGATCGGGCAGCTGGTGGTGCAGCTCCTGGTCGCCTCGGGCGTCCGTGTCGTCGGCGTCGACCCCGATCCGGGGCGCTGCGAGCTCGCGGAGCGGCTGGGCGCGGACGTGTGCGGCGATCCCTCCTCCGCGGCCGTGGAGGCCTCGGTCGCCGAACTCACCGGCGGGCACGGCGTGGACCAGGTGTACCTGGCGGCGGGCGGCGCGAGCAACCAGCCGGTCGAGCTGGCCGCCAAGCTGAGCCGGGACCGCGGCCGGGTCGTCGACATCGGCAAGTGCCGCCTGGACCTGCCGTGGAACGCGTACTACGAGAAGGAGCTCGACGTCCGGTTCTCCCGCTCGTACGGTCCCGGGCGCTACGACCCGGAGTACGAACTCGCGGGGCGGGACTACCCCATCGGTTACGTCCGCTGGACCGAGCGCCGCAACCTGGCGTGCTTCCTCGACCTCCTGGCCCGCGGCAGCGTCGACGTGGAGCCGCTGGTGTCCCACGTCGCCGACTTCGAGGACGCCGTCGAGACGTACCAGTCGCTGAAGGACGGCTCGTTGAAGGCCGTGGCCGTGCTGTTCCGGTACCCCGGTGAGACGGACGGGGCGAAGGCCGAGGTGGCGGCGCCGGTGGTGGCCGTGCCCTCGGTGGAGGCCGGGCGGCGTCCGGTCCGGGCCGCCGGGACGCCCGTGCGGCTGGCGTTCGTCGGCGCGGGCAACTACGCGACGTCGATGCTGCTGCCGCACCTGGCGCGGCGCGAGGGCGTCGAGCTGTCCACGGTCGTCACCACGACGGCGCTGTCCGCGGCGAACGCGCGGCGCAAGTTCGGTTTCGCGCAGGCGACCACCGATCTCGACGCCGTCCTGGACGACCCGTCCGTCGACGCGGTGTTCGTGGTCACCCGGCACAGCTCCCACGCCGAGCTGACCCGGCGGGCGCTCCTCGCCGGCAAGGCGGTGTTCGTGGAGAAGCCGCTGGCACTCACCGAGGACGAGCTGGCGGGTGTGCTCGCGGCGGTGGAGAAGTCCGGCAACGACCGGTTGCAGGTGGGCTTCAACCGCCGGTTCTCCCCGCTCCTGCAGGAGGCCAGGCGGCGGTTCGGCGCCCGGACCGGTCCGGCGAGCCTGCGCTACCTGGTCAACGCGGGCCGCCTCGACCACGGCAGCTGGTACCTCCGCCAGGACAGCGAGGGCTCCCGGTTCGCCGGCGAGGGCGGGCACTTCATCGACACGGCGAGCTGGCTGCTCGGCGCCGACCCGGTCTCGGTGTACGCGCTCACCACCCCCGGCAACGAGGACCTGCAGGTCGTGCTGCGGTACCCGGACGGGTCCACCGCCACCATCAGCTACGTCACCACCGGCGCGTCCGCCTTCCCGAAGGAGACGCTGGACCTCGTCGCGGACGGCAAGGTGCTGAAGCTCGACGACTTCGTCCGCGCCTCGGTGTACGGCCCCGAGCGGTGGGTCAGTTCCCGGCTGCCGAAGGCCCGGGACAAGGGCCAGAACGCCGAGCTGGCCGCGTTCGTCAAGGCCGTGCGGACCGGCGGCCCGATGCCGGTGCCGCTGGAGTCCCTCGTCGCCACCACGGCCGCCACGCTGGCGGTGCGCACGGGCCTGGCGAGCGGCCTGCCGGTGACGCTGGCGGGGGCGCGATGACGGTGAAGTCGGGGAGTCCGGGCTGGTACCTGCGGCGGCTGTCCCGGATGGGGCCGCGGGAGGTCGGCGGCCGGGTGGGCGACGCGGTGCGCAGGCGGCGGTGGCGGTCGGCGCGGCCGGACTGCCCGCGCGTGACCGGCGCCCGGTTCACCGCCGTACTGCCCGCGGGGACGATCGCCGGGTTGCCCCCGGACGCGGCGAAGCGGCTCGTCGCCGAGGCGGACCGGCTGATGGCGGGCCACGCCGAGTTCTTCGGCGTGGCCCGCGACGACCTGGCCGACCCGGACTGGTGGTACGACCCGAAGACCGGGCGGCGGGCTCCGTGGGGCTACGCCTTCGACGTGCCCTACCGCGACGAGGAGGCGGTCGGGGACGTCAAGCAGATCTGGGAGCTGTCCCGGCACCAGTACCTGACCGTGCTCGCCGCCGCCTACGCGGTCACCGGGGACGAGCGGTACGCCGAGCGCGTGGACGCGCACCTGCGGTCGTGGTGGGCGGCCAACGCCCCGCTGCGCGGGGTGCACTGGACGAGCGGCATCGAGCTGGGGATCCGGCTCCTGTCCTGGGTCTGGGTCCGCCGGCTGCTCGACGGCTGGCCGGGCGCGGCCGGGCTGTTCGAGGACAATCCGGTGGCGCTCCGTCAGATCTGGCACCACCAGCGCTGGCTGGCCGCGTTCCCGAGCCGGGGGTCGTCGGCGAACAACCACGTCATCGCCGAGGCGGCCGGACAGTTCGCCGCGGCCTGCGCGTTCGGCTGGTTCCCCGGCTCGGCGCGCTGGCGGGACGACGCGCTGAGCTCCCTGGAGCGGCATCTGCGGAGCAACACGTTCGGTTCCGGCCTCAACCGCGAACTGGCCAGTGAGTACCACGGGCTCGTCCTCGAACTCGGCCTGGCCGCGCTGGCCGAGGCGGACGCGGCGGGCGTGCCGGTCCCCGCGTCGGTCCGGCTGGTGCTGCTGCGGATGACGGACGCGCTCGCGGCCGTCGTGGACGACCGGCTGCGGCCGCCGCGCCAGGGGGACTCGGACGACGGGCACGGTCTGGTCGTGGACGGCGCGGGCACCGACCGCTGGGGTTCGCTGCTCGCCACCGGGGACGCCGTGTTCGGCCGGCTCTCCTGGTGGCCCGCGGTGACCGGCACCGACGTGCGCACCGGGCTGCTCGCCGCGTTCGTCCGGCCGTACGCGAAGGACGGGGCCGGTCGTTCCGTGGCCCGTCCGGCGAGCCGGCCGGCGCACTTCGCCGACGCGGGCATGACCATCCTGCGCGGCCCGGACGGGATCTGGTGCCGCTGCGACGCCGGTCCGCACGGCTTCCTGTCCATCGCCGCGCACGCGCACGCGGACGCGCTGTCGGTGGAGGTCCGGCACGACGGGGTCGACGTGCTCGCCGACCCGGGGACGTTCTGCTACCACGGGCAGCCCGAGTGGCGGCAGTACTTCCGGTCGACGCTCGGCCACAACACGCTGCGCCTGGACGGCACCGACCAGTCCGTCTCCGGGGGCCCGTTCCTGTGGACCCGGCACGCCCGCACCCGCGTCCTGGTCGCGGACGCGTCCGGCTCCTCCGACGGGGGGACGGCCCGCTGGTCCGCCGAGCACGACGGGTACCGGCCCTCGGTGCACCGCCGACGGGTGGAGCTGACGGCCGGGAGCCGGGAGCTGAGGGTGGTCGACGAGGTGAGCGGCCCGCGCCGGGAGGTGCAGCTGGCGTTCCACCTCGGTCCGGCGATCGCCGCCGATCTGGTGGGGGATCGTGCGGTGCTGACCTGGACCCGCGACGGCGAGGAGCGCTCCGCGGCGCTCGACCTGCCCGGGCGGCTGTCCTGGCGGGCCCATCGCGGCGAGAGCGACCCGCCGCTCGGCTGGTACTCGGCCGGTTTCGGGCGCAAGGAGCCCGCCACCACCCTCGTCGGCACCGGTTTCAGCGACGGCGCCGAGGGGTTCACGACCGTGCTCAGGTTCCACGGCTAGTGGGGGGACGCTTGGGGATCAGGTGGCGGCGGGTGCTGCCGGCGGCACCGCTGGCGCTGGCCCTGCTGGCGGCGGCCGGCTGCGACGGCGCGCCGGCCGCGCGGCCGAAGCCGGCCGCCGCGCCGGCCACGTCCGTGGCCCGGGTGTGCGACGCGCCCGCGGCCGGGCCGGCGAAGGCGCCGGCGGGCGCGGTGACGGTCGATCCCTCGGTGGTCGGCGACCTGGCCGCGAAGACCGAGAGCAGCCCCCCGGGCACCACGTTCTGGCTGCGGCCGGGCAGGCACCTGCTCGAACCGGACGAGTACGCCCAGGTCGTGCCGAAGGAGGGGAACCGCTACCTCGGCGCGCCCGGCGCCGTGCTCGACGGCCGGAGGACCAACCAGTACGCGTTCGGCGGCACCGCCGTCGGCGTCGCCATCCGTCACCTGACCGTGCGGGGTTTCGTCGCGCCGCACGACGAGGGCGTGGTGAACCACGACATGGCCGACGGGTGGGTGATCGAGCACGCCACGATCCAGGACAACTCCGGCGCCGGGCTGATGGCCGGGGCCCGCCAGCGGGTCCGCGCCAGCTGCCTGCGCCGCAACGGGCAGTACGGGATGAACGCCTACAAGACCGGCGACTCCATCCGGGGCCTGGTGGTCGAGGGCAACGAGATCACCGGCAACAACACCGACGACTGGGAGCGGCGGCGGCCGGGCTGCGGCTGCACCGGCGGCGTCAAGTTCTGGGCCGTCGACGGCGCCGACATCCGCGGCAACTGGGTGCACGACAACCGCGGGGCCGGGCTCTGGGCCGACAACAACAACAACGACTTCCGCATCGAGGGCAACGTCCTGGAGGCCAACGACGGAGCCGCGCTGATCTACGAGACCAGTTACAACGCGGTCGTCCGGGGCAACACGATCCGGCGCAACAACTGGGTCGAGGGCCGCCGGTACGCCGACGAGGGCGACGACTTCCCGTACGCGACGGTGTACGTCTCCGAGTCCGGCGGCGAACCGCGGCTCCGGGCCCGCACGGACAGGATCGAGATCCACGGGAACCTGCTGGAGGACAACTGGTCCGGGATCACCCTGTGGGAGAACGCCGACCGGTTCTGCAACAGCCCGGCCAACACCTCCACGGGCTATTGCACGCCGCTGGTGAAGGACACCGCCCGCTGCGCGCGGCCGGCGATCGCCGCCGCGCCGCTCCTCGCCGACTGCCGGTGGCGGACGCGGCGGGTGGACATCCACGACAACAGCTTCGTCCTCGACAAGTCCGTCGTCGACTGCACGGCGTGGTGTGACCGGATGGCGGTGCTGGCCAACGAGGGCACCTCGCCGGACTGGTCGCCGTACCTGGGCGGGCGGGTGGCCGAGGCCGTCACGCACGGGCAGGACAACCGCTGGCACGACAACGTCTACGTCGGCTCGTGGACGTTCGTCGCCCACGACCCGGGCCGGGTACTCGACGTCCGGCGGTGGCAGGCCGCGCCGTACCGGCAGGACGCGGGCAGCACCTTCCGCGCGCGGGAGGGTGGTTGAGATGGCCGCCGACCACACGTCGAGGATCGTCGGGACGGTCTGGGGGCTGCTCGTCCTCAACACGCTCGGCTCCGCCGGGGCGAAGACCGTCTTCACCATCCCCCGCTCCCTCATCCAGATGGTCACCATGGGCGCGCTGGTCGCCGCGTTCGCGCTGGCGCTCCTGGTCAACCTCCGGCTGCGCATCCGGGCCAGCGCGTTCGTGTTCCTGCTCACCCTGCTGGTGGCGGTGAGCGTGATCGCCAGCGTGCACCTGGAGTCCGGGTTCGGCGCGCTGTTCCGCTGCGCCCGGCTGGCCGTCTTCGTCGCCACGCTGTGGCTGCTCAGCCGCTGGTGGGACGGCGGCCTGACCTTCGTGCGCCATCACATCCGGCTGTACTTCGCGGTCCTCGTCCTGGTGGCGGCCGGCCTGGCCGCCGCGCCGGGCACGGCGATGCCGGAGTACTACGGCGGGCGGCTCGTGGGCGCGCTGTGGCCGCTCACCCCGCCGCAGATCGGCCAGTACTGCGCGGTCGTCATCGGGCTCACCGTGCTGCTGCTCCTGGGCCGGCGGACCACCGGGGCGGGCGCGGCGGTGATCATCGTGCCGGCGCTCGCCCTGCTCGCTCTGACCCACACCCGGACGGCGACGCTCGGCCTGCTCATCGGTCTGGTGCTGGCCATCGGCTCGCTCGTGCTGACCAGCGCCGCCGCCCGCCGCTTCTTCGCCTGGGCGGTGCTGTGCGCCACGGTGGCCGCGGTGGTGTTCAGCTCCGCGCTGCAGGCCTGGTTCCTGCGCGGGCAGAGCCAGGAGAACTTCGCCAACCTCACCGGCCGGGCCAAGGTGTGGGACGCCCTGCTCGCGGAGCCCCGGACGACCGGCGAGACGGTGTTCGGCACGGGTCTGGGCGACAAGTCGTTCGGCGGGCTGCCGATCGACAACAGCTGGCTGGCGGTCTACCACGAGCAGGGGCTGGTCGGCGTCGCCCTCGTGGCGGCGATCGTCATCGTGCTGGGCGCCGTGGCGCTGCTGCGGCCGCCGTCCCTGTCGAGGGCCTGCGCGATCTTCCTCATCAGCTACTGCGGGCTCTCCTCGTACACCGAGGTCGGCCTCGGCGACGCCTCGGCGTACCTGCTGCATCTGACCCTGGCCGCCTCGCTGCTGGTGCCGCCCGCCGCGGCCCCGGCCGCGCCCCTGCCGGCGGTCGAAGTTTCCCCACGACGTGTCCCCCGATGGGCCAGGAGGTGACCTGAGCGATGCATGTCCTTGTGGTGCACAACCGCTACTCCTCGGCGCAGCCGAGCGGGGAGAACAGGGTGGTGGACGAGGAGGTGGGGCTGCTGCGCGCGGCCGGCCACCGGGTCGAGCTGTTCGAGCGGCGCAGCGACGACATCGCCGGCCGGTCCCTGCTCGGCAAGGTGGCGGTGCCGCTCCTCGTGCCGTGGAACCCGGCGGTGCGTACGGAGCTCGCCGCCAGGCTCCGCGCCGACCGGCCGGACGTGGTGCACGTCCACAACGTCTTCCCGCTGCTCTCCCCCGCGGTGCTCGCCGCCTGCGCCGACGTCGGCGTGCCCGTCGTCGCCACCCTGCACAACTACACGCAGGTCTGCCCGCCCGGCACCCTGCACCGGGACGGCCGGCCGTGCACGGAGTGCGTCGGGTCGGCCCTGCCGCTGCCCGCCGTCCGGCACGGCTGCTACCGGAACTCGCGGCTCGCCACGGTTCCGGTGGCAGCCGGCCTGTCGGTGAACCGGCGGCGGTGGTGGTCCGGTGTGGATCGGTTCTTCTGCATCTCCGCCGCCCAGCGCGACGTCCTGGTGCGGTCCGGCATGCCGGGCGAACGGCTGGCGGTGAAGCACAACTTCGTGCCCGACCCGGACACCGTCCGTACGGGCGCGGGTGAGCACGTCCTCTTCCTCGGCCGGCTCGCGGACACCAAGGGCGTGCGGCTCCTCATGGCCGCGTGGGACGAGCTCGCGGCGGACGGCGGCGTGGGCGTACCGCTCGTGCTCGCCGGCGCGGGGCCGCTGGCGCCCGAGGTGACCTCCTGGGCGGCGGGCCGGGACGACGTGCGGTACGTCGGCCTGTACGACCCGGAGCAGTGCCGGCGGGCCGTCGCCCGGTCGGTCGCCGTGGTGGCTCCCTCGATGTCCCTGGAGACGTTCGGCCTGGTGGTCGCGGAGGCGATGGCGGCCGGGGTGCCGGCCGTCGCCGCCGGTCACGGCGCCTTCGTCGAGCTCGTCGAGGAAGGGGTGACCGGGCTGCTGCACCGGCCGGGCGAGGCCGCCTCGCTGGCGGCCTGCCTGCGCCGGGTCGCGGCGGATCCGGTCCGCAACCAGGAGATGGGGCGAGCGGCCCGGCGGCGGTACGAGGGGCACTTCAGCCCGGCCGTCGGGCTGGAGCGCCTGGTGGAGGAGTACCGCACCGCGATCGCGGTGCGGTCGGAATCGATGGGGGGCAGTAAATGACACGTTGCCGACTCTGCGGCTCGGCGGCGCTCGCGAGCGTCGTCGATCTGGGGGCGACGCCACCGTGCGAGAGCTTTCTCGCCGCCGACCAGCTGGACCTGGCGGAGCCCGCGTACCCGCTGCACCTGCGGGTCTGCACCGACTGCTGGCTCGCGCAGATCCCTCCGCTGATCACGCCGGAGGAGACGTTCCAGGAGTACGCGTACTTCTCGTCGTTCTCGACCTCGTGGGTGGAGCACGCGCGCGCGTTCGTCGCCGGCGCCGCGGAACGCGTGGGTCTCGGCGCCGACGCGTTCGTGGTCGAGGTCGCCAGCAACGACGGGTACCTGCTGAAGCACGTGGTGGAGCGGGGGATCCGCTGCCTCGGCATCGAGCCGTCGGTGAACGTCGGCGCCGCCGCGCGGGACGCCGGGGTGCCCACGCTCACGGAGTTCCTCAGCCCGGACACCGGCTCGGCCGTCCGCGCCGAACACGGCCCGGCGGACCTGGTCGTGGCGAACAACGTGTACGCGCACATCCCGGACGTGGTCGGGTTCACCCAGGGGCTGCGCGCCCTGGTCGCCGACGACGGCTGGGTCTCCATCGAGGTGCAGCACCTGCTGACCCTCATCGAGGAGAACCAGTACGACACGATCTACCACGAGCACTTCCAGTACTACACGGTCGCGTCCGCGATCCGGGCGCTGGCCAGTGGCGGACTCGCCCTGGTGGACGTCGAGTTGCTGCCCACCCACGGCGGCTCCATCCGGCTGTGGGCCCGGCCGGCCGAGGTGGCCGGCGAGCCGTCGGAGCGGGTGGCCGAGGTCCTGGACCGGGAGAAGGCCGCCGGGCTGCAGGAGCTGGCCGGGTACGCCGAGTTCTCCGCGCGGGTCGCCAAGGTGCGCCGGGACCTGCTGCGGTTCCTCATCGACGCGGCCGAGCGCGGCGAGACGGTCGTCGGCTACGGCGCCCCGGGCAAGGGCAACACCCTGCTCAACCACTGCGGGATCCGGCCCGACCTCCTCGCGTACACGGTCGACCGCAACCCCTACAAGCACGGCAGGTTCACCCCCGGCACGCGCATCCCGATCCTGTCTCCCGAGCGGATCGCCGCAGACAGGCCGGACTACGTCCTCGTCCTCCCCTGGAACCTGCGGGCCGAGCTGACCGAGCAGCTGTCCTTCGTGCACGAGTGGGGCGGTCGGCTCGTCTTCCCCATCCCGGAACTGAGCATTGTCGAGGTGACGTCATGAAGGTCGTCCTGTTCTGCGGCGGTTACGGGATGCGGATGCGCAGCGGAGCCTCCGACGACGTGCCCAAGCCGATGGCGATGGTCGGGCCGCGGCCGCTGATCTGGCACGTCATGCGCTACTACGCGCACTTCGGGCACACGGAGTTCGTCCTGTGCCTCGGCTACGGGGCCGACCACATCAAGAACTTCTTCCTCAACTACGAGGAGACGGCGTCCAACGACTTCGTGCTCCGCGGCGGGAGGACCGAGCTGCTGTCCACCGACATCTCGGACTGGACCATCACGTTCGCGCAGACCGGCATGGAGTCGCCGATCGGGGAGCGGTTGCGCCGGGTGCGGCACCACCTGGACGGCGACGAGATGTTCCTCGCCAACTACGCCGACGTGCTCACCGACGCCCCGCTGGACGAGATGATCGAGCGGTTCTCCCGGCGCGACGCCGGTGCGTCGATGATGGTCGTGCCGCCGCAGTCCTCGTTCCACTGCGTGGACCTGGGCGAGGACGGCCTGGTGGGGGGCATCACCGCGGTGAGCGACCTGCCGCTGTGGGAGAACGGCGGCTACTTCGTGCTCCGCCAGGAGGTCTTCGACCACATACCGGAGAACGGCGACCTGGTCGCCGACGGCTGCGCCGGCCTGGCCAAGGAAGGCCGGCTCGTGGCACACCGGCACCGCGGCTTCTGGAAGCCGACCGACACCGTCAAGGAGCGGGCCGCGCTCGACGCCGCCTACGCCGTGGGCGACCGTCCGTGGGCCGTGTGGGAGCGGGACGGCGCCGGGGCGAACGCCGGGGCGCGCGCGTGATCCGGCTCGGGGCCGGGCGGCCCCTGGAACGGATCGTCGCGGTGGGCGCCCACTGCGACGACATCGCCATCGGCGCGGGCGGCACGCTGCTCACGCTGTGCGGTGCCCGGCCGGGCCTGCGGGTCGACGCACTCGTCCTCTCCGGCGGTGGCGGCGAGCGCGAGGACGAGGAGCGGGCCGCGCTCGCCGCCTTCTGTCCGGGTGCCGACCTGCGGCTGACCGTGCACAAGCTGCCGGACGGCCGGCTGCCGGCGCACTGGGAGGAGGCCAAGTCCGCCGTCGAGGAGCTGCGCGGGCGGACCGAGCCCGATCTCGTGCTCGCCCCGCGCACCGAGGACGCCCACCAGGACCACCGCGGCCTGGCGAAGCTGATGACCACCGCGTTCCGCGACCACCTGGTGCTCGGCTACGAGATCGTCAAGTGGGACGGCGACCTCGGCCGCCCGACGGCGTACCAGCCGCTGTCGCCGGAGACCGCCGAACAGAAGGTGCGGCTGCTGCAGGAGCACTACCCCTCGCAGCGGCACCGTCCCTGGTACGACCGGGAGGCCTTCCTCGGCCTCGCCCGGATCCGCGGCATCGAATGCCACGCGCGCTACGCCGAGGCCTTCGCCGTCACCAAACTCACTCTCGACCTGGGGGAATGAACCTTGCGCGTACTGCTCACCGGACACCAGGGCTACCTGGGCACCGTGATGGCTCCCGTCCTCACGGCCGCCGGACACGAGGTCGTCGGCCTCGACGCCGGCCTGTTCGCCGACTGCGTCCTCGGCCCGGTGCCCGCGGACCCGCGGGGGCACCGGGTGGACCTGCGGGACGTCACGGCCGAGCACGTGGCCGGGGTGGACGCCGTGATCCACCTGGCCGCGCTGTCCAACGACCCGCTGGGGTCCCTGGCGCCGGACCTCACCTACGACATCAACCACCACGCCTCGGTGCGGCTCGCCCGGCTGGCCCGCGAGGCCGGGGTGCGGCGCTTCCTGTACGCGTCGACGTGCTCGGTGTACGGCGCCGCCGGCGGCGACGACCTGGTGGCCGAGGACGCCCCGCTGCGCCCGGTGACCCCGTACGCGGAGTCGAAGGTGCGGGTGGAGGACGACCTGCACGAACTGTCCGACGACGACTTCAGTCCCGTCTACATGCGCAACGCCACCGCCTTCGGCTACTCGCCCCGGCTGCGCGCCGACATCGTGCTGAACAACCTGGTGGGCCACGCCCTGCTGTCCGGCGAGGTCCTCGTCCTCTCCGACGGCACGCCCTGGCGCCCGCTGGTGCACGCCGCCGACATCGCGCGGGCCTTCGCGGCCGCGCTGGTCGCGCCGCGGGATTCGGTCCACGACCGGGCGTTCAACATCGGCAGCGAGGCCAACAACGTCACGGTCGCCGAGATCGCCGGGCAGGTCGCCGAGGCCGTGGACGGCTCGCGGGTGCGGATCACCGGCGAGAACGGCGCCGACCCGCGGTCGTACCGGGTGGACTTCTCCCGGTTCCGCGCCGCGATCCCCGGCTTCGACTGCGAGTGGTCGGTGAAGCGGGGAGCGCTCGAACTCGCCGACGCCTACCGGAAGTACGGGCTCACCGGCGAGGACTTCGAGCGGCGCTTCACCCGCTTGGCCGTGCTGCGCGCGGCGTCCGGCACCGGCGCCGTCGACGACACCCTGCGGTGGCGCCGATGACCGCCGGCGAGGAGATGCACGCCCTGGTGGAGCGGCTGTACCCGCTGTGCCGGAGCATCACCGGCGACGGCGTGCGGGCCACCCTGGGCATCGTCGACGAGTACATCCCGCTGACCGTGCACGAGGTGCCGACCGGGACGCAGGTGCTCGACTGGACGGTGCCGCAGGAGTGGAACATCCGCGACGCGTACGTCGCCGACGCCGGCGGCAGGCGGGTCGTCGACTTCGCCGCGTCCAGCCTGCACGTGCTGGGCTACAGCGTCCCCGTGTCGGCGACCATGTCGCTGGACGAGCTGCGCGGACACCTCCACACCCTGCCCGACCAGCCGTCCTGGGTGCCGTACCGCACCAGCTACTACAAGCCGGAGTGGGGGTTCTGCCTGGCCCAGGACACCCTGGACGCGCTCCCGGACGGCGAGTACGAGGTACGGATCGACTCCACGCTCGCCGACGGCCACCTCACCTACGCCGAGCACGTGGTCCCCGGGCAGGTCCCCGACGAGGTGATCGTCTCCTGCCACGTCTGCCACCCGTCGCTGGCCAACGACAACATGGCCGGCGTCGCGGTCGCGGTGTTCCTGGCCCGGGCGCTGGCGGAGCGGACGCCCTACTACACCTACCGGTTCCTGTTCGCGCCGGGCACCATCGGGGCGATCACCTGGTTGGCCAGGAACGCGGAGCGGATCGAGCGGGTCAAGCACGGTCTCGTGCTGGCCTGCGCGGGCGACCCCGGGCAGCTGACGTACAAGCGGAGCAGGCGCGGCGACGCGGAGATCGACCGCGTGATGCGGCACGTCCTCGCCGCCACCGAACGCCCGCACCGCATCGACGAGTTCACCCCGTACGGCTACGACGAGCGGCAGTTCTGCTCGCCCGGATTCGATCTGGGCGTGGGCTCCCTCAGCCGGACCCCGTACGCCGGGTACCCCGAGTACCACACCTCGGCGGACAACCCGGACCTCGTCACCCCCGGGGCGCTGGAGGACACCCTGGCCCTCTGCGCCGAGGCCTTCTCCGTCCTCGACCGCAACCGGACGTACGTCAACCTCAGCCCCTACGGCGAACCCCAGCTGGGACGGAGGGGGTTGTACGACGCGCTCGGCGGCCGCAGCGACACCAAGCAGGCCCAGATGGCCATGCTCTGGGTGCTCAGCCTCTCCGACGGCGAGCACGGTCTGCTCGACGTCGCCGAGCGGTCCGGGCTGCCCTTCGACACCGTCGCCACCGCGGCCGACGCCCTGCGCGACGCCGGGCTGATCAAGGCATGAAGCCGATGACCACCGAAGGGAAGAAGACGACGGCGCCGGCCCGCTCCGCCCGGCGGGCCCTCGTCGGCAGGTTGTCCTGGGGGCTGGCCGACCAGGCGGCCTCCAGCATGACCAACTTCGCGGTGGGCATCTACGTGGCGCGCTCGCTGGGGGTCACCGCGTTCGGCGTGTTCAGCCTGGCGTGGGTGACGTACGGGGTGGTCCTGAACGTCGCCCGCGGGCTGGCCACCGACCCGCTGGTGGTCCGCTTCAGCGGTGTGCGGGAGGCGTCCTGGCGGGAGGCGGTGGTCCGTTCGTCGGGCACCGCGCTCGCCGTCGGCGGCGCCCTCGGCGTGGTGTCCCTGCTGGCCGGGCTCGGTCTCGGCGGCGATGTCGGGGCCGCGCTCGCCTGCCTCGGCGTCGTCCTGCCCGGACTGCTGCTCCAGGACGCCTGGCGGTTCGCCTTCTTCGCCGCCGGCGCCGGGCGCAAGGCCTTCGTCAACGACGTCGTCTGGGGCGTCGCGCTCGTCCCGGCCCTCGTGGTGGCGGCCCGCGTGGGCAGCGTGGCCGCCTTCCTGCTCGCCTGGGGCGGATCGGCCACGGTGGCCGCCGCGTACGGCTGCCTCCAGTCCGGCATCCGGCCCCGGCCGGCCGGAACGCGCACCTGGCTGCGCGAGCACCGGGACCTCGGCTACCGGTACCTGGTCGAGAACGTCGGCAACAGCGGCGCGGGGCAGCTGCGCGCGTACGGGCTCGGCGCGATCGTCGGGGTCGGCGCGGTGGGCACGGTCCGCGGCGCCGAGCTGCTCCTCGGCCCGTTCCTCGCCGTCCTGATGGGGCTGTCGCTGGTCACCGTCGCCGAGGCGGCGCGGGTCCTGAAGCGGGCCCCGCACCGGCTGCGCGCCTTCTGCCTGCTGCTGGGCGGCGGTCAGGCCGCCGCCGCCCTGCTGTGGGGCGGGGCGCTGCTGCTGGTGCCCGACCGGGCCGGTGCGTTCGTACTCGGCGGCGTCTGGGGCGCCGCCTCGGCCCTCATCGTGCCGGTCACCCTGGGCGTCGCGGGCGCCGGTCTCGGCACCGGCGCGGCGGCCGGGCTGCGCGCGCTCGGCGCGGCCCGGCGCAGCCTGCGCGCCCAACTGTCCGCCTCCGCCTGCTACGTGGGCGGCGGTCTTGGCGGGGCGGTCGCCGGCGGCACCGTCGGCTCGGCCTGGGGCGTCGCCGCGGCGACCCTCTGCGGCTCGGCCCTGTGGTGGCTGCAGCTGCGCTCCGCCCTGCGCGAGCACCACCTGAACTCCACTCCCGAAGCGAGGACGTCATGACCGCCCATCCCCGGTTGAGCATCGGCCTGCCCGTGTACAACGGCGAGGAGTACCTCGCCGAATCGCTGGACGCCCTGCTCGGCCAGACCTACGAGGACTTCGAGCTGGTCATCTCGGACAACGCGTCCACCGACGGGACCCAGGACATCTCCCGGGAGTACGCCGCGCGGGACTCCCGCATCCGGTACATCCGGCTGCCCCGCAACATCGGCGCCGCGCCGAACCACAACTACGTGTTCACCCGGTGCCGCGGCGAGCTGTTCAAGTGGGCCTCGCACGACGACCTGTACGCCCGGGACCTGCTGCGGCGCTGCGTGGAGGCGCTGGACGAGCGGCCGGACGTGATCCTGGCCCACGCCGACCAGGCGGTCATCGACGGCGACGGCCAGGTGAAGGTCCCGTACGAGTACGGGCTCGCCACCGCCTCCCCGCACGCGCCCGAACGCTTCCGAAGCATGCTGTTCGAGCCCGGCGGCGACGACTTCTACGGGGTGATGCGCGCCGACGTGCTGCGCCGGGTGAGGCCGCACGACAGCTACCACCACGCGGACCGCACGTTCGTCGCCGAGATCGGCCTGAACGGCCCCTTCCACCAGGTGCCGGAGCTGCTGTACTTCCGCCGCGACCACCCCACCCGCGCCGAGCGCGCCAACCCCTCCAAGCGCTCCCGGTGCGTCAACCTGGACCCGCGCCGGGCGGGGGCGCTGCACCCGACCCCCCGGCTGCTCGCCGAGTACGTCTGGGGCTTCGTCGCGGCGATCCGGCGGGCGCCGCTGTCCGCCGCCGACCGGCGGGAGTGCTACCGCCACCTGGTCGAATGGGCCGCCAGCCGGGCCCGCCCCGGCGCCGGCGAGCGGGTCGAGGACCGCGCCCCGGTCGATCCGGACAAGCTCACCGTCTCCGTCGACGCCCTCGTGGCCGGCCGCGAGGGGCGGAAGCAGGCATGACGTCCGCCGGCCTGACCCCGGTGCGCGTCGGGGTGTTCGGGCTGCTCGGCTCCGGCAACCTCGGCAACGACGGCTCCCTCGAAGCCGTCCTCGGCCACCTCCGCTCCCGCCACCCGGAGGCGGTCGTCGACGCCCTGTGCGGCGGACCCGAGGTCGTGACGGCGCGGTACGGGATCCCCGCGACGCGGCTGCACTGGAACCGGGGGGAGTACCGGACCGCGTCGAGGGCGAGCGCGATCGCGGCGAAGGGCCTGGGCAAGCTCGTCGACGTCTTCCGCACCGCCTCCTGGGTGCGCCGGCACGACGTCGTGATCGTCCCGGGCATGGGCGTCCTGGAGGCCACGCTGCCCCTGCGGCCCTGGGGGTTCCCGTACTCCCTGTTCCTGCTCTGCGCGAGCGGCCGGCTGACCGGCACCCGGGTCGCGCTGGTCGGCGTCGGCGCCGCCGCGATCGGCAGCCGTCCGACCCGCGCCCTGGTGCGCTGGTCGGCCCGGCTCGCCGCCCACCGCTCGTATCGCGACGAGCCGTCCCGCGCCGCGATGCGGGCGATGGGCGTGGACACCTCGCGCGACGAGGTCCACCCGGACCTCGCGTTCGCCCTGCCGACACCACCGGCGGGCCCGCACTCCGGCACGGCCTCCGGCACGCCGGGACCGGTCTGCGTCGGCGTGATGGACTTCCACGGCGGCGACGACGACCGGGCCCGCGCCGAGGAGATCCACCGCCGCTACCTCGACGGCACCACCCGCTTCGTCCGCGCCCTCGCCGAGGACGGCAGGCCCGTCCGGCTGCTCACCGGCGACGAGGCCGACGCGACCGTGGTCGCGGCGATCCTCGACGCGGTGGACTCGCCGCTGGTCACCGCCGCCGAAACGGCCTCCCTGGCCGACCTCATGAAGGAGATGGCGGCCGCCGACACCGTCGTCGCCACCCGGTACCACAACCTGATCTGCGCCCTGAAGGTCGGCACACCGACCCTCGCCCTCAGCTACGCGGCGAAGAGCGACACGCTCATGGCCCGGATGGGCCTCGGCGCGTACTGCCACCCGGCGCGCGAGGTCGACGCCGACCGGCTGCTCGCCCAGTTCCGCTCTCTCGAACAGGACGCGGCCGGGCTGCGGCGGACCCTCGCCGAGCGGAACCGGGACGCCGTCCGGGAGCTCGACCACCACCTCGGCACTCTGACGGCCGCGCTGTTCCCGGCGGCCCGCCCCACCCGCGTACCCACCTCACGGAAGGCCCCATGAAAGCGACCGAAGTCCCGGCCATCGCCGGCGCGTACCTCTTCGAGCCGACGCCGTACGCCGACGAACGCGGCTTCTTCTCCCGCACCTTCGACGCCGACGTCTTCCGCTCGGTGGGCCTCGACCCCGACGCCTTCGTCCAGGACAGCGTCTCCCGCTCCCTCGGCGGCGTCCTGCGCGGCCTCCACCTGCGCTCCGGCGCCGGCGAGGCGAAACTGGTGCGCTGCTCGTACGGCCGGATCTTCGACGTCGTCGTGGACCTGCGCGCCGACTCGCCCACGTACCGCAACCAGGCGCACTTCGAGCTGTCCGACGAGACGCAGGCCGCCCTCTACATCCCGGCGGGGTGCGCCCACGGCTTCCAGGCCCTCACCGCGACCACCGACGTGTCGTACCGCATCGACCGGCCCCACGACCCGTCCGAGGACGTGACCATCGCCTTCGACGACCCCGAACTCGCCATCCCCTGGCCGCTGCCGGTCACCTCCATGTCCCCGCGCGACCGGCAGGCCCCGAGCCTCGCCGAAGCCCTGAAGCAGAAGGCGAGCTGAGGCAGGCGTGACCACCGCACCCACCGAAGACACCGCGGGCACCGAAGAAACCGCGGGCACCGACCCCGCCGCTCTCCTCCCCCGGTCCCGCGAGGCCAACGAGCGCCTCCACGCCCTGATCCCCGGCGGCGCCCACACCTACGCCAAGGGCGACGACCAGTACCCCGAGCACCTGGCACCGGTCATCAGCCACGGCCGGGGCGCCCACGTCTGGGACCTCGACGGCAACCGCTACGTCGAGTACGGCTCCGGCCTGCGCTCGGTCAGCCTCGGCCACGCCCACCCCCGGGTGATCGAGGCGGTGCGCCGGGAACTTGACCGGGGCAGCAACTTCGTCCGGCCGTCCGTCCTCGAGGTCGAGGCCGCCGAGCGCTTCCTCGCCACCGTGCCGACCGCCGACATGGTGAAGTTCGCGAAGAACGGCTCCGACGCCACCACCGCCGCCGTCCGCCTCGCCCGCGCCGCCACCGGCCGCTCCCGCGTGGCCCTCTGCGCCGACCACCCCTTCTTCTCCACCGACGACTGGTTCATCGGCACCACCCCGATGTCCGCCGGCATCCCCGAGGAGACCGACGGCCTCACACTGACCTTCCCGTACGGAGACCTCGCCGCCACCGAGGAACTCCTCACCCGGTACGCGGACGAGGTCGCCTGTCTCATCCTCGAACCGGCCACCCACACCGAGCCCCCGCCCGGCTACCTCGCCGGCCTGCGCGCGCTCGCCGACCGGCACGGCTGCGTCCTGGTCTTCGACGAGATGATCACCGGCTTCCGCTGGTCCGAGGCGGGCGCCCAGGGCCTGTACGGCGTCGTCCCCGACCTCTCGACCTTCGGCAAGGCCCTCGGCAACGGCTTCGCCGTCTCCGCCCTCGCCGGCCGCCGCGAGCTCATGGAACTCGGCGGCCTGCGCCACTCCGCCGACCGGGTCTTCCTGCTCTCCACCACCCACGGCGCGGAGACCCACTCCCTCGCCGCCGCGATGGCCGTCCAGACCGTCTACACCGAGGAGGGCGTCACCGCCCGCCTCCACGTCCTCGGCGACCGTCTCGCCGCCGGCGTCCGCGAGGCCGCCGCCTCCCTGGGCGTCGCCGACCACCTCGTCGTCCGCGGCCGGGCCAGCAACCTGGTCTTCGCCACCCTCGACGAGCACGGGCAGCCCTCGCAGGAGTACCGCACCCTCTTCCTCCGCCACCTCCTCGCGGGCGGCGTCCTCGCCCCCTCCTTCGTCGTCAGCAGCGCCCTCACCGACGCCGACATCGACCACACCGTCGACGTCGTCGCCCAGGCCTGCGCCGTCTACCGCAAGGCCCTCGACGCCGGCGGCCCCACCCCCTGGCTCACCGGCCGCCCGGTGAAACCGGTCTTCCGCCGCCGGGCCTGACGTACCGTCACCTGCGGGCGCCGGACGCCCTGTCGAGCACCCGTCCGACCGCGGGCACCACCGCCATCGCGGTGCACCAGCCGCCCACCACATCGGTCGGATAGTGCGCGCTCAGGGTGACCTGCGCCCACCCCATGACCGCGCCGCCGACCAGCCCCGCGATGACCACCAGTGACGTGCCGGCCGTCCTCCCCAGGCCGAGCCGGCCGCTCACCACCAGCGCCACCACCAGCGCGAACGCGGTCATGAACGCGGTGTGCCCGCTGGGGAACGACAGGTTCTCCGCCCCGTGGATCGTCCGCCCCACCACGACCTTCAGACCCCGCGCCGCCGCCACGCTCGCCCCCACGGCCAGCACGACGAACACCGCCGACCGGGGCAGCCGCAGCAGCAGACATCCCACGACCGCCGCCGCCACGAGGACCGTCGCCCCGACCGGCTCCCCCAGGAAGTCCACGGCGTGCGCGACGTCCCACCACGGCTCCCCCCTCGCGCCCAGCGCCGCCCGGACCCGCGAGTCGACCGCTCTCGGCCCCGTCTCCCCCGCGAACGCCACCCCCAGCAGCGCGAGCCCCGTCGCCGCGAGGCCCGCCAGCACGCCGAGCCATCCCCGTACCACCACACCCGCCGACCGGCCGGTCATCCGCCACGCCCCCTCTTCGACACCCGACCACGGTCGCAGACCCACCGTCGGTTCCGCGTGAACGACGGGACGCGGCCCCACGCGGCTCGAACGACCGATCGCCTCGCCCACCCTTGGTGGACGAGGCGATCCCGTGTCGGCCGGTCGGCGGGGCGGCCGGGTGTCACGAGAGGGTGGTGCCGCTCGTGACGCTCGTTCTCAGTCTGCGTCGATGACCAGCTCGACCGTGTCCCGGACGCGGGCGAGCAGGTCCACCACGCCCGCGTAGTCCGGAGCGGACACCCAGACTCCGATCGGAATGTTGAGGGTGTTGTCGGTGACCGGTACGTGGTCGCCCGGCTCGTAGATCGACAGCACCTTGTCGACACCCGGCATCTTCCGGACCTCGTCGAGGCCACGGATCTCCCGGAGGGTGCCGGCCGGACCATCGTTGCGGATGGCGCTGGCACCGCAGGACTGCCGGAAGTGGACGGGCGCCTCCAGGCAGGCGGGCCGGACACCGAGGTAACAGTCGAGTGCCTGCTCGAAGGGGTTCAGGTCGGTGTGTGCGAGCCACTGGTCCGTCATCGGGCCTCCGGGGAGCCGCGCGCCGACCTCCATGAGATGCACGCCGTCGGGGCCGACCTTCACCTCGGTGTGGCTGGGGCCAAGCCGCACCTCGAACGCCGTGAGGGCTGCGCGTACGTAGTCGGCGGCTGCCTGGTAGTCCGGATCGTCCTCGGGCAGCTTGGCCGATTCCCAGTACGGGAAGTCGTAGTCGCTGTCGTCGGGCTGCCGGTACTCCCAGATGTCGACGATGCGGTGCTCACCGTTGTGGCTGAAGCAGTTCACCGCCAGCTCGCGGCCGCGAATGTACTGCTCGACGAGCCACTCGTCGACCTGCCAGCCGAACTGGTTCTTCGCGTGCATCGTGGACGTCCGGGCCGCGTCCTCGGGGTTGCTCAGCAGGTAGGTGCCGTACGAACCGGCCCCGGTGGTGTGCTTGGCGATGGCCGGGAAGCCGATCTCCGAGGCGGCCGCGGCGATCTTGGCGGTGCTGTCCACGAGAACGAACCGCGGGATGCGCAGACCGGCTTCAACCGCGACCCGGCGCATGTCCGCCTTGTTCCGGCGCGCGGCCGCCTTGGCGAGGCCGTTGCCGGGCAGCGACAGCCGGTCCGCCAGTGTGTCGGCCAGGTGCACCGCCGAGTCCATGGCCGGGACCACACCGATGAGCTGCACACCGAGCGAGTCGATCCGGGCGAGGATCTCGTCGGCGTCGGCGGAGTAGACGGTGAAGTCGTCGCCGTCCGCGTGATCAGGCCAGTTCTCCGCTATCACCTCCTGGGCGACCGTGTACACGGAGATCGTCGAGAAGCCGCGCCGGTGTGCCTCGGTCTTGTAATGGGCACCGGTACGGACCGGGTCCAGAAGCAGAACGGCTGGTGATTCATTGACAGACATGAGTGGGGCGAACTCCTGTGAGGCAGGGGAAGGCGCGGCGGGTGGGCGCCCGTCGGCGGTGGTGGACGGATGGTGGGTCAGAAGATGCCCTGGATGTCCCCCGTCGCGGGCAGGACCCGCTCGCTCGGCATCATCAAGCGCGCCCAGCCCGGCACCGCACGGTGGGAGTAGAAGCGCCGCAGCCACCGGTCGCGCCCGTCGTAGCGGGGAGTGAAGGCGGACCGTCCATGAGCCGCGATGTGGTTGTTGACGAGCAGCAGGTCACCGGGCTCCAGGACGACCTCGACGCAGACGGCCTCCAGGGCCTCGGCCAGGGCCTCCAGGGCTTGCTCCGCCTCGAAGCCGGCCGGCTTGGTGTTGAACGAGTCGAAACGGAGGAACTCGTAGCCGGGATCGCCGAAGAGGACCCGGTGCTCCGCCGTTGCGGGCCGCTCACCGGTCAAGCCCCGGGTGAACGAGGTCGGGAACAGGCTCCGGAACCGCAGCCGTCGCAGCACGTCGTTCTCGGCCTTGGACAGGTGGGCGACGGCGTGCCTGATGGAGGCGACGCGGGTGGCCGTGGTTTCGTGCCCCTGCCGCAGGCTCAGCAGCCCCAGGAAATCCGGCCGCAGGGGGTGGTGGACGTTCTCGGTGTGGAAGTCGAAGGCGACGGAGCCGCTGTTCTCCATCCGATGCTCCTCCCCGCGCACCGGGTGCACGTCGTGCAGGAGGTCGCCGTTCTTCTCGTCGGCGTAGCCGATGAGACTGCCCAGTACGTCCCCCACCAGGGCGAGCGTGCCGTTGCTGGCGTGCCCGACGAGCGCCTGCGTCCCGTAGGCGAGTGGCGTGTCGGGGATGTCGCCCGTGGCCACTCCCCTGACGAGCAGGTATCCGCTGCTCGACGTACCCTCGCGGAAGTCCACGAGCGCGTCACGCAGTTGAGCGGGAAAGTCGGGGAGGAACTCCGACAGATCGCAGGGGCGCGAACGGTCGAGAAGTCCGACCGCTTTCTTCGACAGCTCCCACAGGGCCCCCGCCTCGTCCCGCGTGAGCCGGAGGGCGGGCTGTGCCACATGCTTTTCCCGTACGGCGAGTGCCACGTCTGCTCCTTGGCTCACAGAGAACTCTTGATCTTGGGGGACGGGGGCAGTGACGTGGGCTCGCGGGGCGTGGCGGCTTCGCGGGCCGGTCCGCCCGGAGACACGTCTCCGGGCGCTGTCAGGACCCTGTCCCGTGTCCTGACCCGTCGGGCGAACTCCTCGTCCTCGGACAGGAGGAGGTGGTGGATGCGGGACAGCGAGTGGTGCGGGATGCCGGGCCACATGTGGTGAACCGTGTGATAGCCGTCCGCGTGCGGGTGGAAGAACCAGCGCTGGAGACGCCCGGTGTTCGACACTGTCGCGTCGAACACCGTGCGGGCGTCGGAATACACGTGCTCGTCCGCCTCCGCGACCAGTCGCAGGGGCGGCAGCAGCACGAAGTGCGCGAAGAGCCAGACCGCGGATGCGACGGCGCCGGTGCGCGGGCCCAGCAGAAGGGCGGTGGGCGCCCCCACGCACACGACGCTCCACAGCAGTGTCACGAGCGGAGCGAGGGCGTTGGTACGCAGCTCCCGCAGCCAGCCCGACTGGTAGCGCAGCAGCCGAGTGCACACGCCGACGGCGAAGACCCTCACCGAGGTGCGGGACAGTGCCTCCAGGTCGAGTTCGGCGTAACGGTATCTGTCGGGATCCTCGGCCGTACCGAACCGGCCGTGGTGGAGCAGGTGGCTGGTCCGGTACGCGCTGATCCGGCTCCCGGTGGGGGCGGCGGCGAGCAGATAGCCCAGGGCGTCGTTCAGGCGCCGCCGGTGCCTGCTCCAGTTGTAGTGGGAGGCTTCATGAACGAGGTTCTCCAGAGCCCGCAGCTGGCGGGCGATGACCACCCCGGCGAGCAGCGCCGGGACGATCGAGGCGAGCGTGTGGTTCACGAGAAGCCAGGCCGCGCCGGCTGCCATCAGGCCGGCGACGAGGTGGTCTAACAGTGCGCAGGAAGCAGTGACCCAAAGACGCGTTCTGTGCGCGTCCTTGATGTCCGGGCGAAGCCGCGAAGGGGCGGTGTACCCCTTCGCATAGGGCCTGCCCGTGAGTTGGTCCTTCTCGGACACAGGCATCAGCGCCTCTCCGACAACGATGAACGGCCACAGGGCAGGTCGTCAGCGGTGCACGACTCAGGAACCGTTCATCAGGCTGAGCAGTTCGGTCCGCTCGAAGCTGTTCTCGCGGAAGACGCCCCGGAAGACGGCGGAAGTCATCTGAGCCCCCGTCTTGATGCCGCGCATCGTCATGCACAGGTGCTCTCCGCGGCCGATGACGGCCACGTCGGGCGACTTGGTGATCTCCTCGATCTCGGCCGCGATGTCGGCGACGAGACGTTCCTGCACCTGGAGCTTGTGAGCGTGCTTGTGGGCGATCCGGGCGAACTTCGACAGCCCGAGGAGGCTGTCGTGCGCTCGGTAGGCCACCTGCAGGTCGCAGTTGAAGGGCAGGAGGTGGTGCTCGCAGAGTGACCAGACGCGCATGCCGGAGACCATGACGGTCTGGTTGCTGGCGACACTGCTGAAGACGGTGTCGAGGTTTCCGGCGTCGTAGTCGACGAACTCGCGCCACCAACGCGCGTAGCGCCGAGGGGTGTCGCGCAGGCCCTCGCGGTCCGGGTCCTCCCCGATCTCGATCAGGAGACGCCGGGCTATGGACTCGAGCGGGTCGCCTCCCTGCACCTCGTCCTGTTCCAGGATGGTGATGGCGGAAGTGTCGATGTCGATGCTCATTCAGATTCCTCTCTTGTCGCCCCAGGCCAGGACGTGCAGGCGGGTGGAGAGATTCCAGCCACGCCGCACGACCTCGTCCGCGAGGGAACTCAAGTGCTGACTGATGTGTGCCACGTTCTTGCCCTCAGGCATGATCCAGATCGGAGCGATGCCGAAGTCCGCCTGCAGAGCGCCTACCTCTTCGAGGTCGTCCGTGGTGCGGCAGACGAACTTGAACGCCACGTCGGGGGTCTGCGCCAGCTTGCGCAGGGCAGCGGGCACGATCCGCTTGGACGCGGGGTCCCCGGCGTGGGAAAGCTTCGGGGAGACGTTGAAGCGCACTCCCGGTGTGATGATCTCGTCGTCCGGGACGACGGTCCCGTTCGTCTCGAACTCCACGGTGACGCCCGCCTCGAGCAGCCCCTTCAGTACGGGGCGCAGCCGGCGCTGCTGGCTCAACGGCTCGCCGCCGCTGATGACGACGAGTTCGGTCCCTAGCGCGAGGAGTTCTTTGACTACTTCGTCGGCGTCCCTGTTGTGCAGTTCCTTGCGGGGGTCGAACGCGGTCTTCTCGTCGCTCGTCCCCTTCCAGTCCCAGGTGTACGGGGTGTCGCACCAGTGGCAGGACAGGTTGCACCCGCCCAGCCGCAGGAAGGCGCACTGACGGCCGGCGGACGGCCCCTCACCCTGGACCGTGGGGCCGAAGATCTCGTTGACGACGATGCTCACGGCCGGTACTCGGCCCAGGTCTTGTCGGTCTCCGAGACACGGACGGCGGTGAGCTCGGGATAGCGCTCCGTCCACTGCTCATGGATCCACATGGCCATGTTCTCGGCGGACGGGTTCCGGTCCTCGATGATGTCGTTGAGGTGCCGGTGGTCCAGCGTGTGGTCGAGCCACTTCTTGAAGTCGGCCAGGTCGCCGTAGTCCCGCACGAAGCCGGGCTCGGTCAGCTTGTCCGGGGCCGCGGAGAGCCTCAGCTCGATGATGTAGTTGTGCCCGTGCAGCCGGGCGCACTGGTGGTCCGAGGGCAGGTGATCCAGCCGATGACTCGCCGAGAAGTGGAATTCCTTCGTGATGTGCAGCATCAACCTACTCCTTGAAGTAAACCGTAGGGTCAGTCGTCTCGGCGCGCTCGAACGCCTGGATCCGATCGACGCACGCGGCGCATGTTCCGCAGTGCACCTCAGTGCCCTTGAAGCAGCTCCAGGTCTCGGTCCAGTCGACGCCCAGCTTTTCGCCGAGACGAATGACGTCGTGCTTGTGGAGATCGATGAAGGGGGCCACGACCTCCAGGTGCGCCGGCGCGTATCCGGCACACGCCACCTTCTCCATCGCGTTGAAAGAGGCGATGAATTCGGCCGAACAGTCGGGTGCGGTCGAAGCGTCGCCCGCCAGAGCCCCGATGGCGACCTGATCCGCCTTGACGGCGGCGGCCTTTCCATAGGCTACGGACAACAGAATCACATTGCGATTCGGAACGACGTTAACACTTCCGGGCGCCGTGTAGTGCTGATCCGGAACATCGACCTGGGAATCCGTCAGGGAGTATCCGGGAAGCGTGGAAGCGACGTTCGACAGATCGACGATCTCGTGCTCGGCGCCGATGCGGTCGGCCGCTATCCGGGCGTAGTCGTGTTCCTTGCGGTGCCGCTGACCGTAGTCGATGGAGAGCAGATGTACTTCATGCCCTTCGGCGTGGAGATGATGGGCGAGCACGACGGAGTCGAGCCCGCCGGAAACGATCGCGATCACACGTGTCACGGTGACGCCTTCCTGCAAACGGAATGGTGGTGGGGGCCGGACGCGGGCGCACGGCAGTGCTCCTCGGCCACCGGCGTACGGTCTGCGCACGGCACGGTGACGGGCGGTCGGGGACCGCCGGGAGAAGGAAAGGGAGAGAGAGGGGAACGGGGGGCGGAGGAGGCCGGGCAGCGGCGCCGGCGCCCTCCCGTCGAGGGGCCGTCCCGCTCCCGGGGAGGGGTCGGGCGACCTACTCCACCGGGGTGCCGGTCAGACGGACGAGCGGCGTCGCGGCACGCAGCGCCTCGGCGCACTCCTCCGGAGAGGTACCGGTCGTGACCACGTACGCGTACCGTCCGCCCACGTGGTCGCGGGGCGGCAGCCGAAGGCGGCGGCCCGGCTCCACCATGAGCCCCACCTCGTGGACCCCCGCCGGCAGCTCTTCCTCGACCGTCAGCGAGGTGACGTCGAGATCGTGCTCGGGGTACAGGAACTGGACGTGGGCCGACGCGGTGCGTCTCGGTGTCACGTCGGGCTCGGCGCCCGCGGCGAGGGCGGCGGCCACCATGCCGTAGTCGACACCCGTGGCCAGGCCGGCCACATAGGGGATGAGGTCGCCACCGAGGCGGGCGTTGACCTCCACCAGACGCGGGCCGGTCCTCGTCAGACGCAGCTCGGTGTGGGTCACCAGTGTGTCGAGGCCGAGCGCCGTGTGCGCTTCCTGGAGGACGCGCCGCACCGCCGGGTCGTGCAGCAGCGGGTCGTCCGCGCTGATCGTGTGGCCGACCTCCTCGAAGTGCGGGGCGAAGCCAAGGGCCTTGCGGGCCACGAACATCGGGGTCACGCGCCCGTTGCGGCACACGCTCTCGACGCTGACCTCGGGCCCGTCCAGGTATTCCTCCACGAGGACCCATGCCCGGTCGCGCGGAATCTCGTCGAAGTACGCCTCCGCCGCCTCGGAGTAGGCGGATTCCAGGGCCTCGGGCCCGTCCGCCCGCACGACCCCGACGCTGGCCGCGAGAGCACGCGGCTTCAGCACGACCGGGTATCCGGTCGCCCGCGCCACCTCCCGCGCCTCCTCCAGCGAAGCGACGGCGTGGGAGACGGGCTGATCCACACCCGCGGCCGCCAGGGCCTGGCGTCCGAGGTACTTGTCCCGGCAGGCGCGTACGCCTTCGACGTTCGCGCCCGGCAGCTTCAGCTCGTCGGCCATCACGGCCGCGATCGGCACGCGGATCTCGTCGTAGCAGAGAACGCCGGCTATCTGTACGTTCCGGGCGAGCCGTACGGCGGATTCCACCGCCTCGGACGCGTCGAGCGTGTCGACGATCGTGTGACCCCGGAGATACCGGGATTCCCAAGTGGGCTCCTTGGGCGCGAACAGCCAGAGGTCATAGGAGTCGGCGACCGACTTCAGAATGTACTCACGCCATAACTGTCCGCCGCTGCCCACCAGAAGAAGACACTGGCGAGTTAATCGGTCACTCGATCCGGCTTCCGCCGCATCCCCCTGAGGCTCACCAAGTCGTGGCATTGCAGAATCCCCGTTCGATGTTCTCGCAATAAGCCTTGGTCCAAGTTCGATCAAGCTCTCTCCACTCTCACCCGAGAGTCGCGCCACGTCTACAGCGATCAAGGATCGAAAACGCGTCGGCAGGAAAACGAGGGGGGGAGAAATCGGACATTAGCAAGATAGCCGATGCTTCACTCGAGGGCGTCGGCGTCCCCCTTCATCAGCTGTTCATGCAGCAGATACCCGGCATGGAGCCGGTTACGTGCTCCTATTTCCTGCATCAGGTCGGCGATGTGCCGTTGGCAGGTCCTCAGGGAGAGCCCCACCCGCGCCGCGATCTTCTTGTCGCTCTCCCCGGTCACCAGGAGGCGCATGATGGCGTCCTTGACCTCGGAGGAGACGTGCACGATCTGGCCCTTGCTGTAGCTCAGGGGGAAGGGGCGGGCTCCGACCCAGGTCCGCTCGAAGGTGTCCACCAGCACGTCGATGACGTTCTCGTTGCGCAGGACGAGGGCTCCCTGAGGGTGCCCCTTCAGCGTGAGGACGGCCACCCGCCGGTCGAAGACGAGCATGCGGGGGAAGCCGTTGGCCGTGGTGCGGACCTCCCCGCCGAGCGGCGCCACATGCTCGACGTAGGCGGCCGTGCCCTGGTGGAACTGCGCGGTGTGCTGGTACAGCGTGCGCATGCGGACACCGCGCTCCAGCAGCTCCTGGGCGAACGTCAGGGCGTTCTCCAGCTGATCCACCGGCCGGCCGCCGCCCGGCTGGGAGGTGAGCACCTCCGTCGTGGCCCGTGCGCTGAAGTCCTCGATGAGGGTCAGCACCACGTCCAACTCACGGACCACCTCGATCTGCCCGGCGGCCGACTCCGCCTCGTCCCAGTAGACCGGCAGCAGTGACCCGAGATCGGCGCGTATCCGGTCCGCCTTCTCCTGCATGACGGAGATCTCGCGCACCAGCGGCCCGAGGAGGCGCAACTGGGCCGAGTCGGGCGCCACGGCGGCGAACAGGCCGCCTTCCGACTCCTGTTGGAGCAGCCGCAGCTCCACCAGCCCCGCGATGACCCGGTCCGCCTCCGCCTCGTCCAGACCGAGTTCCTCACCCACGCCCTCGGCAGTCACCGCGCGGCGACGCACGGCCAGGGCGTACGCACGCCGCATGTCCGTGGACAGATGCATCTCCATATCGACCCCCGCGCCCCTCGTGGTGCTTCGCGTCCCCCTACGCGCCATGCACAACCCCTTGTCACATGAGCAAACCTACGCTGGTCAGCGGGGGGTCTAGACCGGCGACTACCGAACTTCGCATGTGCGTGTGAGCTTGTCAAAGGCCATTTCTTCCGGCCCGTGGCGGCCTGGAACGGTTCGGCTTCCGGGGCGTTGCTGCTGTAAGCGGTCCAGTGGTGGGGGACGCGCCGTGCCTGTGGCATCCGGTACGGGAGAAGCCCTGCCGCTTCGGGCGGCGGCCACGCCGCCGGCGGGCGGGACCGCGAGGACGCGGCAGCGCTGCTCGGGGGCGCCTGGAAGCGGTCGGCACGCGTCGGACCGTCGAGCACGACCCACAGGCCGCCCCGCCACCAGAGTCCCCATATGCACCTCTTGCACCCCTACCGGGTTCCCGCCAACGAAGATCCGCCCCCGTCGGCTATGGACACCCCCTGCGTGATCACAAAGGGTGGTCAATGAACATGCGCACAGAAACGCGGGCACGCACGGGGGAACGACCGAGCATGAAACTTGTCAACGGGATCCTGAAGAGCTCCTTAGTGGCGGCGACGCTGCTCTGCCTGGCAGGGCCGGCCATCGACGCCGCCGATCGGTGGACGCAGGCCGATACGCGGGCGAGGTCCGCCTCGTGCGGCACCGCCTGCCCGGACGACGTACCGGGGCCAGATCTCGGCTGGGGCTGATCCGCGTCCTCGCCGCACCGTTCCCCTCCCACGGCACATGCCGCCGTGCGAGGGGAACGGCCCGCGGTGATCTCGCACGCCCACGCCGCTCGTCCTTCGCACTCTGTGAGGTGGCTCCTTGCTGTACACCCGTCGTCGTCCGGTCGGCTCCGTCCTCCTCCTCGGCGGCACCCGCCCCGAACCGGTCAGGGCCGCCAAGGCGGCCGGACTTTCCCTGACTTACCTCGGAACCGCCGCGGGGACACCGCGTGTCATCGTCGACACCGCCGACGCGTGCCTGCTGCTCGATGACCCCACACCGGAGAACATGGCCGGGGCCGCACGGGAGTTGCACGGCAAGGAGCCGTTCGGTGTGGTTGTCGCCATGGTCGACCGGTACCTGGAGGCCGCCGCGCTCCTCAACGCGGAATTCGGTCTGCCGGCCAACAGCGTCGACACCGTACGGACGATGAACGACAAGCACAGGATGCGCACGGCAGCCCTGCGCTCCGCCTGCGTCCCGGTGGCCCACGGTGCCGTCCGCGACGCCGAGGACCTGCGGTCCTTCGCGGGCCGGCACGGCTACCCCTTCATCCTGAAGCCGGTCGACGGCTCGGCGAGCCGGGGCGTCGTCCTCGTGTCCGACGCCGGCGCGCTCGAGGCCGCGGCCCGGTCCGTGACGAGGCCGGCCGCGCCGGGGGCCCGCTGGATCGCCGAAGAGTACCTCTCGGGACCCGAGTTCAGCGTGGAGACCTTCAGCACGGACGGCAGCCACCACGTGGTGGCCGTCACCGAGAAGTTCAAGGGCGACAACTTCGTCGAGATCGGCCATCTGGTCCCGGCCCGGGTCGGCGCGGCGGACCACGCCGCCATGGCCGCCGAGGTCGGTGCCCTGCTCGACGCCGTCGGTCTGAACGAGGGCGTCGCCCACACCGAGGTCGTCCTCACGGACGCCGGACCGAGGATCATCGAGACCCACAGTCGCCCGGGCGGCGACGGCATCGTCGAACTCGTACGACTGGCCACGGGTGTCGACCTCCAGCAGCTGACCTTCGACTGGCTCGCGGGCAAGTCCGTCGACCCACGCCCCGCACCAGGGACGAGGGCCTCGGCCACCTGGTTCCTCACCCCGCCCGAGGGCACCGTCACAGCCGTCTCCGGTCTCGACGAGGCGCTCCGCCACGAAGGGGTGACGGAGGGGTACACGGTCCTCGAACCGGGTGACACGATCCGCCCTCTGTGCAGCTCCGACGACCGCAGCGGGGCTGTCATCACCGTCGCCGCCGGCCCCGACGCCGCGCTCGCGCGGGCACGGGCGGCCGTGGGCCTCATCGACGTGACCGTCACCCCGGCCGGCGCCGACCGCGGGCGGCCGGTCCCGCGATGAGCGGGACACGCTCCTACGGATACCGGGCGCTCTTCTCCGAGCCGGGAATCCTCACCTACGCACTCGCCGCCGCCTTCGGCAAGCTCCAGGCCGGCATGTTCGCCCTGGGCACCCTGTACGCGGTCGCCGACCAGCGCTCGTACAGCGCCGGCGCGTTCGTCGTGGCCGTGTCGGCCCTCGGAGGGCTGTCCACCCCGCTGCGGGGGCGCCTCCTCGACCGCTACCCCTACGGCCCGGTGCTGTGGACGATCATGGTCGTCCACACGGTCCTGGTGGGGGGACTGCTGCTCAACGAGCACATGGGGGGGCCGTTCTGGGTCACGGTCGCCTCGGCCTTGCTGGGCAACCTCGCCGCTCCCCCCGTCGGAGTGGTCACCCGTGTGATGTGGCGGTCGGTCACCACGGAGGCAAGCCGCCCCACGGCCCTGGCCTTCGACGCGGTCCTGGCCGACGCCGGCTTCATCCTCGGCCCGACCCTGGCCGCGCTCGCCTGCGCCACCCTCGCCCCCTGGGCCGGTCTGGCGGCCGTCCTGTTCTTCACCGCGGTGGCCATGCTGCTGCTGCCGAAGGACATCGGCGACGACAAGTCCTCGGCGCGGCAGGGCGACCGCCACTGGGCCGGGCCGCTCGCCAGCCCGCGTCTGGTCCTCCTGCTCGGCGCGGCCCTGTGTTTCGCCACGTCCGTGAGCGTGCTGGAGATCGCGCTCGCGACGCCCGACGGCGGCGAGGACTCGCAGGTGCTGAGCGGACTGCTCCTGAGCGTGCTGGCCACCGGCAGCATCGTGGGCGGGCTGCTGATCGGCGCGATGACTCCGGCACTGGCCCAACGGGCGACCCGGCTGCCCGTTCTGCTGACGGTCCTGGCCGTCTTCTCCACCGCGCTCGTCTTCGGCAACGAGGCGGGCTGGCTGGTCGCCGGACCGCTCTGCCTGCTGACCGGCTTCTCCTTCGGCCCGTCCTTCGTCGCCGTGTACGGCCGGTCGGGCGACCTCGCGCCCGCGGGCACGGCCGCCGAGACCCAGGCATGGGCCGGCACCGCCCTCCAGCTCGGCTCCGCCGCCGGTGCCGGTGCCGGCGGTGTGCTGCTGGACCTCTGGGGCCCCACGGGGGCGCTGGCCCTCGCCCCGGTGGCCGCCGTGGTCGGCGCGGCGAGCGCCTTCGCGGGCGACCGCCTGCGGACGCCGGTGGCCGAGCCTCTGAAGGACACCACTCCGAAGAACCTGCGGTGAGGGGTCCTCCCTGCGCCTCCGCCCGGCATGTCCGACGGCGGACGGAGGCACACCGGGTGACCACCGAGAAAGGGAACAGCATGGCCATGCCCGCCGGCCCCGCCGGTTCCCCCTGGCCGATCGCCGCGTACGCCTCGGCGTCCGACGCCTCCGTCCACCCGGCCGCTTGCCTGACGTCGCGTCAACTACGGTCAGTTCTGTATTCGTTCGATCAACTCGGCTACGATTTCATGCCGATGGTCACGCCTAGGGCGGGGGAGACGGAGTGACGGTTCAGTCGTCGGCGCCGATGCCGGTCATCGGGGGGTCGACGCGGCTCTACGCCGTCCTCGGTCACCCGGTCTCCCAGGTGCGGGCCCCCGGGATGCTGAACCCGCTCTTCGCCGAACTCGGCTCGGACGCCGTACTGTTCCCCGTTCTGGTCCCGCCGCGGGATCTCGGCGATGTGGTCCGCGGGTTGCAGCGGATCGGCAATCTCGACGGTCTGCTCGTCACCATTCCACACAAGGTGGACGTGTGCCGCTACGCGGACGCGGTGAGCGAGGCGGTCACCCTGGCGGGCAGCGCCAACGCGCTGCGCCGCGAGCCCGACGGGAGCTGGTTCGCCGAGAACTTCGACGGCACCGGCTTCGTCCAGGGCCTGCGCGCCGCCGGGATCGATCCCGCGGGCAGGCGGGTCGTGCTCGTCGGGGTCGGCGGTGCGGGCAGCGCGGTGGCTGCCGCGCTGCTCACCGAAGGCATCGCCCACCTGGAGCTGTGCGACCGCGACGAGGGCCGGGTGGCCGCCGTTTTCGACCGACTGGCACGGCGCTTCCCGGGCCGGGTGTCCTGGAGCACGGCCGCACTCCGGCTGGAGGCCGCGGACCTGGCGGTCAACGCGACGCCGCTCGGGCTGAACCCGGCCGACCCGCTCCCCTTCGACGTGACCCGGCTCCCGCCCGGGGCCGTCGTGGCCGACATCATCATGCGGCCGAAGGAGACGGCACTGCTGCGGGTGGCCGCGGAGAGGGGTCACCGCGTGCATCCCGGCTCCCCCATGCTCTCCCATCAACTCGGCCTCTACCGGGCGTTCTTCCGGCTCGACGACGCACGGTGTCGGGGCGCGCAGGATCACCCTTCCCACTGACGGCACCTCGCCGGCTCCAGGGAAACGGTTCCGCCGCCCCGGGCCTTCAGCGGGTCCACGTTCCGCTCCCCCACTCCCGACACACAGAACGGATAGCAATGTCGACCGACATCGTCGCCCCCGGCCTCCCCTCCCCCTACGTCCTCTCCTCCGAGGCCCGGGAGCTGCTCTTCACCGAGGCACGCACCGCTTCCAAGTTCACGGACGAGCCTGTCGACGACGACCGGCTGCGTGCGATCTGGGAGCTCTTCAAGTGGGCGCCGACGGCCAGCAACGTCAACCCGCTGCGGATCCTGTACGTCCGCACCCCGGAGGCGAAGGAGCGGCTGGTGCCCCTGCTCGCGCCGCCGAACCAGGGGAAGAGCGCCTCGGCCCCGGTCGTCGCGGTACTGGCGCTCGACACCCGGTTCGCCGAGCACCTGCCGACGCTGTACCCGGCCATTCCGCAGCTGAAGGACGCTTTCGAGGCCAATCCCGAACTGCGTGAAGAGAACGCGTCGTTCAACTCGGCGCTGCAGGCCGCCTACTTCCTGCTGGCGGTCCGGGCGGTCGGACTGGCCGCCGGCCCGATGAAGGGCTTCGACGCCAAGGCCGTGGACGAGGAGTTCTTCCCCGACGGCCGCTGGCGCTCCATCCTCGTGGTCAACATCGGCAAGCCCGCCGAGGACGCCTGGTCGGCGCGGCTGCCGCGCCTCGAGTACGAGCAGACCGTCCAGCTCGTCTGACCCGCCCGGTGCTGTCCCGGCCGGCCGCACGGCCGGCCGGGACAGCGACTGGTTCCCGCTGCTTCCCGCCGGCCTAGCCGGACACCGGGGGGTGCACCTCGATGCGGGCGGAAGGGCTGAACTTCGCCAGTGCTTCGGCCAGTTCGGCAGCGGCCGCATCCAGTTCGGCCACCGGCATCGGTGCCAGGCTCTCCAGCAGGAAGAGACCGGACGTCGTCTCCTCGGTGAGGCGCGTGCGCGGACCCTGACGCCAGTTCCAGCGGCGGCAGGTGACGCCGACGTCGTCGCGCCACACCACCTCGCCCGCGTCGGGGTGCTCAACGGCCTCCTCACCGCCGGCCACGGTGGCGAAGTCCTCGTCTCCCTCGGCGCGTACCAGCCGCATGCCGCCCTCGATGCGGTCGAGGTCCTCGCCGCCCACCGGGATCAAGTGGGCCACGCTGATGGCGTTGTAGAGGTCCACCAGCAGGTTGATCCGGGGCAGACCGGCGGGGGACAGCGCTCGCTTGGCCAGCGCTTCCGCCGAGTTGCGGGTGCGCGAGGGCTTGGAACCGAAGGCGGTGTACGTCTCCCGCCAGGAGGCCATGTGCGGGTCCTCGTGCGGGGCACGTCCGTCCAGGCGTACGGCCAGACGGCGAGCGGCCTCGTCGAGGAGGGCCGAACTCTCCTCGCTGCTAGGACCGTTCACAAGGCCGTACGCCTCGATCGCGACATGCGTGAACGTGGGCGCGAGGGCGTGAACCTCGTCGGCCACGGTGAGCTTGAACGTCATCTGCCTCGCCTCAGGGGGCTGGAAGGTCACAGGTGCGACCGGGCCTGGGACGACTGTCACGGCGCCGAGAACGGCCGCGGGAGATCACCCTACAGGACCGGCCGATTCCCCTGTGGGCGGCCTCCGTTGGCCCGCTCCCCTCGGCGGTGCGGCTCACGCGGACTGGCTCAGTTCCTGGCGGCGCTGCACGTTGAGCTTTCGGAACACCCGGGTGAGGTGCTGCTCCACCGTGCTCTTCGTGATGAAGAGCTGATCGGCGATCTCCTGGTTGGTGTAGCCCTCCGAGGCCAGCATGGCCACGCGTCGCTCCTGCTTGGAGAGGGCGGACAGCGCCTTCGGGTTCTTCTTCGGCACGGTCGCGGGGTGCTTCTCCCGGTATTCGGGGGCGACCCGCGCGCAGAGCGACTCCGCGCCGATGGCCTTCGCCGCGTGCCACGCCCTGCGCGCCAGACGCCTGGCGCCCCGCAGGTCACCGGCCTTCTGGAAGGCATGGCTCAGATCGATCAAGGCGAGGGCCAGCTCGAACTTGTCCCCGCAATCGTGGAGCAGGTCCACCGCTTCTTCGAGGAGCTGCGGGCGCTGCGGCGTGCTGCTGGCGGCCGCCAGCAGCCGCAGGGAGCGCCCGCGGACGCGGGCGCTGCCCGGGGAGAGCCTGCTGAGCTGGTCCCGCACCAGGTGCTTCGCCTGGTCCTGGTCGCCGAGCTTGATCCAGGCCTCGGCGGCGCTCGTCCGCCACGGTACGGGCCCGGTCCCGTAGATCTCCCAGCAGTCCATCAGCTCGCCGCAGGCCAGGAAGTCCGCCAGCGCCGACTGGGCATGGCCGCTCGCCAGCCGGTAGTGCCCACGGGCGTAGAGGTAGTGCAGCCCGTAGCGGCTCTGCAGCATGGTGCTCGGGAAGCCCTGTGCGACGTACTTCGCGGCCACGTCCAGTCGACCCATGCGCACGTGCGCGAGGATCAGGCAGCCGAGCGGAAGTCCCAGCGCGACTCCCCATCCCTGGGCCGGGACGATGTCGAGGGCGGCCTGGGCCTCGCGGGCGGCTTGCTTCAGGTTCCCCTGGCGCAGCGCCGTCTCGGCCCGCACCGCGGTGAACACCGCCTGCCAGGCCGGCGCGTAGCGGACGCCGGCTTCTGCCAGCAGACGGTCGCAGTGGGCGGCCGCGGAGTCGAGCCGGTCGGTGTACACCAGGACGAGCAGGGCGAGCAGGGCCACCTCTCCGCTCCACAAGGAGTCATTCTCGAGTATCAGGTTCTCCAGGGCCTGCTCGGCCTGGGCGGCGACGTCCTCGGAGCGGCCTCGGAGGAAACCGCCGGCCAGCGAACCCGCCGTCAGCCAGGGGGCCAGCCGGCACGCTCCGCTGTTCTCACCGGGTCCGGTGGCCACGGGCCTGCGCGCGGAAGCGTACGACGGGTAGAGACAGGCCAGCCAGGAAAGGACCCCCTGCGCGTCCTCCGCGCCGACGCCGTGCGGTTCCTGCCCTCGGCAGCGCAGTCCGTCCAACGCGTCCGCCACCGCGCCGACCTCGCCGTACCAGGAGAGCTCCCAGATCAGCTCGAGCACGTCGCACGGTGCCAACTGTCCCGCCGAGGCGTCCGCGATCACCGCGGGGAGGCTCCGGGACGCCGAGGCCGGATCCAGCTGCCAGCCGATCCGGCTGAGCTGCACCCGGATCGCGGCTGCGGCCGGGGAGCCGGCGGCGGTCCGCTCGGCGAGGCGCAGATAGCCGGCCGCGGTCTGGACCCGGTTGGCCGTCAGTGACTCGCGTGCGGCGGCCAGCAGCACGTCCACGGCCCAGGGCTGGGCGGCGCAGTCAGCGTTGCTCAGTTGTTCGGCGATGGCGACCGTCGGCGCGCCCACGCTGCGCAGGAGAACGGCCGCCCGCGTATGGAGCTCGGAGCGCTCTGTCGCCGACATGGCGTCCAGCACGTCGACCGCCGCCGCCGGATGCCTGAACGCGGTGCCGGCGAGCAGTCCCGCATCGTTCAGCGAGCGGAGCGAGCGATTGACTTCCCACTCCTCGGCGTCCGCCAGCCGCGCCAGCTCGGCCGGCGAAGCGCCGCTGCCGAGCACCGCGAGGGCACGCACGACCGTGAGCGCCACCGGGGCGCAGTGGTTCAGGCAGCTGCGGAGGGCGGCGCTGTACCCCTGGCCGTACTCCTCGCCCCCGGTGCGCGCGTCCCGGATCAGGTGCCTCAGCACCAACAGGTTGCCGCCGCTCACCGCCGCGAATTCGTCGCCGAGCCGGGACGCCGCTCCATCGCCGAGATCCCTGGCTATCAGGCGCGTCACGCCCTCCGGTGTCAGCGGGCCCACCGGAATCCGATGGACGTTCGACTGCTGGAACAGTTCGGACCGCAGGAAGGAGTCGGCCGGACCGCGCGCGTCGTCATCGGTCAGGACCACCAGCACGCGGGCGAAGCGCAGCCGGGGCAGGACATAGGCGAGCCAGCGCAGGGACGGCCCATCGATGTAGTGCAGGTTGTCGATGCCGATCACCAGCGGATCGCGCTCCGCCAGATCGGTCAGGACCAGCAGGGTCTTGTGGAGATCCGCGAACATGTCGACCGGGAAGAGATCGGCCGACTCCGGATCCAGGCTCTGCTCCCGCTCTGTCAGGGCGATGAACATCTGGTTCAGATCGGCTCGGACGGAGTGCGGGATCCGACTGTTCTGGAAGAGCTGGGAGAGCACCCCGAAAGGCAGGGTGCTCTCCCATCGGGACGCCGTGGCACTCAGCACGAGCGCCGGGCTGTCCTCGACGGTCTCCAGGAAGCCGCACATCAGCTCGCTCTTTCCACTTCCCAGCGGGCCTTGCACGACGGCCAGTTGGCCTTTGCCCCCCTGAGAATCGGCGAAGAGTCCCCTTAACGTCGAAAGGGCTGCTTCCCTTTCGATCATCCCCCGTTGCTCCCCCATGGTCCTGCTCTCCGTTCTGTTTATCCGTTACGCCGGGTTCACCCGGTATAGCGGGAAATATGAACCGATCCGGCCCTGTGCGTAGTCGTCGGCGAGCTGCGGAATCCGGTCGAAGTCGTAGACGACGGTGGATTCAGCGGGCCCGATCCAACCGCTGGACTCCTGGAAATCGCGGATCAGGGGCGAGTCCTGAAGGCGCCAGACGTGCGTGTGCACATGGATGTGCCGATTGATGCACTCCGCGCCGCGCAGATTCGTCAGCCGCATGCCCGCTTTCCAGCCGCAGGTGGTGATCACTCCCTGCCGGGCCAGCGCGGGCACGGTCGCGCCGTAGAGCGGTTCACCGATGTTGTCCACGAAGATCGCCACGCCCTTTCCCCCGCTGAGCTCGTTGACCAGCTCCAGGAAGCCGGCCCGCGAAGTGCGATGCCGACGGTGCGTCTCCGGGTCGGGCGCGCCGCGCCTGGCCGGCAGCGAGAGATCGGGGAACTTCCTCCGGTCGACCGGAATGATGCCGTTGTCCCGCAGGAAGGCCAGGCGCTCGTCCGAACCCGCCGTCATCGCCACCCGGAATCCGGCGCGTCGGGCGAGCAGCAGCTCCGCGAAGGCGACCCCACCGCCCCAGCCGAACACCAGGTGGTTCCCCGGGTCGTCATCGGGGATCTGCGTGCGCCAGCACCCCAGGGCCCGATGCCAGTTGTCCCAGGCGGTGAAGTACCGGCCGTAGGTCGCCCACTGTTCCAGGGAGTGGGCCGTGTCGGACGGGATCGGCAGGAGCAGCCGCTCGTCGATCTTCGACAGTCTGGCCATCAGGCCTATGGTGTGCGGTGCGTCGTACCCGTAGGCCAGCTCCGCGTAACCGTACGGGTCACACTTGCCGAACGGCATGAGCAGACACAGGTCGCCCTCCCGGAGTTTCCCTCCCCGGCGGACCGAATGGCTCTTGACGATCCGCACCACGCCCAGATTTCCGACGACCACCGCCTGTTCACCGCGGCTTCGGCAGATGTCGATGGGCGAACGGGCGAGCGCATGCTCGATGTTGGCTTCCCAGGAGCCGAGGATCGGCTCCACCAGAACCTCACCGGGTTCCAGCGGTCCGAACGGGAAGACCTCGCGACGCAGCGCACAGTCGTCCTTGTCGGCCGACAGCCCAGCAGTCTCCCCAGCCCGGAGCACCCAGGCGTCTGGCGAGTAGATAACGACCTCCCAAAATAACGGCGCTGTCGGCTGTCAGCCGATGCCGTAACTCACCGAAACCCCGCCCCAGGCCTCGCCGGCCCCGTAGGCGACGGCACCCAGCCGTCCCCGTGAGGGCACCGAAGCGTCCTGGAGCGCGCCGCCGAACGCCAGTGGGATCGAGGCGGACGAGGTATTGCCGAGATTCTCGATCCTGTTGAGGAAAGGCACTCCCAGCGGAGTGGTGAAGGCCCGGACCTGTTCCAGGATCCGGCCGTTCGCCTGGTGCCCGACCAGGACCGAGGGGCGCGGGTCGAACTCGCAGAGCCGTTCCGCGGTCTCGGTCATGCGCTGTACCGCCCGGTCGTACACGGCGGCACCGTCCAGATGGATTCCGCCGTCGCCGGTCTCGCACATCAGGGCCGTCTGTGTCCCGTCGCCCCCAGCCAGGTGCCTGAAGGGCGCGAACTCCTCGCGTGCCGACAGGAGGACGGCCGCGGCACCGTCGGCGAAGATGCAGGCGGTCTGCCGGTCCGTCTTGTCCACCATGGTCGACATGGCTTCGACCGAGCACACCATGACCGACCGGGCCTGACCCGCGTCGCAGAGCGACAGACCGGTGGTCAGGGCGTAGACGAAACCGCAGCAGGCCGCGTTCATGTCGAACGCCAGGACCGAAGAGCTCAGTCCGGCCAGGGTGGCGACCTGCTGGGCGATGCCGGGCACCCGTTGACGGACCGATGTGCTGACGACGATCAGCGCGCCGATGGTGGAAGGGTCGCCCTGACGGCTCACGAGCGGTCGGCAGGCCTCGGCGGCGACTTCTGCCGGCGAGGTCTCCGCCGCCAGCCAGCGACGCGTGGAGATGC
Source organism: Streptomyces sp. NPDC043176 (assembly GCF_056436715.1). Classification (NCBI taxonomy): domain Bacteria; kingdom Bacillati; phylum Actinomycetota; class Actinomycetes; order Kitasatosporales; family Streptomycetaceae; genus Streptomyces; species Streptomyces sp. NPDC043176. The sequence continues at coordinate 134,620 of NZ_JBWKCA010000022.1, forward strand.
CACTGCGCCGCTTGATCCATTCGTCGGTGAGCCCGATCGACTCGAAGTACGAGTTGTCGATCGGCGTGCCCACCTCCGGCACCGCGATGTCGACGATTCCTGAGGCCATCACCGGGTCGCGAGCAGGACGAAGTACGACCGGAACTCCTCGAGCAGCATGAGGCTCCCGATCGTCCTGCGATCGGCCTGGACCTTCAGCTCCCGCTCCAGGAGCTGCGTGAGCTCGACCACGTCGAGCGAGTCGAGTTCGAGATCGTAGATCGACTTGTCGAAGTCCGTCTGCTCCAGCGACGGTTCCCGGACCCGCAGCTTGGCCAGCATGATGTCCGATACCCGGCGTTCGATGTCACTCACTCTGTATGTCCTCCCCGTCCAGCCGATCCTCGGCCAGCCGATAAAGCAGTTCACCTGACTTGACGATCGATCCGGCGGTCACGCAGTGGGCGACGACCCGCCCGGACCGCTCCGCGACGATCTCCGTGCTCGCCTTGTCGGTTTCGACCTCCGCGATCACATCCCCGCGCTCCACCCTGTCCCCGATCCGGGCGACCCATTCGACGAGCAGGGCTTCGGCGAGCCCGTGGCCGAAACGCGGAACGCGTCCCTCGAAATCCGCCGAACTCACTTGACCATCCTCAGCACTTCTTCCTTGATCTGATCGACACCGATCTGATAGCTCGGTTCGAAGTCGGCCGGCGGATAATCGCGGCGCTCGGGCGCCAGCCGCCTGATCGCACACCTGAGTGAATCGAATCCGCTCTCGGAGACCGCCGCGGCCACCTCGGCCCCGATACCGACGTCCTTGGTCGCCTCGTGCACGACCAGGAGCCGACCGGTCCGGGCGACCGACTCCAGGACGGTCGTCATGTCGATCGGCGCCAGCCAGCGCAGGTCCACCACCTCGACCTCGACCGACGGGCCGAGCGCCTCCGCCGCCGCCAGTACGTCGTTCGTGATCGCCCCGAAGGTCGCCACGGTCACATCCGTGCCGCGCCGGACGATCCGGGCCGAGGTCGGCGACACGGCCGGTCCGCCGGCGCGGCCGGGCACGTTGCGGCGCCAGTACAGCCTGATCGGTTCGTAGATCACCACCGGCGAACCCATCCCCACCGCGTGCCGCAGGATCTGATCGGCGTCCTCACCGGTGGACGGATACGCCACCGAGATGCCGGGGACGCGTGCGAAGAGGGCCTCGTTCGACTCGCTGTGGTGTTCCACCCCCCGGATACCACCGCCCGAAGGGATGCGCACCACGAGGTTCAGCCGGATGTTCCCGTTCCACCGGTTGACGATCCTGCCGGCCTGGGTGACGAGCTGGTTGACCGCGGGGTAGGTGAAGCCGTCGAACTGGATCTCGCAGACCGGCACCAGCCCGGACATCGCGAGACCGATGGCGTGGCCGACGATCGTGGACTCCGCGAGCAGCGCATCACGCACCCGCTCACGGCCGAACCTCTCCTGCAAGCCCCGGGTGACGCGGAACACCCCGCCCAGTCGGCCGATGTCCTCACCCACCAGGAGCACCTTCGGGTCGCTCTCCAGCAGATCGGCCAGGGTGGCGTTGATCGTCTCCGCCAAAGGCGTCGGTCGCCGCGAGCTCATGACGCGTACCTCTTCATCAACTGCGCCCGGACGTCCCGCACTTCCGACTCGACGCCCCGCAACCACTCGGCGTCCACGACGTCCAGCTCGGTCAGCCGGCCCGCGTACGCCGCGACCGGGTCGGCGGCGGCCGCGCGTGCGATGTCGTCCTCGCCGCGATAGACCTCCTGAGCGTCGGAGGTCGAGTGACCGTGAATGCGCCCGACCCGCATCTCGATCAGGTACGGCGACCGCCGGTTCCGGACGTGGTCGGCGGCCCGCACGCACTCGCGGTGGACCAGCTCCGGATCGCCGCCCGGGATCAGCGAGGACTCGATGCCGAATCCGCGGGCTCGGTCCGCCACCGTCGTCAGCATTTGCTCGGCGGCCGGCTTGGAAATAGCCCAGCCATTGTTCTGGCAAATGAAAAGAACCGATGCCGACTCGACGGCGGCCAGATTCATGGCCTCCGACATGTCGCCCTCACTGGTCGCACCGTCACCCACATAAACGACGACGAAGTCATCCATTCCCTGCAAGCGCCGGCCGATCGAATATCCGACGGCGTGCAGCGTCTGCGCGGCAAGAACAAGGGTATAAGGGAAGAATCTCCGGTCCCGGGGGTCCCATCCGCATAAGGTGCGTCCGGCCCACTGGGCGAGGAGCTCGTCCGCCATCACGCCGCGGGTCAAGGCGACCGCGTGCTCCCGGTAGCTGGGAAAGATGGCGGCTTCGGGTCCGACGGCGAGGGCGGAGCCCACCTGCGCGGCCTCTTGCCCCTGGCAGGAGAGCCAGAGGTCGAGTGCGCCCTGCTTCTGCAGCTGACGCGCCTCGTCGTCCACCCCCCGCGCGATGAGCATGTGGCGCAGGATCGATCGCCTCAGGTCGTCGCCGAGCCCGCACAACGACTTGGTCTGCAAAGGACCACTCCCTCGGTAACACTCAATTGGGTGACCAAACGTCACCTTTCGGCAAAAGTGTCGCCAAGGTGAATAACCCCCATACCAATCACCTGACGGCCACTCGAAGATCCATCACCTACTGTCCGAAATGGCTTGCACCGACCTCTCGACATGCTAGTCACGAAGATCGACGATTGCCAGTGTGTGATCGAATCCGTCAACTCGACCGGCTCAGGCCGGGCTGAGGTTCGCAGCGGCAATTGCTTCCGCTGTGTCATTCGATGACAACGGCCCGTCAGCTCCGGCCCGGCCGCGGTACGCCTCGGCCAGCGTGAAGACCAGATCGAGCGACTGGTCCCCGCTGAGCGGGCCGCCCGGCAGCTCCGCCCGGTCGCTGGCCGAGCCGGTCGCGCGTGGGCCGCCGGTGTCGAGGGACACACCGCCGGGGTGGGTACCGAGCGCCTCATGGACCTCGACGAACGCCCGCACTTCGTCGAGTACTCGATCGAACCGGCAGGCTGACCACCCCTTCGAGGTGCGGTCGGAATTACCTCGTACCGGATCACTCACCCAGCACACCAAGGCACCTTCCGCCGTCACCTTCTCGACCAACGTGGGAAGCACGTCGCGGATCCGGTCCGCCCCCGCCCGCAGCACGAACGTCAGACGGCCCGGTTCGCGGCACGGATCAAGGCGGTCGAGCAGTCCGAGCACCTCGTCCGGCTCGGTGGTCGGGCCGAGGCCGACGGCGAGGGGATTGCGGATCCGCGCGAAGTGCTCGACCAGTGTGCCGTCGACACCATCGGCGCGATCGCCCATCCACATCAGATGGCCGCTGGTGGCGTACGGGCGCTGATCGCCGCCGAACCGGGTCAGTGCCACTTCGTAGTCCGGCAGCAGACCTTCGTGCCCGACGAAGAACTCACCGCCGGCAAGCCTGTCCGGGTCGACGCCGCAGGCCCGGAGGAACGCCAGGCCACGGGCGGTCTCCTCCGCCCGGTCCCCGTGACGCGCACCCCGCTCCGAGCCCGCCACGAAGGCGCGGATCCGGTCGTGGGTCCGACGCCGGTCGGGCGACCACCCGGCGATGGCTGCCCGGATGAGGTTGAGGGCGCGCGCGGAGCCGTCGTACGTCTCGCGGGCGGAGCGTACCCCCGCGCCCTGCCCGATCATCCAGCCGATCCTGATGACGGGCAGGGCGGTGGCGTATGTCAGGACGTTCGCCAGCTGGAGCAGAATTCCCAGCCGCTCGCCCAGTGAGCCCTCGCTCGGAACGGGAGCGGCCGCGGCGCCCTGGCCGATGTGGAGCAGAACCGCCTCGCCACGCGCTACCGCGGCCATCCGTCGGCGCAGCAGCTCGCACTCGGCCACCTGGACCAACGGCGGCACCTCCGCCAATCCGTCGGCGGCGGGCCGGAGTTCCGTACCCCCGAAAGGTGGTGGCTGGTGGTCGCTCATCGCGGTCAGACCGGACGGGTGGGCCCTGCGAGCCGATCCGTGATCGCCTTGGTCACGGCCGCATGGTGCTCGGTGAGGTAGAAATGCCCACCCGGCAGCGTGATCAGGTCGAACTCGGCGGACGTGTGCTCCCCCCAGCCCTCCGCGTCCTGCGGCGACACCATGGGGTCGTCCTCTCCGGTCAGCATGGTCAGTGGGCAGCTCAACGGCGGACCCGGCCGATACCGATACGTCTCCGCCGCCGCGTAGTCCGCCCGGATCACCGGCAGGGCGAGCCGCACGAGCTCCTTGTCCTCGAACACCATGGGATGGGTCCCGCCCAGAGACCGCAGGGTGCGCAAGAGGGTGTCGTCGTCCACTTGGCTGCCGAGTTCCGTCCGCTCGATGGACGGGGCGCGGCGTCCCGAGGCGAACAGCGCAACCGGCGCGTGCCCCTCGTCCCGCAGCAACCGCGCCACCTCGTACGCGACGATCGAGCCGAGGCTGTGGCCGAACAGGGCGAGTCCGCGGTCGGCCCACGGGAGCAGCGCGGCGGCCGCCGACTCGGCCAGACCGGTGACGGTCTCGATCAGCGGCTCCTTCCTGCGGTCCTGGCGCCCGGGATACTGCACGGCCAGGACCTCGATGTCCGGGCTGAGGTCCTTGGCCAACTCCAGGAAGAAGGTGGCCGAACCACCCGCGTGGGGAAAGCACACCAGCCGGACCGGTGCGTCGGGTGCCGGGCGGAACCGTCTGATCCACAGCGCGCTCTGGACATCTGTGACGGTCATCGTGCTCCTTGCCGGGTGTCCTGGGGCGGTTCGATCGACAAGGCGTGCCGGAACACCCCGCGCGGATCCCAGCGCGCCTTGACCTCTTGCAGCTTCGGGTAGTTGTCGCCGTAGTAGATCGTGGACCAGGGAACGCCGGAGGTGTTCCAGTCGGGATCCAGCAGGTCGGTATCGGGCCAGTTGATGTAGGACCCGTCGGTCCGGTCGTCGCGTACCGGAACCCCGCCCGTGGCGGCGAAGAGATCGCGATAGAAGCGCCGGATCCAGGTCAGGTGCTTCTCGTCCGCGTCCTGGTCGTTCCAGGAGTTGATCAGCGACAGCTGCATGATCGAGTCGCGTTGCGGGACGGCGGTGTCAGCGGGGGCGAGAGCGTTCATCCGGCCGCCCCAGGCCGCGATCATCAGTCCGGCGGCCGGATAGCCGTAGTCCACGTCCGTCAGGTACCGGTAGACCGTCCGGACCTGCTCGGCGTCGAGCGGCTTGCGCAGGTACGCCGCCTTGATCTTGGAGCGCAGTCGGGACGCCTCCAGGCCGAACGCCTCACCCGCGTCCGGAACATTGAGCACCTTGTACAGCCAGGGCTCGTCCTCGCTCGTGGTCGTGCCGGGCTCGGGCAAGCCGGCCGTCACCTCGGAGAGGTACGCGTCCAGCAGCTTCGCGCCCCCGGGAACCGAGGGGTCCACGCGGCCGGTCAGCATCAGCATGCCGGAGTCCCGGTGCAGCACCGCGACCTCCGCGTGCAGGGCCGCCGTCGAGGTGTCCGGTGCGCTGTTCCGAGCGCTCCAGGCCATGAAGTTGTTCAGCAGCGTGGCGAACGCGTCCTCGTCGAAGTCGGCCCACTGCCACATCGCCGCGGCGGACACGTGCCGGGCCGGCCGAGGGGGCAGCAGCGTGGCCGGATCGGTGCCGTCCGCCCCCGGAGCGCGGAACCAGAAACGGGTGACGACGCCGAAGTTGCCGCCGCCGCCTCCGGTGTGGGCCCACCAGAGGTCGCGGTTCGGATCGTCCGGCTCCCGGGTCGCGACGACGGCTTTCGCCGTCCCGCTGTCATCGACCACGACCACTTCGATGCCGTAGAGGTGGTCGGAGACGTAGCCGTGCAGACGGGAGAGCACCCCGTGGCCGCCACCGGTCACATGGCCGCCGACGCCGACCTCCGGGCAGGCGCCGCCCGGCAGGGTGACGCCCCAACCCATGTCCAGCACACGGTAGAGCCGTCCCAGGCGGACGCCGCCCTGTGCGGCGAAGGCCCGTCTGGCCGGGTCGTAGGAGACGGAATCCATGAGGGAGAGGTCGATGACGACATCGACCTCCGGGTTGTCGACCAGACCCTCCGCACAGTGGCCGCCGCTTCGCACGGCGATCCGTCTTCCTTGCCGCACGGCGCTGTTCACGACATCGACAACCTCATCGGTGTCGCCGACCACATGCACGCTTCCGGGCGCACCGACGAAGCGACGGTTATAGCCTCGCATCTGGAGATCGGCGTACCGGGGGTCGTCGGGATTTACCTGAACCATTTTCCTGAAGTCCCTGGTCTCGCAGTTCCGGCTCATTCACCCAGACGGCCGCGCCCCTCACAACCCCCTGCCGTACCCCCTAGCCGCCCCTATCGGTGAGGGGCGGCTAGAGGGCGCGGTGGCGCTCCCGGTCACCCGGGACCCCTCGCTCAGCCCCAGTACCGGCTGACGACCTTCTCCAGTTCGGCCGGGTCGCGGACCAGCCGGGAGGATTCCACGCCGTCCTCGATCGAGACGATCAGGTTGGCGGTGAGCATGACCTGGCCGTTGTCGGTGACACATCGGCGACGGCGGACGAGCACGTCCTTGTGGATGGTGTTCAGCTCGGTGAGCACGTTCCACTCGTTCCGGTCCCGTGCCTCCGTCGTGACCCGGTACGCGACCCGCCAGTCCTTGCCACGGGTGCGGTACCGCAGGACGTGGTAGTCGCCGTCGCGCAGCAGCTGGAATTCGGTGCCGTCCTGGGACGCGGTCTCACCCGACATGCGTAGCGGTTCCACGATGGAGACCCCGCCGTAGCCGACGTCCGTCAGCCAGTCCTCACCGTCGAGGCGGACCACCATGACGGCGTGTTCGACGTCAGGTCCCCACTGTCCGCCGGGGAAGAGGATGCCGGCCGCCACCAGCTTCACGTCGAATCCCAGTTCCTCGAGGAGGCGGGCGAACAGGAAGTTGAGGTCCGTGCAGATTCCGCCTCGGCCCTTCAGGACGGTGGTGACGAACATGTCGTCCAGGTCGAACCGGAGGAAGTCCGTGATCCCGACGTAGGCGTTGTCGTAGTGGAACTTCGTCTGGTGCTTGCGGTGCAGCTCCCGGAGCGTCGCCAGCGTCGGCTCGGCCGAGCCCGAGTAGCCGATGCGCTCCAGGTACGTGTTCTTGTCGAACAAGGTCGATCTCCTTCTGATGGTCCGGCGGATCAGCGGGCGGCGTCGAGGCGTTCGAGCAGCTGCTCGGCGAGTTCCTTGATCGAGGGGTACTCGAAGGCGAAGCCTGGCGGGAGCCGCAGCCCGGTGAGCTCGGACAACCGGTTCCTGAGTTCCACCGCCGTGAGCGAGTCGTAGCCGATGTCGAAGAGGCCGGTCTCCGGTCCGAAGTCATCGGCCGACAGATAGCCGATGATCGCCACCGCCTCGCGCTGCACCATGTCGAGCACGATCTGCTCCCGCTCGGCCTTGGTGGCATTGGCCAGCTCCTCGGCCAGCTTGCCGACGCCGCTCGCCTCGTCCTGGGCGAACCGTCGGCCCGCCTTCAGGAGACCGCGGAACATCAGGGGCAGGTGTCCGGGCTCGAGCTGGGCGTGCATGGCCGCGAAGTCGAACTTGGCCGGGACGAGTACCGCGTCCGGAGCCCACAGCGCGGTGTCGAAGAGCTCCATGCCCTCCTGGTCGGTGAAGGCAACGATACCGAGTCGGTTGATCCGCTTGAGGTCGACCTCGTCGAGGTGGCCGGTGAGCTCGGTGCTCTTGCCCCACCACCCCCAGGCGAGTGAGGTGGCGGGGAGTCCGGCGGACCGGCGGCGCTGGGCGAGGGCGTCGAGGAAGGCATTCGCCGCCGCGTAGTTGCCCTGCCCGGGATTGCCGATGGTGCCGGCCGCGGAGGAGTAGAGCACGAAGGCGGACAGGTCCAGGTCCCGGGTCAGCTCGTCCAGGACCAGCGCGGCATCGACCTTGGGACGGAACACCGTGTCCAGCCGCTGGGGGGTCAGCGCGGTGATGACACCGTCGTCGGTCACGCCGGCGGTGTGCACCACGGCGGTCAGCGGGGCGTCGGCCGCTATGGAGGCCAGGAGAGCGGCCGTCGCCTCCCGGTCCGCCACGTCACACGCCTCCACGCGCACGTTCGCGCCGAGGGCCGTCAGCTCCTCACGCAGCCGCCCGGCTCCGGGGGCCTGGTCGCCGCGGCGGCTGACCAGCAGCACGTTGCGCACGCCGTGCGTCTCGATCACGTGCCGTGCCACCACGGCACCCAGCGCGCCCGTGCCGCCGGTGACCAGTACGGTGCCGTCCCGGTCCAGCTCCCGGCCGGCGTGCGCGCCTCCGACGTCCATGGCACGCACCAGCCGAGGCGCCAGCACGGCCCCCTCCCGCAGCGCGACATACAGCTCGCGGGAGGCCAGTACGTCCGGCAGCACCCGCAGCGACGCCTCGCTGTCGTCGGTGTCGATCAGGACGATCCGGGTCGGATTCTCAGCCTGTGCCGAGCGCAGCAGACCACCGACCGCCGCGGCCGCCAGGTCGATCGGCGACTCCTCACCCTCGACCGCCACGGCACCGTGGGTCACGGCCAGCAGCCGGGAGTCCGCGAGAGCCGGCTCGACCGTCCAGGCCTGCACCACCTCCAGCACCTGGGCTGCCAGGTCCCGTACCTCCGCCGCGTCGGCCCGCTCGTCGCCGACGACATCCAGCAGCAGAACCCCGGGAACCTCGGCCTCTGCGGCCAGCGCCCTGACGTCATCGGCGGTCGCCACGGACACCGCGTTCAGCGAGCCGTCCCGGTGCTTCACCGAGGTCGGTCCCCAGGCGACGCGGAACAACTGGTCGTTGATCACGCCGGAGTCGGCGCGGAGCTGGTCGGAGCGCACCGGTCGGGAGACCAGGGACTCCACCGAGGCGACTGGTGCACCGGTGCCGTCGGCCATGCGGACGGTGATCGCGTCCGGGCCCTGGAACGACAGGTGCACGCGCAGTGCGGTCGCACCCGTGGCGAAGATCCGTACCTCGTTCCAGGCGAACGGCAGGACGAGCTTCTGCTCCTGCCCGGCGGTGTCGGCTCGAAAGACTCCGGCGTGGAAGCAGGCGTCGATCAGCGCGGGATGCACCCCGAAACCGTCGGGCTTGCCCGCCTCCTCGGGCAGGACGACCTCGGCGAACACCTCCTGGCCCCGGGTCCAGACCCGGCTCAGGCCGCGAAAGGCCGGACCATAGCCGTAACCGGTCTCTTCCAGCTCCCGGTAGGCCCGCTCCGCGGCGCTCTCCGCGGCGCCGTCCACCGCAACCGCGCCGGCCGGCGGCCACTGCGTCAACTCGAAATCGGCATGAGCGACCTCGGGAGCCAGACGACCCGAAACATGACGCGTCCAATCGGTACCGGGGCCCGCGTCCTCCACCCGGGAATGCACCTGCACCGCCCGCTGCCCCGACCCATCCACCTCCCCCACACTCACCCGGACCTGCACCCCACCCCGCTCGGCAAGCACAAGCGGCGCCTCGATCACCAACTCACCCAACAGACCGCAACCGACCTCCTCACCCGCCCGCACCACCAGATCCACAAACGCCGCACCCGGCACCAGAACAGAGCCCGCCACCGCGTGATCAGCCAGCCACGGATGCGAACCCAACGACCACCGCGAAACGAACAACACACCACCCGAAGCAGGCGCCTCCACCACCGC
>NZ_JBWKCA010000023.1:0-54060 GCF_056436715.1 Streptomyces sp. NPDC043176
CCCGCGCCCCCCCCCCCCCCCCCCCCCCCCCCCCCCCCCCCCCCCCCCCCCCCGCCGCGCCCCCCCCCCCGCGGGGGGCGGGGCCCCCCGCCCCCCCCCCCCCCCCCCCCCCCGCGGCCGTTCCGGCCGTTCCGACGTGGCCGGCGTGGCCCGTCAGCCGCAGGCCAGTTCCGCCGCCCGTGCCGCGCAGCCCCAGGCCACGGTCACCCCGGCGCCTCCGTGCCCGTAGTGGTGCACGAGCCGGCCGCCGCCCGGCAGGGACACCGCCTCGATGCGCACGCCGCCCACGCGGGCGGGCCGCAGACCGACCCGGTGTCCGATGATCCGCGCCTCCGCGATCTCCGGCCGCACCCGCGCGCAGCGCGCGACGATCGCGGCCGCCGTCGCCGGGTCGGGTTCGAGCCGCTCGTCGTCCTCCTCGGCCGTCCCGCCGAGCACCAGACGCCCGGGCTGCGGGAAGAAGTACGTCGTCTCGTGCGAACCGGCGTCCGCCGCGGTGAACCACTCCTCGACACCGGGGTTCTCCACCAGGACCAGCTGGCCGCGCACCGGCCGCAGTCCGGCGTCCGGGACGAGTTCACGCGCCGCCGCCCCGGCGCAGTCGACGACCACCCGGGCCCGCGCCGCCGCCTCCTCGAAGACGGTGACCGCGCGCCGCTCGAAGACCCCGCCGGCCGCCTCGAACCGGCCCCGCAGCCAGGACAGATGGACCGGCATGTCGATCAGCGGAAGCCTGGCGGCCAGACCCGCGCCGTACGGCCCGGGCACCTCCTCGGGAGCCAGCCGGCGGAGGCCGGGCACCTCCTTCGCCCAGGACCCGAGGCCGTCCAGGACCGTGTCCGCGTGGACCCCCGGCACCCACCGCACCCCCGTCCGCTCCGGATCGGCGGCCAGCTCCCCGTACACCCGCAGCGAGTCGAGCGCCCAGGCCCCCGCCTCGGCCGCCGGTTCGATCCGGTACGGCCACCACAGCGCGCCCGCCACCGCCGAGGTCGTCGCCGTGACGTCGTCCCGCGACCAGACCCGCACCCGCAGCCCGCGCTCCGCCAGCGTCACCGCCGTCGTCAGACCGATGACCCCGCCGCCCACCACGATCACGTCGCTCTCCATGGCCCGGACCGTACCGGGACCGGGACATTTCCGGGACGGGGCGGCCACGGAACGCCGGAACACTCGAGTCATGCCGGTCCCGTACGCATCCCTCGACCTCGTCCCCGCCCCCGCGGGCGGCGCGTCCGCCCCGCTCCGCGACTTCCTCGTCGACGGCAGGGCACTGCTCCACCGGCTCGACGAGGTCGACGGCGTCGACGCGGTCTCGCCGCTCGCGGCGGACCTCCCGCCCACCGTCCGCGCCGAGCACGCCGAGCGCCTCCTCGCCGCCGACGGCGCCCGCCGGGTGATCCACTCCTGCCCGGACTGCGACGATCCCGGCTGCGGAGCCGTCACCGCCGTCGTCGAGCGCTCCGGCGACGACGTCGTCTGGCGCGACCTCGCCTGGCAGACCGGCCCCACCGTCGACCCGGCACGGGACGTGTACCCGGGCATCGGCCCGTACCGCTTCCGCGGCCCCGTCTACCGCGCGGTCCTCCACCGCCTGCTCGCGCAGCCGCCCGGCGCGCCGGCCGACGGCCCCGCCACCGCGAGCGGGCGCCCCGGAGCCACGGCCGTCCCGCGGAGCGCCCTCTCCCCCGAAACCCGCCGCGCCGCGTGACCACCCCGCACGCCTGACCGGGGGCTCGGGTGGGCCTGCGCGACCGCGCGGCGTGCGCGGGTGGGCGCCCCCGTAAGATTCGTCCCCTGATGACTGCAACCCTCGTCGCCAAGGACCTCGCCGCCGGCCACGGCGAACGCACCCTCTTCGCCGGGCTCGACCTGGTCGTCGCCCCCGGCGACGTCATCGGCCTCGTCGGCGTCAACGGCGCCGGCAAGTCGACGCTGCTCAGGCTGCTGGCAGGTCTGGACACCCCGGAGGAGGGCGAGCTGCGGCTCTCCCCGCCCACCGCGTCCGTCGGACACCTCCCGCAGGAGCCCGAGCGGCGCGCCGGCGAGACCGTGCGCGAGTTCCTCGCCCGGCGCACCGGCGTGGCCGCCGCCCAGACGGCCATGGACGAGGCCACCCAGGGCCTCGTCGACGGCACCCCGGGCGCCGACGACGCGTACTCCGTCACGCTGGAGCGCTGGCTGAACCTCGGCGGCGCCGACCTCGACGAGCGTGCCGAGGAGGTCGCGGACTCCCTCGGCCTCACCGTCGGCCTCGACCAGCCGATGACCTCGCTCTCCGGCGGCCAGGCGGCCCGCGCGGGCCTCGCCTCGCTGCTCCTCTCCCGCTACGACGTCTTCCTGCTCGACGAGCCCACCAACGACCTCGACCTCGACGGCCTGGAGCGCCTGGAGGCGTTCGTGAAGGGGCTGCGCGCCGGCACGGTCGTCATCAGCCACGACCGCGAGTTCCTCACCCGCACCGCCACCAAGGTCCTCGAACTCGACCTGGCCCAGCAGCAGATCACCCTGTACGGCGGCGGTTACGACGCCTACCTCGACGAGCGGGACACCGCCCGGCGCCACGCGCGCGAGGACTACGACGAGTACGCGGGGAAGAGGGCCGCCCTGGAGGCGCGCGGCCACATGCAGCGCTCCTGGATGACCCAGGGCGTCAAGAACGCCCGCCGCAAGGCCACCGACGGCGACAAGCTCGGCCGCAACGCGCGCAGCGAGGCCAGCGAGAAGCAGGCGGCGAAGGCCCGGCAGACCCAGCGCATGATCGAACGCCTCGACGTCGTCGAGGAGCCCCGCAAGGAGTGGGAGCTCCGCATGGAGATCGCCTCGGCGCCGCGCTCCGGCTCGGTCGTGGCGACCCTGCGCGAGGCCGAGGTGCGCCGCGGCGACTTCTCCTTCGGTCCCGTCACCCTCCAGATCGACTGGGCCGACCGCGTGGCCGTCACCGGCGCCAACGGAGCCGGCAAGTCGACCCTGCTCGCCGCCCTGCTCGGCCGCCTCCCGCTGGACTCCGGCGACGCGGTCCTCGGCTCCGGCGTCGTCGTCGGCGAGGTCGACCAGGCCCGCAAGCTGTTCCACGGCACCGAGAGCCTCCTGGAGGCGTTCTGCGCGGCGGTGCCCGACACCGAGCCCGCCGACGTCCGGACGCTGCTCGCCAAGTTCGGCCTCAAGGCCGAGCACGTGCTGCGGCCCGCGACGACGCTCTCCCCGGGCGAGCGGACCCGCGCCGCGCTCGCCCTGCTCCAGGGCCGGGGCGTGAACCTGCTCGTCCTCGACGAGCCGACCAACCACCTCGACCTGCAGGCCATCGAGCAGCTGGAGTCCGCGCTCGACTCGTACACCGGCACCCTGCTCCTGGTCACCCACGACCGGCGCATGCTCGACGCGGTCCGCACCACCCGGCGCGTCGAGGTCGCCGGCGGCAAGGTGACCGAGCTCTGATGACCGTTCGCCGCGGGCGGGGCCCGCGATGACGGTCTCCTTCGGCTGGGGGCCCGTCGAGGCGCGGGCCCTCGCTCCGGCGGCCGCCTGTGTGGTCGTGGTCGACGTGCTCTCGTTCACCACCGCCGTGGGCGTCGCCGTCGAGGCCGGCACGGCCGTCCACCCCTACCGGTGGCGGGACGCCACGGCCGTCGCCTACGCGTCCCGCGCCGGGGCGATCCTCGCCGTCGGCCGCCGCGAGGCGACCCCGGAGCACCCGTGGACGCTCTCCCCGGCGGCCCTGCGCGCCGCCCCCGCACCCGCCCGTCTGGTCCTGCCGTCCCCGAACGGCTCCACGATCGCGGCCGAGGCCGGCACCGCGACCGTCGTCGCCGCCTCCCTGCGCAACCACACCGCGGTCGCCCGCTGGCTCCTCGATCGCGGGTACGGGACGGCGCGACGCCCGCTCGCGGTCGTCGCCGCCGGCGAGCGGTGGCCCGACGGCTCGCTCCGCCCGGCGCTCGAGGACCTGCTGGGCGCGGGAGCGGTGCTCTCCGCCCTCGTGGGCAGGGGCTCCCTGAGCCCGGAGGCGACGGCGGCGGCCACGCTGTGGTCGGCGACGAAGGACCCGGTCGCCGCCTTGCACGGCTGCGACTCGGGCCGTGAACTGTACGAGTACGGCTATCCGCAGGACGTGGCCGTGGCCGCCGAGACCGACAGCTCGACGACCGTTCCCGTCCTGGTGGACGGCGCTTTCCAGGAGGCAGCAGCATGACCGACCTACTGACCCGGCTGACCGAGATGCTGGACGACCTCGACGCGGACGTCGACGAGACCATCGACCTCGCCGACGAGATCGCCGCCTCGGGCGACGCCGCTCTCCTGCCGCGCCTCCAGTCGGAACTGGACCGCGCCCTCACGGAACGCAACGCCTACGCCCGTGAGCTCCTCGGCGGCGTCCTCGCCGCCATCGGCGGCCCGGAGGCCCTGCCGGCCCTGGTCCGCGCCTCGGCCGTCGACCTCGGCGACGACCAGGACGGCCTGGCGGCCGAGATCGTCGAGCTCGTACAGGCCGATCCGAAGGCGGCCCGCGGGCTGCTCCAGCCGCTCACCCGGGACGACGACCTGACCGTCGCCCACCGCGCCGAATGGGCCATGCGCTTCCTGCCCTGACCCGCCCTCCCGCGGACCCTCCCGCACGGCCGAGGCCGCGCCCCCGGCGGGGCGCGGCCTCGGCCGTTCTCCGGACACGGCGGGAGCCGCCGGACAGGCCCTAGCGGCGCTTGCCGCCGCCCTCGCCGAGCAGGCCGGCCTTGCGCAGGGCGTCCGCCATGGCGCTGTTGCCGGGGGCGGGTGCCGGCGACCGGTCGCGGTCCCGGCCGCCGCGCTCGTCCCGGCCACTCCGCTCGTTCCTGCGGCCACCGCCACCGCCACCGCCGCCGCTACGGCTGCCGCTCTGGCGCTGCTGCGGAGGGCGCTCGCCCCGCTCGCGCCGGGGCGCGCCGCCGGCCGCGTCCGCGCCGGGCTCGTCGTCGAGGCGCAGGGTCAGCGAGATGCGCTTGCGGGGGATGTCGACGTCGAGGACCTTCACCTTGACGACGTCGCCGGGCTTCACGACGTCGCGGGGGTCCTTGACGAAGGTCTTCGACATCGCCGACACGTGCACCAGGCCGTCCTGGTGGACGCCGACGTCGACGAACGCGCCAAAGGCCGCCACGTTCGTGACGACGCCCTCGAGGACCATCCCGGACGCGAGGTCGCCGATCTTCTCGACGCCGTCCTTGAAGGTGGCCGTCCTGAACGCCGGACGCGGGTCGCGGCCCGGCTTCTCCAGCTCGCGCAGGATGTCCGTCACGGTCGGCAGACCGAAGGTCCCGTCGACGAAGTCGTCCGCGCGCAGCGTGCGCAGCCGGCCCGTGTCGCCGATCAGCGCCGCGACCTCGCCGCCCGTCGCCTTCACCATCCGGCGCACCACCGGGTACGCCTCCGGGTGCACCGACGACGCGTCGAGCGGGTCGTCACCATCCCGGATGCGGAGGAAGCCCGCGCACTGCTCGTACGCCTTCGGGCCGAGCCGGGCCACGTCCTTGAGCGCCTTGCGGGAGCGGAACGGGCCGTTGGCGTCCCGGTGCGCCACGATGTTCTCGGCGAGGCCGCCGCTGATGCCGGAGACCCGCGAAAGCAGCGGCGCGGAGGCGGTGTTGACGTCGACGCCGACGCCGTTCACACAGTCCTCGACCACGGCGTCGAGGGAGCGCGAGAGCTTCACCTCGGCCAGGTCGTGCTGGTACTGGCCGACGCCGATGGACTTCGGATCGATCTTCACCAGCTCCGCGAGCGGGTCCTGGAGCCGCCGGGCGATGGAGACGGCGCCGCGCAACGACACGTCGAGGTCCGGGAGTTCCTGAGAGGCGAAGGCGGAGGCCGAGTAGACCGAGGCGCCCGCCTCCGAGACCATCACCTTCGTCAGCTTCAACTCGGGGTGCTTGGCCAGGAGTTCGCCGGCGAGCTTGTCGGTCTCGCGGGAGGCGGTGCCGTTGCCGATCGCGACGAGCTCGACCGCGTGCTCCTTCGCCAGCCGCGCCAGCCTCTCCAGCGCCTGGTCCCACTTGTTGGCGGGGACGTGCGGGTAGATCGTGTCGGTGGCGACGACCTTGCCGGTCGCGTCGACGACGGCGACCTTCACGCCGGTGCGGAAGCCGGGGTCGAGGCCCAGCGTCGCCCGGGTGCCGGCCGGCGCCGCGAGCAGCAGGTCGCGCAGGTTCGCCGCGAAGACCCGGACCGCCTCGTCCTCGGCCGCCGTGCGCAGCCGCAGCCGCAGGTCGATCCCGAGGTGGACGAGGATGCGGGTCCGCCAGGCCCAGCGGACCGTGTCCTGGAGCCACTTGTCGCCGGGGCGCCCGCGGTCGGCGACGCCGAAGCGACGGGCGACGATGCCCTCGTACGAGGACGGGCCGGGCAGCTCCGACGGCTCCTCCGGCTCCAGGTCCAGGCTGAGCACGTCCTCCTTCTCGCCCCGCAGCATGGCGAGCACGCGGTGCGAGGGCAGCGCCGTGAACGGCTCGGCGAAGTCGAAGTAGTCGGCGAACTTCGCTCCGGCCTCCTCCTGCCCGTCCCGCACCTTCGCGACGAGCCGGCCCCGGCCCCACATGCGCTCGCGCAGCTCGCCGATGAGGTCGGCGTCCTCGGAGAACTTCTCGGCGAGGATCGCCCGCGCGCCCTCCAGGGCGGCGGCGGCGTCCGCGACGCCCTTGTCCCCGTCCACGAAGGCCGCGGCGGCGACCGCCGGCTCGACGGACGGGTCGGCGAGCAGCCCCTCGGCCAGCGGCGCGAGACCGGCCTCGCGGGCGATCTGGGCCTTCGTCCGGCGCTTCGGCTTGAAGGGCAGGTAGATGTCCTCCAGGCGGGCCTTGGTGTCGGCGGCCCGGATGCCGGCCTCCAGCTCCGGCGTCAGCTTGCCCTGTTCGCGTACCGAGTCGAGGATCGCCGTCCGGCGGTCCTCCAGCTCGCGCAGGTAGCGCAGCCGCTCCTCGAGGGTGCGCAGCTGCGCGTCGTCGAGCATCTCGGTCGCTTCCTTGCGGTAGCGCGCGATGAACGGCACGGTCGAACCGCCGTCGAGGAGCTCGACGGCTGCCCTCACCTGTCGCTCGCGTACGCCGAGCTCCTCGGCGATCCTTGCTTCGATGGACGTCGTCACGGTGTCCCGACTCGCCTTCTCGTGCCTCAAGCTTGCGAGTGCATTGTGCCGGGTCGGTCACCCGGACGCGGCAACCGGCCCGTCCCGGCGGTTCGCCGGCCCCCGGCTCCACCGGGGGACCGTCCGGAAAGTCCCGCCCGGCCCTCCGGCGGGCGGCGCTACTTTCCGGCCGGGTCCTTGCCGCCGAGGTCCGCCGGGAAGGCGCCCGCGGCGGCCGCGGCGAAGAGGAACCCGCGCCCCAGTTCGGTCAGGCGCTCGACGCCGGCCGCGCCGAGGTGCTCGTACGGGGCGGAGTCCAGCCGGTCGGTGTGCTCCTCCAGGTCGGCGCGGAGTGCGGTGCCCGCCTCCGTCAGCTCGCCGTCGGCGTCGAGCAGTCCGCGTGCGCGCAGTCGTCCCACCGCCGCGTCCCAGTCGGCGCGGCGCCAGCCGCGGGAGCCGAGGACCCAGCGCGGGGCCATGCCCTTGCCGGTGGCGGTGTGCGAGACGAGGGCCTCGACGGGGTCGAGCCCGGCGGAGAGCAGCGCCGTGAGGTGGCCGTCGCCCCGGTGCTCGCGCAGCAGGGTGGCGGCGTGCCAGTAGGCGAGGTGGGGCTCCTCGGGCACCGGGAGGTCGGCGTGGGCGGAGTAGAGCGGGCGGGCGTGCCGTGTGCAGGCTTCGGCGGCGCGCAGCGCGAGCTCGGCCGCCTCGGTCATCTCGGGGGCGGCGACGGCGTCGTCGCCGAGCAGCCGGCGCAGGGTGGCGTCGGCGGCCCGCAGCCGCGCGTCCAGGACCTCGGCGGGGGAGGCGGTGTCCCAGACGGCGGGCAGGTGCCGGGCCAGCAGCTCGTGGTTGTAGTTGTAGAAGGTCGCGGCGACCGCGCCCGCGCCCACCGCGCCGAGGGCGGCGCTGCGCGAGGCGAGCCGCATCGCGTTCCGGTCGGTGAGGCCGAGGGCGGTGAACTCGCGGTCCAGGTCGGGCGAGAAGTAGAGCGTGGAGTGCAGCGGGTTGAGGGCGTTGTGGCAGCGGCGTCCCGCGCGGGGCGGCAGAGCAGTCGTCGTCATGGGCCCGTAGGTTACCGACTGGTCGGTACGACAGGAACAGGCGTGCCCTCACTCGCCGGAGGCTCGACGGGGCGGTACGACGGGAACAGGCGTGTCCTCGCACGCCGGAGGCTCGACGGGGCGGTACGACAGGAACAGGCGTGTCCTCGCACGCCGGAGGCTCGACGGGGCGGTACGACGGGAACCGCCACGCGCGCGCCGGAGGCGATGGCAGGAAAGGTGGGTTCCCCGTCGTTGCGGACGTACCGGCGGGCGCGAAGGATGGAGGCATGACGCAGCGACCCGTCCTCGTCGTCCTCTTCGACGGCGTACAGAGCCTCGACGTCACCGGCCCCGTCGAGGTGTTCGCCGGTGCCGGCCGCGCCGCCGGCGACCCGGCCGCCTACCCGATCACGACCGCCTCCCTGGACGGCGGCCCGGTCCGGACGCACAGCGGACTGCGGCTGCTCCCCGACACCACCCTCGACGAGGCGCTCGCCGGCGGCCCGCCGCACACCCTCGTCGTCCCCGGCGGCGAGGGCACCCGGGCTCCCGAGCCCGCCCTGGTCGACTGGCTGCGCGAGCACGCCCCGCGCGCCGAACGCCTGGTCTCCGTCTGCACCGGCGCGCTGCTCCTCGCCGAGGCCGGGCTCCTCGACGGGCACCGGGCCACGACCCACTGGGTGGCCTGCGACCACCTCGCCCGCCACTACCCCGGCGTCGACGTCGACCCGGACCCCATCTTCGTACGCGACGGACGCGTCGCCACCTCCGCCGGCGTCACCGCGGGCATCGACCTGGCCCTCGCCCTCGTCGAGGAGGACCTCGGCCGGGACGTGGCCCTCACCGTCGCCCGCCACCTGGTCGTCTTCCTGCGCCGCCCCGGCAACCAGGCGCAGTTCAGCGTCCAGCTGTCCGCCCAGACCGCCCGGCGCGAGCCGCTGCGCGACCTCCAGCAGTGGATCACCGAGCACCCCGAAGCGGACCTCTCCGTCGAGGCGCTCGCCGCCCGCGCCCGGCTCTCGCCCCGCCACTTCGCCCGCGCCTTCCACGCGGAGACCGGCACCCCGCCCGGCCGCTACGTCGACCGGGTCCGGCTCGAACACGCCCGCCGCCTTCTGGAGGAGACCTCGCGCGGCGTCGAGGAGGTCGCCCGCACCTCCGGCTACGGCACCCCGGAGGCCATGCGGCGCGCCTTCCTCAAGGCCCTCGGCACCGCCCCCGTGGAGTACCGCCGCCGCTTCCACGCGCTCCTCACCTGACCGTCCTGCCACGCCGCCGCCGGCCCCTGCCGCCGGCGGGCTCTCCCGTGGTCGATCGAGCGCCGTCCGGAAGCGATCCCTTCCTGGGGCGACCCCTCGCCCGTGGACCCGTGGCCGCCCGGACCCGTCCCCGCCCGGACCCGTCACCGACCGTCCCGTCACCGACCGTCCCGCCAACCGATCAAGGAATCGACATGCAGATCGCCATCCTGCTCTACGAGCGCTTCACCACCCTGGACGCCGTCGGGCCGTACGAGCTCCTCGCCCGTCTCCCCGGCGCCGAGAGCGTCTTCGTGGCCAAGGAGGCCGGGCCGGTCCGCAACGACCAGGGCAGCCTGGCGCTCGTCGCCGACAGGACCCTCGCCGAGGTCCCGCGCCCGGACATCGTGCTCGTCCCCGGCGGGCCCGACTCGCGGGCGGCCATGAACGATCCGGAGATCCTCGACTGGCTCCGCACGGCCGACGCCACCAGCACCTGGACCACCTCGGTCTGCACCGGCTCGCTGATCCTCGCCGCCGCGGGCCTGCTCAAGGACCGCCGGGCGACCACCCACTGGCTCGCCTTCGACGAACTGCGGGCCCAGGGGGTCGAGCCGACCGGCGAGCGGGTCGTCTTCGACGGCAAGTACGTCACGGCCGCCGGCGTCTCCTCCGGCATCGACATGGCGCTGCACCTGCTCGGCCGCGTCGCCGGCGACGAGGTCGCCCAGACCGTCCAGCTGCTCACCGAGTACGACCCGCAGCCGCCCTACGACGCGGGCTCCCCGGAGAAGGCCCCGGCCGCGATCGTGGCGCACTGGCGCGGCACCGACACCAGGGACCTCGTCAAGGAGAGCCGACCCCTCCCGGAGGCTCCGGCAGACGCGGGCGGTCTCAGAGCCCGTACGTGAACCGGGGCGCGCGGCGCTCCAGGAAGGCGGCGACACCCTCCGCGGGGTCGCCGCTGCCGCGCGCCTGCTCCAGCCAGTGGTCGTCCCTGTCGGGGCGCCCGTCGATGAACTCCTTGGCAGCCGCCTGGGTCAGCAGCGAGCGGGAGGCGAGGATCCGGGCGAACTCGGCCACCCGCTTGTCGAGCGCGCCCACCGGGTGCAGCTCGTCGACGAGCCCGGTCCGCAGCGCCCGGTCGGCGTCGATCAGTTCGCCGGAGAACAGCAGGTACTTGGCGGTCGACGGGCCCACGAGGGCGGCGAGCCTGCGGGTCGACGAAGACCGGTAGACGAGGCCGAGCTTCGCGGGGGTGACGCCGAACCGGCTGCCCTCCTCGGCGAACCGCAGGTCGCAGGCGGCGGCGAGCTGGCTGCCGCCCCCGACGCAGAAGCCCCGGACGGCGGCCAGGGTCGGCTTGGGGAAGGCCGCGAGCGCCTCCTCGGCCCGTACCGAGAGCGTCTGTTGCTCCTCTCCGGACTCCCGCAGCGTCGAGATGTCGGCTCCCGCGCAGAAGGTGTCGCCCTCGCCGGTGAGGACGAGCACCCGGACGGCCGGATCGGCGGCGAGCCGCTCCAGGACGCCGGGCAGGTCCCGCCACATGCCCGCGCTCATCGCGTTGCGCTTGGCGGGGTTGGCGATGACGACGGTGGCGACCCCGTCCGTGACGCTGTCCTTCAGCTGCGGCTCCATGAGCCGGATGCTATCCGCCGGACCCGAACGTACGATCAGGAAGGGGTCGCCGCGAGGAGGCACCGCATGACCGAGGACGCCCGCGAGACCGCCGCACAGGATTCCGTCCGGGACATGGCGCGTGAGGGGAAGAAGCTCAGCCGCAGCTTCGGCTGGCTGGCCGCGCTCGGCATCCTGCTGGTGATCGGCGGTCTCGTCGGTCTGGTCTACACGGGTCTCGCGACCCTGACCTCGATGCTGCTCTTCGGGTGGCTGCTGCTGATCGGCGGTGTGGTGGGACTCCTGCAGGCCATCCAGTCGCGAGGCACCAGCTACT
This sequence comes from Streptomyces sp. NPDC043176, assembly GCF_056436715.1. Taxonomy (NCBI): domain Bacteria; kingdom Bacillati; phylum Actinomycetota; class Actinomycetes; order Kitasatosporales; family Streptomycetaceae; genus Streptomyces; species Streptomyces sp. NPDC043176. The sequence goes on from NZ_JBWKCA010000023.1 coordinate 11,329, forward strand.
TCTGGCTGGCCGTGGTGGTGGCCGCGCTGAACATCGCGGCCGGCGTCGTGGTGATCCGCCACCCGCACGGATCGGCGGAGGCGCTGACCATGTTCGCCGCCCTGCTCTTCCTGACCGGCGGGCTGTTCCGGCTGGTCGGCAGTGTGGTGGTGCGGGGGCCGCAGTTCGGCTGGACCCTGCTCCAGGGCGCGTTCGGGCTGCTGCTCGGTCTGCTCGTCCTGTTCGACTGGCCCGACAGCAGCAGGTACGTCCTCGGGGTCTTCTTCTCGCTCGCGCTGCTGTTCGACGGCCTGGGCCTGATCGCCATCGGCGTCGGGGGGCGGCGCATCGTCGGTATGGTGACCCCGCCGGCACCGGAGAACGGCACCCCTCCGGAGTCATCAGAAACCGGGCAGGATCAGTCGAACAACTGACGTCGGCACACCCAGCCGATCAGAAGGTGGCCGATAAGTGTCGACTTCTGGTCAGTAGGCCGGTCCGCCCGTGGGGATTGCCAAGACTCGATCCGTGGCGAGAATCGAGCACGAGGGTGGGAACGGGACCGTGGACACCCACGGAGGCGTCCCCACCCGGCAACCGTCCTACGAAGGAGTCTGGCGCTTCACCGCGGCCGCGGTCGACGTCTCCGTCCCGCAGGCCCGGCACGCCGTACGCGACCTGCTGGTCCGCCAGGCCGTCCCCCTCCACGAGGAGATCATGGACGGCCTGCTGCTGATCGTCTCCGAGCTGGTCACCAACGCCGTGCGGCACGCGGCGCTGCTGTCGCCGGAGATAGCGGTGGAGGTGGCGATCGGCCCCGAGTGGATCCGGGTGTCGGTCGAGGACAACCACCCCTACCGCCCCAAGGCGCTGGAAGCGGACTGGGGTCAGACGGGAGGCCGCGGGCTCCTCCTGGTCCGGGAGATCGCCCAGGAGGCGGGCGGCGCCTGCGACGTGGAGCACACGGCGACCGGCGGGAAGATCATCTGGGCGGCGCTGCCCCTGGCCCCGACGGCGCCGGGGCCAGGAGGCGTGCCGCATCCGGCGGTCACCAGCCCCCGGACGGACCCGTCAGCTCCCTGACGGCCGGACGCGCCGCGTCGAGCACCGTCATGAACCAGGCGGAGAACGGCGCGGCGGCGTGCCGCTCGGCCAGCTCGTCGGCGGTGACGAAGGCGGTGTCCTCGATCTCCTCCGGGTCCGGCCGCGGCTCGGCCTGCACGAGACCGACGAAGAGGTGGTTGAACTCCTGCTCCACCAGGCCCGAGGCCGGGTCCGGATGGTTGTAGCGGACCGTGCCGGCCTCCGCGAGCAGGGTGGGCGAGACGCCGAGCTCCTCGAAGGTCCGCCGGGCCGCCGCCGCGAAGGGCGCCTCGCCCGGGTAGGGGTGGCCGCAGCACGTGTTCGACCAGACGCCGGGGGAGTGGTACTTGCCGAGCGCCCGGCGCTGGAGCAGCAGCCGCCCCGACTCGTCGAAGAGGAAGACGGAGAAGGCGCGGTGGAGCTGACCCGGCGCCTGATGGGCGGCGAGCTTCTCCGCCGTGCCGATGGTCCTCCCCTCCTCGTCGACCAGTTCGAGCATGATCGGCGCCGCGGCTCCGGACGGCTGGACACCGTTCGACGCGATCTCCGGCAAGATCTGAGCCGCGGTGGCTGGTGTGGTCGGCATACCCATCCTTCGCTTCGGTCCTCGGCCCGGTGGGGCTACCACAGTCTGCCGTACAAAACCGGCTTGTCCGTACTTCGTCGGCCCGACGTGGCCGCTCCCGCCGCACCGGAGGAGGACCGGTGCGGCGGGAGCGAGGGGACCCGGGAGGAGGTCAGACCCCGAAAGCCGCCGGATAGACGAGGACTCCCGCCGGAACGGGCACGGAGTCGTCCAGGACGAGCGCCATCATCGCCTCGTCCGGAGCCTCGAAACCTGGCTTGATTCCGTACTCGGACGCCCGTACGAAGCCGAACCGCGGGTAGTACTCCGGATGGCCCAGGACGAGTACGAGCGGCTCGCCCCGCAGCCGCGCCGCGTCGAGCACCACCCGGACGACGGCCTGGCCGGCCCCCGTCCGCTGGTACGCCGGCGCCACCGACACCGGCGCGAGCGCCGCCGCCGGGGCACCGCCCACCCGGCAGCGGGTGATCAGCGCGTGCGCCGCGACCGAGCCGTCGGGGGCCTCGGCCACGTACGACAGACCGGGCAGCCAGGCGTCGGCGTCGAGCCGGAGCGCCTCGACCAGATCGGCCTCGGTCGCGGAGGGCGCGGCCTCCGAACCGAAGGCCGTCGCCACGACCCGGCGGATGGCGGCGGCGTCCCCGGGGGTCTCCGCGCGGGTGGTCCAGCGCGGGTCGGCCGGCCGCAGGACGAAGCCCGCGTAGCCGTAGTCGGCACCGTGCTCGTGCCGGAGCGCGATCTCGGCACGCGCCCCCGCCACCGCCTCGGCCATGCCGGGGACGGTGGTGTCCGCCACGTCGGCGTGGGCGGCGAGCGGACCGTAGTACTCGTCCCAGTCGCTCTCGGGCTGCGGGACGGTCCCCAGGACGTGGTACCCGGCCCCGACGGCCGCCGCCGCGTTTCCGGTGACGGTACGGAGCCGGTAGTGCTCCTCCCAGAAGGCGCGGGCCGCCGGGCCCGGCTCGTCGGTGGTCCAGACGCACTCGGTCAGGACCAGCGTGCCGCCGGGCGCGAGCAGCCTGCGCCACTCGGCGAGCGCCCGGTCGAAGCCGAGGACGAAGACCGAGCTCTCGGCCCAGACCAGGTCGAAGGAACCGTCCGGGAACGGGAGGGCGCGCATGTCGGCGCGGAGGGTGTGGACCGAGCCGTCGAGCCCGCGCGCGGCGGCGCTCGCGCGCAGCTCGGCGAGGAACGGCTCGTGGGTGTCGACGGCGGTCACCTCGGCGCCCGCCTCGGCGGCCAGGAGCAGCGCGGAACGGCCGGGGCCGCAGCCCAGGTCGAGGACGCGCGGGCGCTCCGGGAGCCGCCCGGCGAGCGCGAGGAGCCGACGCGTGGTGGCGTCGGAGCCGGGACCCTGCCGCGGCAGGCCGTGGTGCAGGGCGAAGAAGGAGTCGTGCAGGGCGTTGTCGGACAACGTGGGAATCCCTCGGTGAAAGGGTCCCGGCCGACGACGTGACGGACCGGTGTGGACCGGGATCAGGTCAGCCGGAGACCCGGAAGCTGAAGCTGGACCGGGCGCTGCCGCACTGGGCGGCCTCCATCGCGACGGTCATCAACCTCAGCTCCTCTCCACACGTGTTCGTACGAAAAGACTAACAGGCGGCGGATCTCCCAGGGGGCGTCTTCGCCGGGCCCTCACAGGCAGAGCTTCGCCTCGTGCTCCGCGTGTCCCACCGGCTCCAGCTGGAACGTGCAGTGCTCTACGTCGAAGTGCGACCCCAGGCACCCCTGGAGGGAGTGCAGCATCTTCTCGTGCCCGACGGAGTCGAGCGCGGCCTGGTCGACGACCACGTGCGCGGAGAGCACCGGCATCCCCGAGGTGATCGTCCACGCGTGCAGGTCGTGCACGCCCTCCACCCCCGGGAGGGCCAGGATGTGCGCGCGCACCTCCGCCATGTCGACGCCCTTGGGGGCCGCCTCCAGGAGCACGTCGAGGGTCTCGCGCAGCAGCTTGAGCGTGCGCGGGACGATCATCAGGCCGATCACGATCGAGGCGATCGGGTCGGCGTACTGCCAGCCCGTGGCCAGGATGATCCCGGCCGCGACGATCACAGTGACCGACCCCAGGGCGTCCGCGAGCACCTCCAGATACGCCCCGCGCACGTTGAGGCTCTCCTTCTGGCCCCGCACGAGCAGCGACAGCGAGATCATGTTGGCCACCAGGCCGATCACCGCGAACACGATGGTCAGGCCGCCCTTGGTCTCGGCCGGCTCCAGGAACCGCTGGATCGCCTCGAACAGCACGTAGCCGCCGACGACGAGCAGCAGCAGGCAGTTGGCGAGCGCGGCGAGGATCTCCGCCCGGGCGAACCCGAAGGTGCGGTTGCCGGACGGCGGCCGGTTGGCGAAGTGGATCGCGAGCAGCGCCATCGCGAGGCCGACCGCGTCCGTGGCCATGTGCGCCGCGTCGGCGATCAGCGCGAGGGAGTCGGCGGCCACGCCACCGATGATCTCGATCACCATCACGGAGAGCGTGATGCCGAGTGCGATCCGCAACCGGTTCCTGTGCGCGGCACCCGCGGTGCCCGTCGGAGGCCGGCCCCCGTGACTGTGTCCGTGGTCGTGTCCAGCCCCCATGACATGGCCTCCCGGTCGTGTCGTCCGTTGTGCGCCCGATGGTCCCGACTGGCAAGTGAACTACGGGTGGGGGGTATGCGCAACACGGTACTGAACACCGTTGTCATATGCTCTGACCTGCGGATATGCGATCCCGCCCGGCCGGGCCCCCAAGGGCCGCCCGACGGTCGCGGGGGCGTCGCCCGACCGTGGTTTGTGAGGTGGGCCACCGATCGCCCATGATGATCACCGCAGGACGGGCGCAGCCGTACGGACACGGGTGGGCCCGGGGGAGTCCTGACCGCGAAGCCTCGGTGAACTCGGGATCCGGTTCATCCGATAGCCTCAGCCGACGTGTCGCCGCCCGGTACAGGGCGGCACCGCCGTGCCCGGGGCCACCATGAGCCCCGCCGGCCCTCCGTCAGCTCCAAGGAGTGAGTTCGTCTGTCGACCGCCATCCTCACCGGCCCGCCGGCACCCGGATCCTCGCTCGACGGAGATCTGCGGTCGCTCGGCTTCGACGTCCGGATCGCCTCGGGCCCCGAGGAGACCGGAGCCCTGCTGGCCGCCGTCCCGGCGGGTGAGCGCGTCGCGCTCGTCGACCCCCGCTTCGTCGGACACGTGCACGCGCTGCGCCTCGCCCTCACCGACCCCCGGTTCCCGGCCGCGGCCGTGTCCGGCGCGCTCACCGCGCAGAGCACGGCCCGCCCGGCGCTCGCCCGCGCGCTGACCGAGGTCGCGAAGACGCCCGCGGCCCCCGGCACCGGCACCCTCACCGACGACCTCACCGACACGCTCGCCGCGGCCCTCGACGCCGGCGGCGTCGCCGTGCACCGGCCCGCGCTCGGCACCCTCGTCGCCACCGTGCCCACCGACGCCGAGGCCCGCCACCGGGCGCGCGCCGCCGTCGACGCCGTCGACGACGAGGCCGTCCGCCTCCGCACCGCCGTCAAGGCGCACGACGGCTTCTTCACCACCTTCTTCATCAGCACGTACTCGCGCTACATCGCCCGCTGGTGCGCGCGGCGCGGCCTCACCCCCAACCAGGTCACCACCGCCTCGCTGCTGACCGCCCTGGTCGCGGCCGGCTGCGCGGCGACCGGCGAGCGCGCCGGCTACGTCGCCTCCGGCGTCCTCCTCCTCGTCTCCTTCGTCCTGGACTGCGCCGACGGGCAGCTCGCCCGGTACGCGCTGAAGTACTCGACGCTGGGCGCCTGGCTCGACGCCACCTTCGACCGCGCCAAGGAGTACGCCTTCTACGCGGGCCTGGCCCTCGGCGCGGCCCGCAACGGCGACGACGTCTGGGGGCTCGCGCTCGGCGCGATGGTCCTCATGACCTGCCGGCACGTCGTCGACTTCTCGTTCAACGAGGCCAACCACGACGCCACGGCGAACACCAGCCCCACGGCGGCCCTCTCCGGCCGGCTCGACAGCGTCGGCTGGACCGTCTGGGCCCGCCGCATGATCATCCTGCCGATCGGCGAGCGCTGGGCGATGATCGCCGTCCTCATCGCCTTCACCGACCCCCGGGTCGTCTTCTGGGCGCTGATCATCGGCGGCTCCTTCGGCGCCTGCTACACCACGGCCGGCCGCGTCCTTCGCTCCCTGACCCGCAAGGCGAAGCGGACCGACCGCGCCGCCCAGGCGCTGGCGGACCTCGCGGACTCGGGGCCGATCGCCGAGACCCTCGCGCGGCTCCGCACCCGCGACGCCCGCCGCTACGCGAGCACGCCGCTGCTCGCGGCCCTCGGCGCGGTCGCCGTGCTGGGCTCGGCCCTCGTCCAGGGTGACCCGTGGGTCGCGGTGAGCGGCGCCGTCGCCTACGCGCTGCTGTCCGGACTCGCCGTCTCCCAGCCCCTCAAGGGCCCCCTGGACTGGCTCCTCCCCCCGCTCTTCCGCGCCGCCGAGTACGGCACGGTCCTGGTCCTCGCCGCGCGCTCCGACGCCGCCCAGGCGCTCCCGGCGGCGTTCGGGCTGGTCGCGGCGGTCGCCTACCATCACTACGACACGGTGTACCGCATCCGCGGCGGCACCGGCGCGCCGCCCGCGTGGCTGGTGCGCGTCACCGGCGGACACGAGGGGCGCACGCTCCTGGTGGCCGTCCTCGCCGCCTTCCTGGCGGACCGCGGTGACGACTTCACCCTGGCACTGACCGCCCTCGCGGTCGCCGTCGCGCTCGTGGTGCTCGTGGAGTCCATCCGCTTCTGGGTCTCCTCCGGAGCACCCGCCGTTCACGACGAAGGAGAAACAGCATGATCGGCCTCGTACTCGCAGCCGGTGCCGGACGGCGTCTGCGCCCCTACACCGACACCCTCCCGAAGGCCCTCGTGCCCGTGGACGGCGAGACCACGATCCTCGACCTCACGCTGAAGAACTTCGCCGAGATCGGCCTCACCGAGGTCGCCATCGTCGTCGGCTACCGCAAGGAGGCCGTCTACGACCGCAAGGACGCGCTGGAGGCGAAGTACGGCCTCAAGATCACCCTCGTCGACAACGACAAGGCCGAGGAGTGGAACAACGCCTACTCCCTGTGGTGCGCGCGTGAGGAGCTCAAGCGCGGTGTGATCCTCGCCAACGGCGACACCGTCCACCCGGTCTCGGTCGAGAAGACCCTGCTGGCGGCCCGCGGCAACGGCCAGAAGATCATCCTCGCCCTCGACACGGTGAAGAACCTCGCCGACGAGGAGATGAAGGTCATCACCGCCGAGGGCAAGGGCGTCCAGCGCATCACCAAGCTGATGGACCCCGCGACCGCCACCGGCGAGTACATCGGCGTCACGCTGATCGAGGCCGAGGCCGCCGAGGAGCTCGCCGACGCCCTCAAGGCCACCTTCGAGCGCGACCCCGACCTGTACTACGAGGACGGCTACCAGGAGCTGGTCAACCGCGGCTTCACCGTCGACGTGGCTCCCATCGGCGACGTCAAGTGGGTCGAGATCGACAACCACGACGACCTCGCGAAGGGCCGTGAGATCGCGTGCCAGTACTGACCCGGCTGATCCCCTCGCCGGTCGTCGTCGACATCCGCAGGGGAGCGCTGGACGACCTGTCCGCGCTCCTCGCGGACCAGCGGATCTCCAGCAACGGCAAGATCGCCGTCGCCATCAGCGGCGGCTCCGGCCTCAAGCTGCGTGACCACTTCGCCCCCGAGCTGCCGGGTGCCGACTGGTACCCGGTCTCGGGCGGCACGATCGACGAGGCCGTCAAGCTCGCCGACGCCATGCGCGGCCAGCGGTACGACGCGGTCGTCGCCCTCGGCGGCGGCAAGATCATCGACGTGACCAAGTACGCGGCGGCCCGGGTCGGGCTGCCGTTGGTGGCCATCGCCACCAACCTGTCGCACGACGGGATCTGCTCGCCGATCTCCACGCTGGACAACGACAACGGACGCGGCTCCTACGGGGTGCCCACCCCGATCGCGCTGGTCATCGACCTCGACGTGATCCGGGACGCCCCCGTGCGGTACGTCCGCTCCGGCATCGGCGACGCGATCTCCAACCTGTCCGCCATCGCGGACTGGGAGCTCTCGCACCGCGAGACCGGCGAGAAGGTCGACGGTCTCGCGGCCGCCATGGCCCGCAGCGCCGGCGAGGCCGTGCTCCGCCACCCCGGCGGCGTCGGCGACGACGACTTCCTCGTCACCCTCTCCGAGGGCCTGGTGATGTCCGGCATCGCCATGTCGATCAGCGGTGACAGCCGTCCCTCCTCGGGCGCCTGCCACGAGATCAGCCACGCCTTCGACCTGCTCTTCCCGGCCCGCGCCGCCAGCCACGGCGAGCAGTGCGGCCTCGGCGCGGCCTTCGCCATGCACCTGCGCGGCGACCGCGGCGGCTCCGCGCTGATGGTCGACACCCTGCGCCGGCACGGACTGCCCGTCCGGCCGGAGGAGATGGGCTTCACCGTGGACGAGTTCGTCCAGGCGGTGTCCTTCGCCCCGCAGACCCGGCCGGGCCGCTTCACCATCCTCGAACACCTCGACCTGTCCGACGACGAGATCAGGGACGCGTACGCCGACTATGCAAAAGCCATCGGTAGCTGAGCTCCGACCGGTCGTCCACCCCCCGGGCGTGAAGGACCGGCGGAGCGGCGAGCACTGGGGCGGGCGCCTGTACATGCGGGAGATCTCGCTCAGGATCACCCGTCAGCTCGTCGGCACCAAGGTCACGCCGAACCAGCTCACGTACGTGATGACCCTCGCGGGCGTCCTCGCGGCCCCGGCCCTGCTGGTGCCCGGGATCCCCGGGGCGCTGCTGGGCGCGCTCATGGTCCAGCTCTACCTGCTGCTCGACTGCGTCGACGGCGAGGTGGCCCGCTGGAAGAAGCAGTACTCGCTGGCCGGTGTCTACCTGGACCGGGTCGGCGCCTACCTGTGCGACGCGGCCGTGCTCGTCGGCTTCGGCCTGCGCGCCGCCGACCTGTGGGGCTCGGGCGGCGCGGACTGGCTGTGGGCGTTCCTCGGGACCCTCGCCGCCCTCGGCGCCATCCTGATCAAGGCCGAGACCGACCTCGTCGGCGTGGCCCGCCACCAGGGCGGCCTGCCGCCGGTGAAGGAGGCGGCGTCCGAGCCGCGCTCCTCCGGCATGGCGCTGGCCCGCAGGGCCGCCGCGGCGCTGAAGTTCCACCGGCTCGTCCTCGGCATCGAGGCCTCGCTGCTGATCGTCGTCCTGGCGATCGCCGACCAGATCCGCGGCGACCTCTTCTTCTCCCGGGTCGGCGTCGCCGTCCTCGCCGGCATCGCCCTCCTCCAGACCGTGCTGCACCTGGTGTCGATCATGGTCTCCAGCAGGCTGAAGTGAGGCCGGCCGTGAGTACGCCGCTCAAGGTGGGTGCCGTCGTCATCACGATGGGCAACCGCCCCGACGACCTGCGCGCGCTGATCGACTCGGTCGCCAAGCAGGAGGGCGACCCGGTCGAGGTCGTCGTCGTCGGCCAGGGCGCCCCGGTCACCGGGGTGCCCGACTGGGTCCGCACCGTCGACCTGCCCGAGAACGTCGGCATCCCCGCCGGCCGGAACGTGGGCATCGAGGCCTTCGGCCCCGGCGGCACCGACGTCGACGTCCTGCTCTTCCTCGACGACGACGGACTGCTCGCCCACCCGGACACCGCCGAACTGGTCCGGCAGGCCTTCACCGCGGACCCCCGCCTCGGCATCATCAGCTTCCGCATCGCGGACCCGGAGACCGGCGAGACCCAGCGCCGGCACGTGCCGCGACTGCGCGCCTCCGACCCCATGCGCTCCTCGCGGGTGACCACCTTCCTCGGCGGCGCCAACGCGGTCCGGACGAAGGTCTTCGCGGAAGTCGGCGGTCTGCCCGACGAGTTCTTCTACGCGCACGAGGAGACGGACCTCGCCTGGCGGGCGCTCGACGCCGACTGGATGATCGACTACCGTTCCGACATGGTGCTGTTGCACCCCACCACCGCCCCCTCCCGTCACGCCTCGTACCACTTCAACGTGGCTCGCAACCGAGTGTGGCTGGCACGTCGCAATCTGCCCGCGCCCCTGGTGCCGGTCTATCTCGGCGTCTGGCTGCTGCTCACCCTGGCCCGGCGGCCCTCGCTCCCCGCGCTGAAGGCATGGTTCGGTGGATTCCGCGAAGGCTGGGCGGCCCCCTGCGGACCGCGCCGCCCCATGAGGTGGCGTACGGTGTGGCGGCTGACCCGGCTGGGTCGCCCCCCGGTCGTCTGACATCGTGGTACCCGACGTGCCGCGCATCTTGCACACGAAAGTTTCGACTGTGAGTGACACACACCAGGGCGGGGCGGTCGCGACGAGCGCGCCTCCGTCCGTCGACGAGGGCCTGTCCTCGGCCGCGCTGGCCGCGAAGTACGGCCTGTCGGTCAGCGGTGCCCGACCCGGGCTCCTCGAGTACGTCCGGGACCTGTGGAGCCGGCGCCACTTCATCGTGGCGTTCTCCTCGGCCAAGCTGACCGCCCAGTACAGCCAGGCGAAGCTGGGCCAGGTGTGGCAGGTGGCGACCCCGCTCCTGAACGCCCTGGTCTACTACCTGATCTTCGGGCTGATCCTCGGCGCCGGCAAGGGGCTGTCCAAGGACGTCTACATCCCGTTCCTGGTCACCGGCATCTTCGTGTTCACCTTCACCCAGAACTCCGTGATGGCGGGCGTCCGGGCGATCTCCGGCAACCTGGGCCTCGTCCGGGCCCTGCACTTCCCGCGCGCCACGCTGCCCATCTCCTTCTCGCTCCAGCAGCTCCAGCAGCTGCTGTTCTCGATGATCGTGCTGGTGGCGGTCGCGATCTCCTTCGGCAGCTACCCCTCGCTCCGCTGGGTGCTGCTGGTCCCCGCGCTGTTCCTGCAGTTCGTGTTCAACATCGGCCTGGCCATGATCATGGCGAGGATGGGCGCCAAGACGCCCGACCTCGCCCAGCTGATGCCGTTCGTCATGCGCACCTGGATGTACGCGTCGGGCGTCATGTTCTCGATCCCCGCGATGCTGGCCGACAAGCCCGCGTGGATCGCCGACGTCCTCATGTACAACCCGGCGGCCGTCTACATGGACCTCATCCGCTACTCCCTGATCGAGGGCTACGGCGCCGAGAACCTGCCGTCGCACGTCTGGATGACCGCCCTCGGCTGGGCCCTGGTCTTCGGCATCGGCGGCTTCGTCTACTTCTGGAAGGCCGAGGAGAGGTACGGCCGTGGCTGACCGCAACGACTCCCACGTTCCCACCGTCATCTGCGACGACGTCCACATCGTCTACCGGGTCAACGCCGGCGGCGGCGGCAAGGGCAGCGCCACCGCGGCGCTCAGCCGGATCGTCGGCAAGGGCAAGGCCGAGGTCAGCCGGGGCGTCCGCAAGGTCCACGCGGTCCGCGGCGTCAGCTTCACGGCCTACCGCGGCGAGGCCATCGGCCTCATCGGCTCCAACGGCTCCGGCAAGTCCACGCTGCTGCGCGCCATCGCCGGCCTGCTCCCCACCGAGAGCGGCAAGGTCTTCACCGACGGCCAGCCCTCGCTCCTGGGCGTCAACGCGGCCCTGATGAACGACCTCACCGGCGAGCGCAACGTGATCCTGGGCGGCCTCGCCATGGGCATGAGCCGCGAGGAGGTGCGCGACCGCTACCAGGGGATCGTCGACTTCTCCGGCATCAACGAGAAGGGCGACTTCATCAGCCTGCCCATGCGCACGTACTCCTCCGGCATGGGCGCCCGGCTCCGCTTCGCCATCGCGGCCGCCAAGAACCACGACGTCCTCCTCATCGACGAGGCCCTGGCGACCGGTGACCGCAAGTTCCAGATCCGCTCCGAGGAGCGCATCCGCGAGCTCCGCAAGGAGGCCGGCACGGTCTTCCTGGTGAGCCACAGCAACAAGTCCATCCGGGACACCTGCGACCGGGTGCTCTGGCTGGAGAAGGGTCAGCTCCTGATGGACGGCCCCACGGACGAGGTCCTCAAGGCGTACGAGCGGGAGACCGCGCGCTGAGTCCCGCGCCGAGCCCCTGCCGGATACATCCGGTAGGGGCTCTTCCGTTTTCCGCGCGTCGCGCCCCGCCCCGGAATGTTCATGCGGTCAACATCGGGCAGGATGAGCCCATGGCAGCGATCTCGGGGGGCAAGACCTATCACCACGGCGATCTGCGCAACGCGCTGATCTGCGCGGCCGTCGACCTCGCCACCGAGGGTGGCCCCGAACGGGTCGTCCTGCGCGAGGCGGCCCGCCGGGTCGGCGTCTCGCCCACCGCCGCCTACCGGCACTTCGACGGACGGGGCGAACTGCTCCGGACCGTCAAGATCCACGCCCAGCGGGCCCTCGCCGACTCCATGGAGCGGGCGGCCGCGCGCGAGCCCGGCGCCGACGACCCGGCCCTCGCGGCCGAACGGCGGCTGGCCGCGCTCTGCCGGGGGTACGTCGGCTTCGCCGTGGCGCAGCCGGGTCTGTACCGGGCCGCGTTCTGCGTCGTCCGCCCGGCGGGTCCCGACGAGCCGGTGCCCGAGTGCCGGGCCGCCGAGCCGGAGATCCGGGCGTTCACCCTGTTCGGGGAGGCCCTCGACGCGCTCGCCAGGGCGGGCACCGCCCCCCGCCGGGACGTCCGGCCGTCCGCCGGCGCCGCCGCGTGGTCGGCCGTTCACGGACTGTCACTTCTGCTGCTCGACGGCCCGCTTCGCCGCCTCCCCGCCCAGCGCAGGAACGCCGTCGTCGAGACCACCCTCGCCATGGTCGTCACCGGCGCCCGCGTCCCCTGACGGTCAACTCCCTTTCGAATCGGCAGGGTTGACGGCCCGTACGGGTGAGCCGCCGGGCGTCGGCCACCCCGGAATGGCGATGGTCGTCGTACAACGTAAGCTGGACCGGTCTGATTCGCGGCAAGTAGGGCCATTCCCCACCGCCATCGGGCCTCCGGGCGGCGGCTCTACGGGAAGGGGTCGGCGGCGTGTCCGAAATAGGATGGATTGGCTCCGCAGTGTAGAACGGGAGACGTGACGGCCATGACGCAGAATCTCCAGCTCCACGAGGGTGTCGCCGTCCCTCCGTCGGGCAGTGACCTGTGACGGACACCCGGCAGGCGCGCCCCGACGCCTCCTCGCGCGCCACACTCGGCAAGGCCGCGGACGAGAACTTCCCCGTGGCCCCCTTCTTCCTGCCCCGCGCCTGGCGCGACGACCTCATGGCCGTCTACGGCTTCGCCCGCCTGGTCGACGACATCGGCGACGGCGACCTCGCCCCCGGCGGCGCCGACGCCCGGCACCTCGGCGTGGACCCCCAGCGGGCCGAGGACCGGCTCGCCCTCCTCGACGCCTTCGAGGCCGATCTCCACCGCGTCTTCGACGCGACGCCCCGCCACCCGCTGCTGCGCGCGCTCCAGCCGACCGTACGGCGGTGCGGGCTCGCCCCCGAGCCCTTCCTCGGCCTGATCGCGGCCAACCGCCAGGACCAGCTGGTCCGCCGCTACGAGACGTACGACGACCTCCTCGCGTACTGCGAGCTCTCCGCGAACACCGTCGGCCGGCTCGTCCTCGGCATCACCGGCACCGGGACGCCGGAGCGGATCCGGCGCTCCGACGAGATCTGCACCGCCCTCCAGATCGTCGAACACCTCCAGGACGTCGCCGAGGACCTCCGCCGCGACCGGATCTACCTCCCCGCCGAGGACCTCGAGCGCTTCCACGTCAGCGAGAGCGACCTCGCGCGGCCGACCGCGGGAGCCTCCGTCCGCGCCCTGATCGCCTTCGAGGCCGAGCGGGCCCGCGAACTGCTCCACGCCGGCACCCCGCTCATCGGCAGCGTCGACGGCCGGCTCCGCCTCCTGCTCGCCGGATTCACCGCCGGCGGACTCGCGGCGCTCGACGCGGTCACCGACGCCGGATTCGACGTACTCAGCGGCCCACCGAAGGCCACCAAGCCGAGCCTGATGCGCCAGGCGGGAGCGGTTCTGCTCCGGGCGCGGAAAGAGGGGTGAGCGCGACCGTGGAGGCACAGCCCCAGCCGTCCGCACCGGTACAGGCCGCCTACAGCTACTGCGAGGCGGTCACCGGGCAGCAGGCCCGTAACTTCGCCTACGGGATCCGGCTGCTGCCGGCCGATAAGCGCCAGGCGATGTCCGCCCTGTACGCCTTCTCCCGGCGGGTCGACGACATCGGCGACGGCACCCTCGCGCCCGAGGCCAAACGGGAACGGCTCGAGGCCACCCGGGTCCTGCTCGACCGGGTGCGCGCGGGAGAGGTCGACGACGACGACACCGACCCGGTCGCCGTCGCGCTCGCCGACTCGGCCCGGCGCTTCCCCATCCCGCTCGGCGGCCTCGACGAACTCATCGACGGCGTCCTGATGGACGTGCGCGGCGCGACCTACGAGACCTGGGACGACCTCAAGGTCTACTGCCGGTGCGTCGCGGGCGCGATCGGGCGGATCTCCCTCGGCGTCTTCGGCACCCAGCCCGGCGCCACGGGCGCCGACCGGGCCCCCGAGTACGCCGACACCCTCGGCCTCGCGCTCCAACTCACCAACATCCTCAGGGACGTCCGCGAGGACGCCGGCAACGGACGCACCTACCTGCCGTCCGACGACCTCGCCAAGTTCGGCTGCGGGGACGGCTTCGGCGGCGAGACGATGCCCACCGGCTCCGACTTCGCCGGGCTCGTCCACTTCGAAGTGCGGCGCGCCCGCGCCCTGTTCGCTGAGGGCTACCGGCTGCTCCCCATGCTCGACCGGCGCAGCGGCGCCTGCGTCGCGGCCATGGCCGGCATCTACCGGCGCCTCCTCGACCGGATCGAGCGCGACCCCGAGGCCGTGCTGCGCGGCCGCGTCTCGCTGCCGGGCCGGGAGAAGGCGTACGTGGCGGTGCGCGGCCTGTCCGGCCTCGACACCCGCACCATCGCCCGACGGACGGTCAGGAGGCGTGCCTGATGGGCCCGAACACCTCCGCCCGCCGGGCAACCTCCGACGCCTCCCCGGCGTCCCTGCCGGGGGCGGCCGCACCCGCCACGGCCGCGCCCGGGACGCACCCGTCCGCGCCGATCCCGCCCGTGACGACCCGAACGGAGGCCCTGTGACGACCGACGGAACCGAGCGGAACGCCCTGCCGGAGACCGACGCGCCGGCCGCGGGCACCGAGCCGGCCCCCCGCGCCACCCGCGCCGGCCACCCCGGCGACCCGCGGACCGGCGCGGGCGGCGACCGGCGACGCCACGCCGTGGTCGTCGGCGGCGGACTCGCCGGGATCACCGCGGCGCTCCAGCTCGCCGACGCGGGCGTCCGCGTCACCCTGCTCGAAGGCCGCCCCCGGCTCGGCGGCCTCGCCTTCTCCTTCCGCCGGGGCGAGCTCACCGTCGACAACGGCCAGCACGTCTACCTGCGCTGCTGCACCGCCTACCGCTGGTTCCTCGACCGGATCGACGGGGCCCGGCTCGCGCCCCTCCAGGACCGGCTCGACGTGCCCGTCCTCGACGTCGGCCACCCCCGCGGGCCACGGCTCGGCAGGATCCGCCGCGACAGCCTCCCCGTACCGCTGCACCTCGCCCGCAGCCTGGCCACGTACCCCCACCTGTCCCTCGCGGAGCGGGCCTCCGTCGGACGGGCCGCGCTCGCCCTGAAGAAGCTGGACCCCGCCGACCCGGCGCTGGACGGCATCGACTTCGCCACCTGGCTCGGCCGGCACGGACAGTCCCCGCGGGCCGTCGAGGCGCTGTGGGACCTCGTCGGCATCCCCACCCTCAACGCCCCGGCCCCGCAGGCCTCCATGGGGCTGGCCGCGATGGTCTTCAAGACCGGCCTCCTCTCCGAGCCCGGCGCCGCCGACATCGGCTGGGCCCACGTCCCGCTCGGCGAACTCCACGACACCCGGGCCGCGAAGGAGCTCGACGCCGCCGGCGTCCGCACCGCGCTCCGCACCAAGGCCGAGCGGATCTCCCGTACGGGCGACGGGCGTTGGGCCGTCGACGTACCCGGCGAGACGATCACGGCGGACGCGGTCGTCCTCGCCGTGCCGCAGCAGGAGACCCACGGCCTGCTGCCCGACGGAGCCCTCGACGACCCCGACCGGCTCCTCGACATCGCCACCGCGCCCATCCTCAACCTGCACGTCGTCTACGACCGCAAGGTGCTGAAGCGGCCCTTCTTCACCACCCTCGGCTCCCCGGTGCAGTGGGTCTTCGACCGCACCGACTCCTCCGGACTCACCGGCGGCGGCCAGTACCTCGCCATCTCCCAGTCCGCCGCACAGGACGAGATCGACGAGCCCGTCGCCGCCCTGCGCGAGAAGTACCTCCCCGAGCTGGAGCGGCTGCTGCCCGCCGCCCGCGGCGCGGGGATCCGCGACTTCTTCGTCACCAGGGAGCGGACGGCCACGTTCGCCCCCACCCCGGGCGTCGGGCGGCTGCGCCCCGGCGCCCGCACCGGGGCGCCCGGCCTCTACCTGGCCGGGGCCTGGACCGCCACCGGCTGGCCCGCGACCATGGAGGGTGCCGTCCGCAGCGGATTCAGCGCCGCGGGCGCCGCGCTCTCCGCCTTCGGCCGCCGCCATGACCATCCGCTGCAGGAGGCGGCATGAGTGTGAGTACCGGAACAAGAGGAGAGACCGTGCCGACTGTGCCGCCGGGTAATCCGGCCGTCGACACCGCGGACGTGTCCGCACTGCTGGAGCGGGGGCGGACCCTGTCCACCCCTGTACTGCGGGCGGCCGTCGACCGCCTCGCGTCGCCCATGGACACCGTGGCCGCCTACCACTTCGGCTGGATCGACGCCCACGGCAACCCCGCCGACGGCGACGGCGGCAAGGCCATCCGCCCCGCGCTCGCCCTGCTGTCGGCCGAGGCCGCGGGCGCCGCGCCCGAGATCGGGATCCCCGGCGCCGTCGCCGTGGAACTCGTCCACAACTTCTCGCTGCTCCACGACGACCTGATGGACGGCGACGAGCAGCGCCGCCACCGCGACACCGTCTGGAAGGTGCACGGGCCCGCGCAGGCCATCCTCGTCGGCGACGCGCTCTTCGCCCTCGCCAACGAGATCCTGCTCGAACTCGGCACCGTCGAGGCCGGGCGGGCCACCCGCCGGCTCACCACGGCCAGCCGCAAGCTCATCGACGGGCAGGCCCAGGACATCTCGTACGAGCACCGCGAGCGGGTCACCGTCGAGGAGTGCCTGGAGATGGAGGGCAACAAGACGGGCGCCCTCCTCGCCTGCGCCGTCTCCATCGGCGCCGTACTCGGCGGCGCCGACGAGCGCACCGCGGACAAGCTGGAGGAGTACGGCTACCACCTCGGCCTCGCCTTCCAGGCCGTCGACGACCTCCTCGGCATCTGGGGCGACCCGGAGGCCACCGGCAAGCAGACCTGGAGCGACCTGCGCCAGCGCAAGAAGTCCCTCCCCGTGGTCGCGGCCCTCGCCGCCGGCGGCGAGGCTTCGGAGCGGCTCGGCGAGCTGCTCGCCGCCGACGCCAAGTCCAACGACTTCGACAGCTTCTCCGAGGAGGAGTTCGCCTTCCGGGCGGCCCTCATCGAGGAGGCCGGGGGACGCGAGTGGACCTCCCAGGAGGCCCGCCGCCAGCACGCCGTCGCGATCCGGGCGCTGAACGAGGTGGACATGCCCGCCCCGGTGCGGGCGCAGCTCACCGCCCTGGCCGACTTCGTGGTCGTACGGAAGAGATGATCACCATCACCCTGATATGAGTTCGCGGTCGCCGGCCGGTGCCCTCCGGCGCCGGCCGACGGCAGACCCGCAGAAGCAGAAGAATCCGACTGCGCAAAGGGGAAGCCATGACAGCGACGACCGACGGAAGCGCCGGGGCCGTGGGCCCCCGGGCGGCCGCGGCCAGCACGACGCACGACACCGACGCCCCGGCGCCGGACCTCGACGAGACCGCCGCGCGGGCCGCGGAACGGGCCGCCGAGCACCTGCTCGCCCGCCAGGATCCGGCGGGCTGGTGGAAGGGCGACCTGGAGACCAACGTCACCATGGACGCCGAGGACCTCCTCCTCCGCCAGTTCCTGGGCATCCTGGACGCCGAGACCACCCGGGCGGCGGCCCTGCACATCCGCCGCCAACAGGGCGAGGACGGCGCCTGGGCGACCTTCTACGGCGGCCCGGGGGAGCTCTCCGCCACCGTCGAGGCCTATGTGGCGCTCCGCCTCGCCGGAGACCCGCCCGAGGCCCCGCACATGGCCCGGGCCGCCGCCTGGGTCCGCACCCGGGGAGGGATCGCCGCCGCCCGGGTCTTCACCCGGATCTGGCTGGCCCTCTTCGGCTGGTGGCGCTGGGAGGACCTTCCCGAGCTGCCTCCCGAGCTGCTCTTCCTGCCGAAGTGGTTCCCGCTCAACATCTACGACTTCGGCTGCTGGGCCCGGCAGACGATCGTGCCGCTCACCGTCGTCTCCGCCAAGCGCCCGGTCCGTCCGGCGCCCTTCCCGCTCGACGAGCTGCACACCGACCCCGCCCGGCCGAACCCGCCGCGGCCCCTGGCCCCCGCGACGGGCTGGGACGGGCTCTTCCAGCGGCTCGACAAGGCGCTGCACGTCTACCACCGGATCGCGCCGCGCGCGCTGCGCGGGACGGCGATGAAGGTCGCCGCGCGCTGGATCGTGGAGCGGCAGGAGAACGACGGCTGCTGGGGCGGCATCCAGCCCCCCGCCGTGTACTCGATCATCGCCCTCCACCTCCTCGGCTACGACCTCGGGCACCCGGTCATGCGGGCCGGCCTGGAGTCGCTCGACCGGTTCGCCGTCCGGCGGGAGGACGGCTCCCGCATGGTCGAGGCCTGCCAGTCACCCGTCTGGGACACCTGCCTCGCCACCATCGCGCTCGCCGACGCGGGACTCGGCCCCGACCACCCGGCGCTCGTGAAGGCCGTCGACTGGATGCTCGACGAGGAGATCACCAGACCGGGGGACTGGGCGGTGCGCCGCCCCGGACTGCCGCCGGGCGGCTGGGCGTTCGAGTTCCACAACGACAACTACCCCGACATCGACGACACCGCCGAAGTGGTGCTCGCGCTGCGCCGGGTGGCGCACCCCGACCCCGAGCGGGTCGAGGCGGCCGTCGCCCGGGGCACGCGCTGGACGCTCGGCATGCAGTCGCGGGACGGCGGCTGGGGCGCCTTCGACGCCGACAACACCAGCCCCTTCCCCAACAAGCTGCCCTTCTGCGACTTCGGCGAGGTGATCGACCCGCCCTCCGCCGACGTCACCGCCCACGTGGTGGAGATGCTCGCCTACGAGGGCCTCGTCGACCACCCCCGCACGCGTCGCGGGATCGAGTGGCTGCTCGCCGCGCAGGAGCCCAACGGCGCCTGGTTCGGCCGCTGGGGGGTCAACCACGTGTACGGCACGGGCTCGGTCCTCCCCGCCCTCGCCGCCGCCGGCCTCCCCCTCTCCCACCCGGCGGTCCGCCGGGCCGTCGAGTGGCTCGGGTCCACGCAGAACGACGACGGCGGCTGGGGCGAGGACCTCCGCTCGTACAAGGAGGAGGAATGGGTCGGGCGCGGCCCCTCCACCGCCTCCCAGACCGCCTGGGCCCTGATCGCCCTCCTCGCCGCGGGCGAGCGCGACTCCGAACCCGTCCGCCGCGGCGTCGCCTGGCTGACCGGGACCCAGCGCGAGGACGGCTCCTGGGACGAGCCGTACTTCACCGGCACCGGCTTCCCCTGGGACTTCTCCATCAACTACCACCTGTACCGGCAGGTGTTCCCGCTCACCGCGCTCGGGCGGTACGTGAACGGCGAGCCCGCGCCCCGCAAGGAGCGCTGATGGGCCGCGAACCGGGCTCCGGCGGCGCCCCGCCGCTGCTGATCGCCTGCGCGCTCGGCATCGAGCAGTTCGCCCTGCGCAGCGGGGACCTCGGCGGCGCCCCCGGCCGGGTGACCGTACTGCGCACCGGCATGGGCCCGGACCGGGCGCGCCGGGCCGTGGCCCGGACCCTCGGCGAGGAGCGGTGGCGGGACGCCGCCGTCATCGCCTCCGGGTTCTGCGCCGGACTGGCTCCCGGCATGCACCCGGGCGACCTGATCGTCGCCGACGAGACCCGGGGGCCCGACGGCGCCACGCCCTGCACCGGCACCGACCTGCTGGTGAAGGCCCTCGCCAGGGCGGTGCCCGGGCGGGCCGTGCACACCGGGCCGCTGACCGGCTCCGACCACGTGGTGCGCGGCCCCGAGCGGACCGCGCTGCGGGCCGGCGGCGCGATCGCCGTCGACATGGAGTCCGCCACCACGCTCCGCACCGCCCGGACCACCGGCGCCTTCGGCGACGGGCCGGACGCCCGCCCGGTTGCGGCCGTCCGGGTGGTCGTGGACGCTCCGGAACATGAACTGGTCCGGATCGGCACGGTACGCGGGGGAATATCAGCCTTCCGCGTCCTTCGTGCCGTCCTTCCCGCGTTCTTCGAATGGCACCGTTCTTTGCTGCTCCCCAGGAGGTGAACGAGTTATGGCCATGCCGCTCCGTCAGTCCATCAGGGTCGGGACCTACCTCTTCGAACAGAAGCTCCGCAAGCGGGACAAGTTCCCGCTGATCGTCGAGCTGGAGCCGCTCTACGCCTGCAACCTCAAGTGCGAGGGCTGCGGGAAGATCCAGCACCCGGCGGGTGTCCTCAAACAGCGCATGCCGGTCGCCCAGGCGGTCGGCGCGGTCCTCGAGTCCGGTGCGCCGATGGTGTCCATCGCCGGCGGCGAGCCGCTGATGCACCCCCAGATCCACGAGATCGTGCGCCAGCTGGTGGCCCGGCGCAAGTACGTCTTCCTGTGCACCAACGCGCTGCTGCTGCGCAAGAAGCTGGAGAACTTCACCCCCTCCCCGTACTTCGCCTTCGCCGTGCACATCGACGGCCTGCGCGAACGGCACGACGAATCCGTCGCCAAGGAAGGCGTTTTCGACGAGGCGGTGGCCGCGATCAAGGAGGCCAAGCGGCGCGGATTCCGGGTCACCACCAATTCGACCTTCTTCAACACCGACACTCCGCAGACCGTCATCGAGGTGCTCAATTTCCTCAACGACGACCTCCAGGTCGACGAAATGATGATCTCGCCCGCCTATGCCTACGAGAAGGCCCCCGACCAGGAGCACTTCCTCGGCGTCGAGCAGACCAGAGAACTCTTCAAGAAGGCCTTCGCCGGAGGCAACCGCCGCCGCTGGCGGCTCAACCACTCGCCGCTCTTCCTGGACTTCCTGGAAGGAAAGGCCGACTTCCCCTGCACCGCCTGGGCCATTCCCAACTACTCCCTCTTCGGCTGGCAGCGCCCCTGCTATCTGATGAGCGACGGCTACGTCCCCACGTACCGCGAACTCGTCGAGGAGACCGACTGGGACAAGTACGGCCGGGGCAGGGACCCGCGCTGCGCCAACTGCATGGCGCACTGCGGCTACGAGCCCACCGCCGTCCTCGCCACCATGGGCTCCCTCAAGGAGTCCCTGCGCGCGGTCAGGGAGACGGTCTCCGGGAACAACGGGTGAGGCGGCCGGCATGAGCGGGGAGTTCGACCTCCGGGCGCTGCTCGACGAGCGCGGCGGCGAGCGCTACGAGCTGCACGCCAAGTACCTCAACCACCAGCTGCCGCGCATGCTGCACACCATCGGCTTCGACAAGGTCTACGAGCGGGCCGAGGGCGCCCACTTCTGGGACGCCGACGGCGTCGACCACCTCGACATGCTCGCCGGCTTCGGCGTGATGGGCCTCGGACGGCACCACCCCGTCGTCCGCAAGGCCCTCCACGACGTCCTGGACGCCCAGCTCGCCGACCTCACCCGCTTCGACTGCCAGCCGCTCCCCGGACTGCTCGCCGAGCGGCTGCTCGCGCACAGCCCGCACCTCGACCGGGTCTTCTTCGGCAACAGCGGCACGGAGGCCGTGGAGACCGCCCTGAAGTTCGCCCGGTACGCCACCGGGCGGCCCAGGGTCCTCTACTGCTCCCACGCCTTCCACGGGCTCACCACCGGCTCCCTCTCGGTCAACGGCGAGCGGGGCTTCCGCGAGGGCTTCGACCCGCTCCTGCCGGACACCGCGATCGCCCTCGGCGACCTCGACGCCCTGGAGCGGGAGCTGCGCCGGGGCGACGTGGCCGCCTTCGTCGTCGAGCCCATCCAGGGCAAGGGCGTCCACGAGCCGCCGCCGGGCTTCCTGCGGTCCGCGCAGGAGCTGCTGCACCGCCACGGGGCCCTGCTCATCGCGGACGAGGTGCAGACCGGCCTCGGCAGGACCGGCGACTTCTACGCGTACCAGCACGAGGAGGGCGTCGAACCGGACCTGGTCTGCGTCGCCAAGGCCCTCTCCGGCGGCTACGTGCCGGTCGGGGCCACCCTCGGCAAGGACTGGATCTTCAAGAAGGTGTACTCGTCGATGGACCGGGTCCTGGTCCACTCGGCGAGCTTCGGGTCGAACGCGCAGGCCATGGCGGCCGGGCTCGCCGTCCTGTCGGTCATGGAGCGCGAGGGCACGGTCGCCCACGCCCGCCGCGTCGGCGACCTGCTGTCCGGCCGGCTGAAGGAGCTCGTGCCCCGGTACGAGCTGCTGCACGAGATCCGCGGGCGCGGTCTGATGATCGGGATCGAGTTCGGCCGGCCGTCCTCCCTCGGGCTGCGCGGCCGCTGGACGATGCTCCAGACGGCCCGCAAGGGCCTCTTCGCCCAGATGGTCGTCGTCCCGCTGCTCCAGCGGCACCGGATCCTCACCCAGGTGTCCGGAGACCACCTGGAGGTGATCAAGCTGATCCCGCCGCTGATCATCGACGAGGCCGACGTGGACCGGTTCGTCACCGCCTTCACGGCGGTCATGGACGAGGCGCACGGCGGTGGCGGGCTCATGTGGGACTTCGGGAAGACGCTGGTCAAGCAGGCGGTCGCCCAGCGCTGACCGGCACCGATCGCCCGGATTTTGCCTCTGGGGCAAGAAACTTGCCTCAGAGGCACGTTCCTGGCGGAATGGACCCATGGACCACGTCCCCGGGGAGACCTCCCCGGACCCCACCGCCTCCGACGTCCTGCCCGACGTCGCCCCGCAGCTGCGGGCCCTGCGTCGCCGCCGGGGGCTCACCCTGGAGGTCGCGGCCCAGCGCGCCGGTCTCTCGCCCGCCCACCTCTCACGCCTGGAGACGGGGAACCGGCAGCCCTCGCTGCCGATGCTGCTCGCCCTCGCCCGTATCTACGGTACGACGGTCTCCGAGCTCCTGGGCGAGGCCCCTCCCGAGCGCGACCCCGTCGTCCGGGCCGACCGCTCCGAGCCCGTCGAGGCCGGCGGCTGGACCTACCGCCAGGCGGGCGGCGCCGGACGCGCCCTCCAGTGCCTGCGGGTCCACGTGCCGTACGCCACCCGGGCCGACATCGTGCGGGTCCACCCCGGCGAGGAGTGGATCCACGTCCTGGAGGGCCGGGTGCGGCTCGCGCTCGGCGAGACGGTCCACGTCCTCGATCCCGGGGACAGCGCGCACTTCGACTCGCTGACCCCGCACCGGATCGGCGCCGCCACCACCGGCGGTGCCGAGCTGCTCTTCGTCCACACGCTGATGCAGAGTCCCGTCGCCGAGCTGTGCCTCGGCGACGGAACCCCGCACCTGCGCTGATCCCGTGTGACCCTTCCCCTGGAAAGGACCGACATGTCCGAGAAGTCCGCACCGGTCACCGGCGAGGAGCGCGGAGAGGGCAAGTTCCCCAAGGGCCTCGTGCTCCGCCTCTTCGCCTACCTGATCGCCGGCCACCTCTTCGCCGGGTTCCTCTACCTGCTCTTCATGCTGGGCGGGCAGAACCAGTAGGAGGCGCGGCCGGGGTCACCCCTCCGTGAGCAGCCGCTCCCGCAGCCGCTCGCGGGTCTCCGGAGCCAGCTTCAGGCCCTCCGCGAGATAGGCGTCCACCGTGCCCCAGGTCGCCTCGATCGTCTCGAACGCGGCCCGCAGGTACTCCACCCGCGCGTCGAACAGCGGGCTCAGCAGCTCCATCACCTCGGGCGACATCGCGTCGGGGGCGGTGGAGCTGCGGCGCACCTTGTAGCGGCGGTGCGGATCGTTCGACTTCACGTAGTCCGCCTCGATCGCCTCCCGCTCGACCCCCACGGCGAGCAGGGTGATCGCGATGGAGAGGCCGGCGCGGTCCTTGCCGGCCGCGCAGTGCATCAGGGCGGGAACGCTCTCCTCCGCCATCGAGTGCAGGATCCGGCTGTGCTCGGGCGTCCGCTGTATCACCATTTTCCGGTACGACTCGGACATCCGGTCGGCGGCCTTGCCCTCGCCGAGGATCTCCCGCAGCTGCGCGATCTCGCCGTCGCGCACCAGCTTCCAGAACTCCTTGCCGTCCGCCGGGTCGTTGAGCGGTATGTTCACGTTCCGTACGCCCGGCAGCTCGACGTCCGCGCCCTCGACCTTCCGGTCGGCCTCGTTGCGGAAGTCGAAGACGGTGTGCAGTCCCAGCGTGGCGAGGAAGGCGGCGTCGCTCTCGGTCGCGTGGGCGAGGTGGCCGCTGCGGAACAGGCGGCCGGCGCGCACGGCGCGCCCGTCCGTCGTCGGCAGGCCGCCCACGTCCCGGAAGTTGCGGACCCCGGCCAGCTCGGGCTCGTTCGCTTCGGTGGGCGGTACCTGCGGAAGCTGCTGCGTCACGGATGCTCCTGGGTGTCGTCGTTCGGGTGCCCGACGCGAGATCGGTTCCTGGGCCAATCATCCAGGCGGGGCGGTGACGGCGCACCCCCTCGGACGGTAATGAGCGATCTGTCCGTTTTAGGGCGTTAGGCCATAACGCGCCCTGGTTGCAGGCGAGATGAGCCGCGCCGCGTGAGCAGCGTCATAAAAGTGACGGATCGTGGCCGAAGGCCCGGAGCAATTGCCGTGCGCAAAAAGGAAATCGAGGGTCCGTCATCCACGCAGGGTGACCGGAATTCGAGCCGGACGGCACCCCGTGGAATGTCGTCGGAAAACAGTGGCTTGTCCGCGCCCACCCCCTCGTCTAGCGTCACCGTCAATCCGGTCGGACCGCCGAATCCTGCCACCGTCCGGAATTCACTCACCCATGTGTGGCAGGAGCGGGGGACCCAGGTAAGTACGCCGGTCCCGCGGACGCAGGACGGCTTGGGGTGAAGCCGCGTGAGAACGCGGCCGGGCATCTCCAGTCCGAACCCGACAGCTCACCTCGCAGGCGCCGGAGAGGAATTCGCCATGCCCGCGAAGGGTAAGCACCGCCGTCCCAGGACCAACCCGATCACGCGTGGATTCGCCGTCGCCGGCACCGGTGGCGCCGTCGTCGCCCTCCCGCTCCTCGGAGCGACCGGGGCCCACGCCGCTCCGGCCGCCGTCCCTGCCCAGGTCGCCACCGCCGCGGCCCAGGTCAAGGCGCCCGCCGCCCTCCAGGCCGCCCCCGCCGCCGCCAAGGCCGCGCCGAAGACGTACTCCGTCGTCCCGGGCGACTACCTGTCGAAGATCGCCGCCGACCACCACCTGGCGGGCGGCTGGCAGAGGCTGTACGCGGACAACCGCCGGGTCGTCGGCGACGACCCCTCGCTGATCCTGCCCGGCATGAAGCTCACCCTCGGCGCCAAGGGCACCGCGCCCGCCGCCCCGAAGAGCGCCGCGCCCAAGGCCGCCGCTCCCGAGACCACCCAGAGCTCGCAGGACTCGGAGAAGAACGGCGACACCCAGCGCGCCTCCCGTGGCGACCAGCGCGCCTCGGCCCCGGCCGCCGCCACCTCGGAGACCTCCACCTCGGAGACCTCCACCTCCCAGTCGTCGCAGTCCTCCGCCTCCGGCTGGGTCACGCCCGTCGCCGGCGGCGGCTTCTCCACCCCGTACCACGCCTCCGGCTCCATGTGGTCCTCCGGCTACCACACCGGTGTCGACTTCATCGCCTCCTCCGGCACCACCGTCCGCGCCGTCGGCGCCGGCACGGTCGTCTCCGCCGGCTGGAGCGGCGCCTACGGCAACGAGGTCGTCATCCAGCACGCCGACGGCAACTACTCGCAGTACGCCCACCTCTCCTCCCTCTCCGTCTCGTCCGGCCAGACCGTCACCGGCGGCCAGCAGATCGGCCTCTCCGGCTCGACCGGCAACTCCACCGGCCCGCACCTGCACTTCGAGATCCGGACCTCGCCGAACTACGGCTCCGACGTCGACCCGCTGGCCTACCTGCGCCAGCACGGCGTCTCCGTCTGACGCGCGCACCCTCCGACGGCCCGGCACCCCTGTGCCGGGCCGTCGCCGTATTCCGGCTTGGCAGAATCTTTATCGGTGGCATATGTCACCCGGCGTCAACCCCTCCTTACGGTCGCGTAGGTCACATCCGAAGGGGAAGTATGTGCTCCCGTGGCAGACGATTCGAGATCAACAGACAAGAACGCATTCGGGTCGTACGCGGCGATCGGTGACAGCTTCACCGAGGGCGTCGGAGACCCCGGGCCCGACGGGACGTACGTCGGCTGGGCGGACCGCTTCGCGGTACTGCTCGCCGACCAGCTGCCGGAGCACGACACCTTCCGCTACGCCAACCTGGCCGTACGCGGGCGCCTCCTCGACCAGATCGTGGCGGAACAGGTCCCCCGGGCGAAGGAACTCGCCCCCGACCTGGTGACCTTCTGCGCCGGCGGGAACGACATCATCCGCCCCGGCACGGACCCCGACGACGTCGCCGAGCGCTTCGAGCGCGCCGTCGCCGAACTGACCTCCGCCGTCGGCACCGTCATGGTGACCACCGGCTTCGACACCCGCGAGGTGATCCTCCTCAAGCACCTGCGCGGCAAGATCGCCACGTACAACGGACACGTCCGCGCGATCGCCGACCGCTACGGCTGCCCGGTCCTCGACCTGTGGTCGCTGAAGTCCGTCCAGGACCGGCGCGCCTGGGACGACGACCGGCTGCACCTCTCGCCCGACGGCCACACCCGGGTCGCCCTGCGCGCCGCCCAGGTCCTCGGCCTGCCGGTGCCGGCCGACCCGGACCAGGCGTGGCCCCCGCAGCAGCCCCGGGGCGCCCTGGAGGTCCGCAAGGACGACATCCACTGGGCCAAGGAGTACCTGGTCCCCTGGATCGGCCGCCGGCTCAGGGGCGAGAGCTCCGGCGACCACGTCGAGGCGAAGCGCCCCGACCTCATGCCCCTCTAGGGCCTGTCTGACCATTCCCGTCGGGTCCGGACCGCCCGGCACGCACGCTCGCCGCACGGCCGAAACGCCCAAGTAGCTCCTTCCCCAAGCTCTCGGCTTCGCTCGAGCGGGGGAGACCCCATTCGAGGGCGCCCCGGCCGCACGCCGATCGCACGCACCGAACGCCCCAGCCTGATCCGACGGGAATGGTCAGACAGGCCCTAGACCGGAGCCGGCGGGGGAACGGCGGCGGGGATCCGCTCCAGGACCCCGCCGGCGAACACGTCGTACAGCGGCAGCGTCTCCAGATGGACGTAGCCGATGTGGCAGTCGCAGACGGCGAGGGGGCAGGCGCGGGGACGCAGGGCGGTGCGGTACGAGCCGTCGTACAGGTTCCCCAGCTCGGCCCTGACGAAGTGGCAGCGCCGCACCGTCCCCTCGCCGTCCACCGACACCACCGACTCGCCGGTGCGGCAGGGCAGTCCCGCCGAGCGGTGCGGACGCCGGCTGTAGGGGAAGAGCGGGTCGATCCGCGTCCACTCCGCCGCCTCCGCGTCGGTGTACGCGCGCCCCTCCGCCGCGTTCACCCACAGGTAGACGTGCGACGGCAGCGCCGCACGCAGCCGGCGGGCGTCCCCGGCGTGCTCGGGCAGACCGACCACGCCGACGCTGAACCGGACGCCCCGCTCCGCGAGCTCACCGCACTTGCCGAGGAAGCGCTCGTACGGGGTCTGCCCGGGGTGGTACGTGCACCAGAGCGCCACGCTCTCCGGGTCCGCCTCCGCCAGCCACCCGGTGCGGCAGCTCAGATTGGTCTGGATCGCCACCCGCTCCACGTGCGGCAGCCGGGACAGCCCGACCAGCGCCCGCCGGTACCAGGAGCGCACCAGGCCCTCGCCCCACGGGGTGAAGAGGATCCGCAGCCGGTCACCGGTCTGCCCGGCCGCCCACCCGGTGAACCGTTCGAGCGCCGCCCGGTCCGCCCGCAGCAGCTCCGGGGTGTCCCGCCGCTTGGCGAACGGGCAGTACGGGCAGTCGAAGTCGCAGGACGAGAGCGGGCCCCGGTAGAGCAGGGTCAGGTCCATCGCCGAGGGCGGGGTCGGGCCCGCGCCCGGAGGCGGTGGCAGGTCCCTGCCGGGGGGTGGGGTCAGGTCCACGCCGGGGGGTGGGGTCAGGTCCACGCCGGCCCCCGCTACTTCGCCTCGTACGCGGCCATCGCGGCCCGTACGGCGGGGGAGAAGAGCTCGGGCCCGAGCCCGTCGGAGTGCGCGAGGCCCTCCGGCGACAGGCGCAGCAGCCCCGGCGGGGCGTCGGCGTCCAGCCAGCCGTACTCCTCGAACCGGGCGAGGTCCGGGCCGAAGTCGGTGAAGGGGGAGGAGCCGAACCGCTCCTCGTACCCGGCGACGGGCATGCCCTCCGCCTGGAGCAGCGACTGGAGGAGGTGACGGCGCCGGGCCTCGGACCCCGTCATCCCGTAGCCGTGCTCGGCGCGGGAGAAGTCCTCCGTCTCCGTGTACACGTCGATGATCGAGCGGACCTCGCGCATGTCGACGGCGTAGTCGAAGGAGTAGTGCAGGGCGGAGGTGTAGGAGCGGGCGCCGCAGCCCAGGCCGATCATGCCGTCCGTCTGGCAGGCGTAGTCGTCCGGGCCGGCGGGACCGGCGTCCGTACGGCGGAACATCCGCATCGACACCTGCTCGTAGCCGTGCGCGAGGAGGTGGTCCCGGCCGTAGCGGTAGAGGAGGAGCCGCTGCTCGTCCCAGGCGCGGTCGGCGGCGGCGGGATCCTTGATCCGGCCGAGGCCGGTGAGCGGGCGCACGTACAGCGGATAGAGGTACAGCTCCTCGGGCCGCCAGGCGAGGGCCGCGTCCAGGGAGACACGCCAGGACCGCTCGGTCTGCCCGTCGATCCCGTAGATCAGGTCGATGTTGAGCACGGGGACGCCCGTGTCCCGGATCCGGCCGAGCGCCGCCTCCACGTCGGTCCGGCGCTGTGGCCGGACGGCCGCCCGCGCCTCGGCCTCCACGAAGCTCTGCACCCCGATGCTCAGCCGGGTCGCGCCCCGGTCGGCGAGCAGGGCGAGCCGGTCGGCGGTCGCGGTCGCGGGCGAGGTCTCGACGGACAGCGGCACCGCCCGCAGGTCCACCCCCATCCGCTTCTCGGCGATGTCGCAGAGCCGCTCGAGCTCGGCGGCGGTGAGGAAGGTGGGTGTGCCGCCGCCGAAGGCCGCCGTGGCGAACCGCACCGGATCACGGTCCCCGAGGGCCTCGCGCACAGTGGTGGCCTGCCGGTCGAGCGCGTCGAGGTAACGGGTCGTCAGCTCGTCAGGGGCGCCGACACGGGTGAAGAGGTTGCAGAATCCGCAGCGGACCTCGCAGAAGGGGATGTGCGCGTACAGCGACAGCGCCTCCTTCGGCTCGTCGGCCCAGAGCGCGGCCAGCTCCGGGCGCCCGGGAAGCGGGCGGTACGCCGTCTTGTGCGGGTAGGCGTAGACGTAGCTCCGGTACGGGCGGGGGGTGGGGGTGCTCACGCGGCGGCCTCCCGGTCGGGTCCGGGCAGGACGAACTGGGCGTACGGCACGGTCCACACGACCTCGTGGCCGAGCCGGTGCCCGGTGTGGCCGTCCTCCCCGTACGCCGTGCCGTGGTCCGAGCAGACGATGGTGAAACAGGCCCGGCGGCTGCTCATCGCGGCGAAGAGCCGGCCGATGTGCCGGTCGACGTACTCCAGGGCCGCCGCGTGCGTGGCCCGGGAGTCGCCGGCCTCGCGGGTCGCGCCCGGCAGGTGGAACCAGTTGGGCTGGTGCAGCGCGGACACGTTGACGAAGAGGAAGAGCCGGCGCTCGCGGGGGAGCCCGGCGACGACCTCCTCGGCGCGCGTGACCTGGGACTCGAACGAGGTCGGCGAGGCGACGCCGAAGGACGGCTCCCAGTGGCTCTCCTGGAAGAGGCCGGGCAGCACCGCGCCCAGCGGCGGCTGCTTGTTGAAGAAGCCCACCCCGCCGACGCAGACCGTCCGGTAGCCCTCGGCCGCGAGCGCGGACACCAGGTCGGGGGTGTCGTGCACGAACGTTCCGCCGGCGGTCGTCTCGCTCCCCGCGAACCGCGCCGCGAAGAGCCTGGGGTGCGGTCCCGGGGCGGCCGGGGTCGGCAGGAACCCGGCGAAGATCGCCTGGTGCGAGGCGTACGTGAAGCTCCCGGGCGCGTGCCTGCGCTCCCAGCCGCCGCCTGGCAGGTGCCGGGCCAGGTTCGGGAGGCGCCCCTCGGCCGCCAGCTCGACGGCCACGTCGTACCGCAGCGTGTCGAGGGTGACCAGGAGCAGGTCGTGGCTGCCGACGATCGCGTTCATGTCGGGCTGGTTCACGTGGTGCTCGTTCCTGTGGTGCCGGGGAGGGCCGTGCCGGGGGGTGCGGTGCTCGGGGGCGCCGGGCTCCGGGGTGTCGTGCCGGGGAGGGCCGTGGCCGGAGGTGCCGTGCCCGGGAGGGCCTCGCTCGGGGGTGTCGTGCCGCTCGGGCCGGGCTCGTGCCGGGCGGCACGAGAGTGGTGCGGGAACTGCGCCGCGACCTGCGCCGCGTAGGTGTCGAGGCCCTCGGAACCGCTGCCGGGCAGGCCCTTGAGCCCGGGCAGCAGGTCGCCGAAGGCGTTCACCTCGCCCACGGCGAAGCGGCGCCACCCGGCGGCCGGAAGCAGGTCGACCCCCACACAGCGGGTGCCGGGGAACGCGGCGGCGGCCCGCTCGCACACGCCGAGCGCGTCCTCCCACCGCCCGCCGGCGGCGGTGATCGCGGCCCGCGCGGCGGCCAGGTCCCCCCGGGCGCCGCCCAGGTGCAGATTGGTCATCGGGGAGCGGCTGGTACGCAGCACGGCATGGGTGGCCCGTCCGTCGACCACCACCACCCGCAGGTCGGCCGCCCGGCCGCCCTGGGTGGCCTTCGGCAGCCAGCGCTCCACGTGCAGTCCGTCGGGGGCCAGGGCGTCCACGATCGCGGCGACCTCGGCCTCGCTCGTGTAGTGCCGCACCCGCAGGGAGTTGAAGAGCCGGCCGCCGGGCCCGCGCTCCACCGAGGTGGTCGCCTGCACCCGGCCCGCGCCGTTCGTCTGCAGCGCGATGACGCCCGAGGCGGAGGAACCGTGCGCGAGCTTCACGAACACCCGGCGCAGACCGGGCCGCGCGGTCAGCGACCGGACGTCCGCCCAGCCCCGCACGGGCGGGGCGGCGGCGCCCGACGTGGGGGATTCGGGCACCGGCACCCCGGCGGCCCGCAGCCGGCCGTGGCCCAGCCGCTTGTCGAAGAGGACGGAGAGTTCGCCCGGATCGTCGACGAGGGCCGCCCCCGCCTCCGCCACGGAGGCGGCGAGTTCCGCCACGGCCGCGGTGAACCGCTGGTACCAGAGGCCGCTGCCCTCGACCCGGGCAGGATCGCCGACGTCGCGCAACAGCCGGTCGGCCTCCGCGTCCTCGCCCGGCGAGTCGAGCCGTACGGTCTCGCCGGCGGCGAACCGGGCCCGGCCGCGCAGCACGTCGGGCCAGGACACCACCCGCGCCCCGGGCAGCCCGGCGGTCCGCAGCGCGTCCTGGAAGAACGCGACGCGGCGGCCCGCCGGATCGCCGACGACCACGAGTCGCGGGCCGCCGGCGCCGGGACGCGGGCGGAGGGTCATTCGGCGACCGCGACGTACCGGTGGACCTCGCCGTCGCCGTCGTCCTCCGGCACCTGCGGGTCGTCGAGGCGGACGGTCACGCCGTGCGGGACGAGGGCGGCGCGGACCCGCTCCCGCATGGCCTCCGACAGGTAGTGGTGGGACAGGTCGAGGTGGGCGAGGTGGGTCAGCGGCTGGCCGTCGAGGAGGGCCGCCGCGCCCTCGTCGGTGAGCACGCCCATGGACAGGTCGAGGCGCTCGATCCGTGCGACGACCGGCGCGCCCGCCACGGCGGCGGCGACGGCGTCCTGGATCACGCTGTTGCGCAGCCCCAGGTGGCGCAGGGCGGGGAAGGCCGTTCCGTCGAGCAGCGGCGCGAGGTCCTCCGGGGTGCTGTCGCCGCCGTACTCGTCGGTGCCGAGCCAGAGTTCCAGGTTCTCCAGGGCGGGCAGGTCGCTGCCGACGATGCCGCGCACCACCCGGGCGGGCAGGCCGCCCGTCTCCACCACCAGGGTCTCCAGACCGGTGTGCCGGACCGGCGGGAAGGCCAGCCGCGAGCCCCCGCGCACGCCGAGCTCGCGCAGCGCCGGGTAGGCGGCGAGCAGCGGCGTCACGTCGGACTGGACGATCCACGAGATCTCGCAGAGGGCGGCTCTGGTCGGCCCTGGACCTGCGGCAATCCCTCGTCTCCCAGGGGGAGTGGGAAACGAGTGGGAGATGATCTAGGAATCGGTGCCCTTGGCGATCCGCTCCTGCAAGCCCTCCCACCGCTGCTGCAGCGTCTTCATGATGGCGCGCTCCATCGGAACTGTCACGCTGCTGTAGACGCCCTCGACAGTGTCCATCTCGTGCCCCATGCGGGCCTCGATCGCGTACCGGCTGTGCTTCAGCTCCTCGTCGAGCCACGCCTTGTGGCTGTGCCTCAGCAGATACATGCGCCGACCTTCGAACTCGGGCACGGCGGGGATGGCGGGACGCGGGATTCTCACGCCCTCCCCCTTGGGTCTTTCCTCGGCGCCGCCCCTGATCTTGTACCAGTAGTCGCCGTTGAAGTCGCCGGCCGCCAGGCAGCCGCCGCGGTAAGCGGGGAAGATCCACCTGCTCGTGTGCGACGCGAGCATGCCGTCCAGCATGTCCGCGAGGAAGGGCGGAATGACGAGCGTGCGCTGGCTGCCGTACTTGGGTGGAAAGAACTCGGCTCCCTTGACCCTCTTGGTGCGCTGGGCCTGCCGCTCCACGCGGATAGCCGGCATGAGGTCGCCGCCCTTGCCGTAGCGCTGCAGGTCTTCCTCGTACCGGTCCGCCTCGGTGGGGTCCAGCCTCAAGTCGGTGGCCGGCCAGTTCGGGTAGCAGTACTCGCGCGTCAGGCCGAAGAGCTCACCCGGGCGCATCCCGGTCACAGCCATCGTCCAGATCATGACGTAGCCGGGCTCCCCAAGGAGCACGCGGGCATTGCGGGCAAGCGCCTCGACGGTCTCCTCGGACACGTCACGCTTGCGCTCCTTGGGCTTCTTCGTGAACTTGCCGCGCCGCTTGGTGCGCTCAACGGGGGAGACCTTGATGAGTCTCGGGACCGCGTCGTCCAGGATCATGCCGAGCGTCGACAGAACGTTCTTCGCCATCGCGGAGCCGACGGCCTGCTCGATGTGCTTCTTGAACAGCCGATAGGTGAGCGTGTCGATGTCGCCGATAGCCATGCGCCCGAAGTACGGGCGGATATGGGTCTCGACCCGCGAACGGTAAGCGACCTCGGTCGAGTAGGCGTAGTCCATGGCGGACAGCCAGTCGTCCAGCCAGTCGCCCATGAGGGTCGCCTTGGTGCGGTTGGAGACGTGGGTGCCATGCCGGATCTCGTACAGCTTGTCCTGGCCGTGCTTGAACGCCTCGTCCTCGTCGGTGAAGCCGCCCTTGGACTCGTAGCGCTTGCGGCCGCTGGGCAGGTACTCGCCGGACCACCACTTCACGCGGCAGGTGCCGCCGCGCCATTCAAGGTAGATGTGCTGGTCGACGCTGGGCATGGCAGTCTCCCCTCGGTTCCTGGAGGCCGCGGTGCCCGGCGGTTCCCCAACCGCCGGACTTCCGCGTTCCCATGATCTCAGTCCTGACGGCCCAGCGGGCAGCCGTCGCACTGGCCACAGTTTCCTCCAAGGCCCTGGACCAACTCCCGCAAGGCGTTACCGGCTTCGCTGTGGGGGTGGAGCTGGCGAGGGATGACGCAGACGATCCCGGTGTCGGTCTTGAGGGCCGTTCCGTGGAAGGTCGGCCCGTAGTCGACGATGAGCGCGTCCTGTTGCAGCATGGCTCCCCCTGTCGGGTTGTTGCGGGAGCCTTCGAGGGTGTGCACCGAGACTGCCACGAAAAGTGGAATCCGGGACTACTTATGGCCGAAGTTGAGTGGCCATTTTTATCAGCATCTGACGGCGCGGAAAGGTTGTACGACTAAAGACTGAGTTTCAACCGCCGAGAAGCCCTTTTTCCTTCAGGTCGGCCACGACTCGCTCGCTGAGCGCACGGATCTCTTCGGCCGTCAGGCCGCTGGTGGTCGCGATCGTGGCCAGCTGTACGACGTCCTTGGCGGCAGCCAGGGCCTCGGGTGGGACGGGTGAGATCGAGACGCCCGGTACCCCCTCCGCGGGGGCGACGGGGACCGGGCTCTTCCCCTGCAGGACTGCGACGCAGCTGCCGGGTGCCCACTGGAGTACGGGGTCGACCTTGGCGTAGCTGAGCTCACGGACTGGCTCGGCGCTCTCGATTCGCTTCCATGTGGCGGGCGAGATGCCGGCCTGCGCGGCTGCGTTCTTGTAGCCGAGGCCAAGTTCGATGCGTCGATTCTTGACGGCCTTCGCGAGGGCGTCGAGGTCACGGGGTGCCATGCCCTCATAGTGGCAGGGCCAGCTAGGGCCAGCCAGGACCAGGGCGCACTGTGACGCAAATCTTGACCCTCCCCTAAGGCGCCATTAAGCGAGACCGGACACCCCCTGATGGCCATCTAGGTGGCACTCGGTGTCCAACTCGGTGCGTCTGTGGTCCAACTAGTGCTGGACATGAGGGGTTAACTAGGTCTACCTTCAAGGCATGCACCAACCCCCAACCACTATCCCGGTGGACGGGCCGGAGCTGCGCAAACGGCGTAAGGCCGCAGGTCTCGAAATTGACGACCTTGCCACCGCCGCCCGCATAAGCCGGTCGTACCTCAGCCACCTGGAAACCGGGTCCCGCACCCGTATGCGCCCGGCCCGCCACAAGCGCCTGTTCGACGCTCTCGAAGCAGCCGAGCAAGCCCAGCCTTCCCCGGACAGGGGAGAGAAAGACAGGGAGTGACATGCCTGGTGACAGGTACGAGCGCTACCAGAAGTACGAGACGCCGCAGGAGCCCAAGGACCTGAACGCCGACATCATGACCGTCCAGGAGGCGGCCTACGTACTCGGCTGCAGCGTCAAGACCGTGCGCCGGAGGCTCGACAGCCTCGGCCTGAAGCGCAAGCCGGGCCGGACGGTGATGACCACGAAGGCGGACCGCCAGGCCATCCTCGACGACAGTCTCGTCGCGCCGCCCAAGGGGGCCACCCCGCGCCGGGGCCGCCAGGGCCTCGGCCGCAAGCCGCTCAACGCCCCCCTCGCCGCCTAGAGCGGTATGCGGGCCGCCGCCGGAGGTCAGAGCCCGACGGCCGGCCCTAGGTACTACCCCTCAACCATGACGTAGTGAAAGGGGCTTCCCATGCCTCGATTCAATCAGACGCACCCCCAGTTGGTGCCCGTCCCGATCCCGGACGCCGTCGTCGCGCTGATCGGCACCACGATTCCGCGGCCGGTTCTGCAGGCCGAGATCGACGCTGTCGGTGAGCTCCGCGAGATCGGCCGGCTTCGCCCGCTCGCCAGCGACGAGGACCGCCAGGACTTCGAGACCGCGCTCGGCCGGCTGGCCCGCGTGAACAAGACCCTCGGCGCCTACAACCCGAACTTCGCGGTCGCCCCCGGGAGCGCGGTATGAGCGCCCGCGACGAACTCCAGAAGGCCGCCGACTGGCTGATGTCGAAGGGGCACACGATCGCGGCCCGCGACCTCGACGAGTACATCGACGACCGCTCCGCCGAGACGCTGTCCGAGCGGGCACCGGAACTGCAGCAACTGCGGGCCCGGGTCGCCGAGCTGGAAGCTCGCCTCCACGAAGCCGCCATGACGCGGACCTGGGCGAACGAGGACGGCAAGAAGTTCGTGTTTGTCGAGGACATCGCTGGCCCGCTGCTCGGCTTCGACAAGGCCCAAGGCGGTGCCCGATGACCGTCAACCCGATCGAGCGCCTGGACGTGCCGCTCGCCACCCTCGCTGCGGACCTGAAGGCGTCGATGACCCGCCAGGAACTCGCCGGCTGCCTCGCCGAGCAGGCCCACCTCCTCGACCCGGCCGACGCACTGTTCGCCCGCCTCGCCTGCGAGCACGGCGACCGCTGCTCCACCACCGACACGTACCCCGGCTGGACCCCCGGAGGCACCCGATGAGCGACACCCGAGACGACCTCCTGAAACTCCACGACTGGGACGAGCTCATCTTCGGCGGCTTCTACTGCCTCCACTGCACGCCGGAAGACGCCTGGGACTACTCGATCGCCTGGCCCTGCCAGCCGCTCCTCGACGCCGGCGTCACTCTCGACGACGCCCGCGAGATCATCGCCCAGAACCGGGACGAGATCGAGGCGAAGCACCAGGCCAGGGCCGCCGAGATCCAGGCGAAGAAGGACGCGGAGAAGCGGAAGGGCCAGCAGGCTGCCGATGACTTCAACTCGCGCTATCCGATCGGAACCCGCGTCATCGCCTACCCGAGCGTCCGGCCCGAGTACAACGCCGTCCTCGCCGCCAAGACCCGCGTCGTCAGTACAACCCGCACCCCGGCCTGGATCCTCGGCGACGGCGAGCCCGTCGTGTCCGTCCACGGCTACGCCGGCGGCATCAGCCTCGAGCACGTCGACATCATCAGCGAAGGAGCGTCGGCGTGACCGACTACGACAAGGTCGCCAAGCACTTCGCAAGCGACTCCGCCATCAGCCTCACCTTCCTCCGCGAGGACGGCGTGCACCGTCACATCCAGTTCGCCTCGAACTGGACCCGCGTCGTCATCGTCACCTGGCCGTACAACCTGCTCGTCGCCGGCAGCCACGGCTCGTTCCACTTCGAGCGGTACGGCAGCGACACCGAGGACATGCTCGTCTGGCTCCGCAGCCAGACCGGGCGCCGGTTCCAGCCCGACCGATGGGCGAGCAAGCTCGTCAACGGCGCCTCGTCGGTCGCCAAGTACGACCGCGACAAGCTCGTAGCGGCGGTCAACGAGCGCGTCGAGGAGGCCATCCGGGACGACTGGGCGCCTGAGGGCCTGCGCGAGGCGGTCGACGAGGAAGTCCTCGGCAGCCCGTGGCTCGACGACAAACAGAGCGCCTTCCGTGTCCTCGACGAGTTCGAGCACGGCAAGACGTACCGCACCGAATGCTCGTGCGGCGGCGGCGAGGACCACGACGACTATGACTCCGCAGTGCACTGGAAGTGGGGCGTTCACCCGCAGGGTGACGATCACAAGGCCCAGATCCGCGAGACCGGCGGCTTCGACTTCGACGATCTGTCTGAGTGGGACGTCGACAGCCTCGACTACCACTACGTGTGGTCCTGCCACGCGATCGTCTGGGGCATCCGCCGCTACGACAAGCTCACCCGCTACGGGCTGGCCGGCCTTGCCGCGCCCAAGGTGGTGGCGTCGTGACCGATCGCGCCTACCCGATCAGTCCGGTCCCGGAGGGCGAGTCCCGCTTCACCTTCGGCCTCACCTACGACATCGCCAAGGTCCTTGAGGCGCACGGGTACCCGCCCCTCAAGGACGGCCGCGACATCAGCGACCTGCAGCAGGCCCTCTACCGCTTCCTGTACGTCGGGGAGGAACGGCCGTGACCCCGCAGACGACGATCCTGTCCGCCCTCCTGTGCGACCCGCGGGTCGAGCCGGAGCCGGTCCGGGCCCCGCGCACCGTCGACCCCGACTACGCCGCGTCGATCGCCGCCGGCCACGTCGAAGACCTCGACACGTGGGCCGCACGGGTGCTGGGACCGGAGGACGCCGCATGACCCGGGCCTGGCTCCAGCTCGCCGCCACCACCGCCGCATCCCTTGCCCTGCTGGCCCTGGGACGTCACCTCAATCGGAGTTCTCGATGACCGACACGATCACCCTCGACATGGGCGCCGGCTCCACGCTGACCGTCCCCGCCTATGAGACCGACGCCCCCGGCCTCATCGTCCACGGCCTCGGCCCCTTCTCTGGGGAACAGCACCTCACCCACAGCTCCGGATTCCTGATCGGAGTGTTCGACCGGTTCGACGACGCGCAGTCCGCCGCAACCGCCCTGGTCGGAGTCACCGACTGGACCTGCTCCGAGGAGACCCTCCGCGCCATCGACGACTCGGTCATCTGGAAGGTCATCGACGAGGTCGAGGCCGTCGGCGGCGAGTTCCGGGCCGCACGGGGCGGGCGGGGGGCGGCCATCGTCGAGAAGCGCCGCCAGCACCGGAAGCAGGCCGCAGCGTGAGCGCCTACCTGCGCTGCCCGGCGCCGAACTGCACCCACCACACGTACATCACCACGACCCGGATCGCGGTCGAGGACATGACCGATCACCTCATCGCCAAGCACCAGTTCCCCGAGGTCTCCGCCAGCTACCAGGCGCAGATGCTCCTCCCCATCACCGGCCCCCGCGCCGCCTGACCGCCCGCCGGCCTGACGTGCCACCACCGGCAGGCCGGCGGGACAAGACCACAACCTCACAGACCGGCGCGTCGAGCCTCCCCCCGGCTCCGCGCCAGCCAGGCCCGCTCCACAGCCCCCAGCAACGGGGCGGGCCTGGCCCCACACACCCTCAGGAGCACCAGATGGACAGCAGGATCACCCCGAACGTCGCCAACCACGTCCTCTTCCACTTCGGGCAGGGCGGCTACCAGGCGGGCAGCTTCACGACGCACCTCCTGGCCGCCTTCGCCACCGCCGACGAGCAGCACTTCTTCCGCCTTTCCGAGGCCTTCCCCGAGTACGGGGCCGCGGTCGCCGCGATCCAGTACGACCCCAAGGGCGTCAGCAACCTGACGGCCATCGCCCGGGGCGAGGTGGCCGCGTGATCGCCACCCAGCCGCCGACCGGAATCCTCCTCGGCGAGTTCACCCCGGGTACCGCGGCTTGGGACAAGGCCCGCGCCGGGCTCTGCATCACCGCTACCGAGATCGCCGCGGTCATGAACCTCTCGCCGTGGTCCAACCCCTTCATTCTCTGGCACAAGAAGAGCGGCCTGCCCGTCCCGCCGTTCGTCGCCACCCCCCAGGTCGAATGGGGCAACCGCCTCGAGCAGGCCGTCGCCGAGAAGTGGACCGACGAGCACGAGGGCTACTGCGTCGAGTCGACCGGCACCTGGCACCACCGCGACCGCGCCTGGCAGCGAGCCACCCCCGACCGCATCCTCACCACCGGCCAAGGCGCGGTAGTCGAACTCCTCGAGGTCAAGACCAGCCCCACCGGCGAAGGCTGGGAGAACGGCGTCCCCCTCCACTACTACTGCCAGATCCAGTGGCAGCTCGACACTCTCGGCCTCCGCACCTGCCACGTCGCCGTCCTCATCTCCGGCCACGACTACCGCGAGTACGTCGTCGAGTACGACGAGGCCGACGCCACGCTCATGCGTGAAGCCGCCGAACGATTCCTCGACAGCGTCCGCAACGGCCAGCGTCCCGACATCGACGACAGTCACGGCACCTACGACACGATCCGCCGCCAGGCCGACCGGTTCGACGAGATCGACGTCGAGATCCCCGGCCCCGTCGCCTCCCGCTACGAGGTCACCCACCAGCAGCTGAAGGCCGTCGAAGCCGAACACCTCCATGCCAAGTCCCTCCTGCTCGACGCCCTCGGCAACGGCCGCAACGCCCTGCACCTCGGCCGGCGGATCGCCTACCGCACCGCCCACGAAGACGGCACCACCCGCGCCCTCCAGCCCGCCCGATAGGAGCCATCCGTGTCCCGCATCAGCGACCACGTCAACCAGCCCAAGACCCCGGCGGCCGCCGCCCAGACCGACTTCTCCTTCGCGCCCGCCACCCGCGAGAAGGCCAAGGCCCGTCTCGCCCTCATGGGAGTGTCCGGCAGCGGCAAGACGTGGACCGGCCTGCGGATCGCCCACGGTCTCGCCAACCGGTTCGCCGTCATCGACACCGAGCGGGGCGCGGCCTCCAAGTACGCCGGCATCAACGGCGTCACCTTCGACACCCTCCAGCTCCACACCTTTCACCCGCAGAACCTGATCGGCGCCCTCGCCGCCGCAGCGAACGGCGGCTACGAGGCCGTCCTCGTCGACTCCCTCAGCCACTTCTGGTCCGGCACCGACGGAACCCTCGAGCAGGTCGACAAGGCGGCGAAGAAGGGGTTCGGCGGGAACACGTTCGCCGGCTGGAAGGAAGGCACTCCCCTTCAGAACGCCATGGTCGACGCCCTCCTGTCGTACCCGGGACATGTCGTCGCCACCATGCGGGCGCACACCGAGTGGTCGCTGCAGACCAACGCCAACGGCCGCAAGGAGCCCGTCCGGCTCGGCACCCGTCCCGAACAGCGCCGCGGCGTGGAGTACGAGTTCGACGTCGTCGGCCAGATGGACACCGACAACCGGCTCAGCATCATCAAGTCCCGCTGCCCCCAGCTGCACGCCCTCGTGCTCGAGCGGCCGGACGGGGCGGACATCGCCAAGACGATGCTCGACTGGCTCAACGACGGCGCGA
The DNA here is from genome assembly GCF_056436715.1 of Streptomyces sp. NPDC043176. Taxonomy (NCBI): domain Bacteria; kingdom Bacillati; phylum Actinomycetota; class Actinomycetes; order Kitasatosporales; family Streptomycetaceae; genus Streptomyces; species Streptomyces sp. NPDC043176. Next base: position 51,461 of record NZ_JBWKCA010000023.1, read on the forward strand.
CCGGCATCGACCCCGCCGCCTACATCGACCGCGCGACCGCCGAGGACGCCACGTTCGAGGACCTCGGCCAGCTCCGTGCGGAGGTCGACTCCCGCGGCCTGCAGTCCACGCCGCTCCTCGACCCGGCGACCGGCACGGCCACCACCCTCGGCGACTACATCCGCACCCGCGGTCTCGCCCTCAAGAACGTCCAGTAGCCCCAGCCTCGATCGGAAGGACCCTCATGACCCGCCGCCTCTCCCCGGCCGAGCGTCTCGCTTCCGCCGAGAAGGACCTGCTGCTCGAAGACATCGCCGACCAGTCCTCGTGGGACCGGTTCCTCGTCGAGCAGGCCGTCTTCCACTACGGCACCCGCCACGACGAGTTCTCGGCGAACTGCCTGCGCGACGTGCTGCCGGAGATGTCGCACGGTTTCCTCGGCGCCGTCATCAACTCGCTGCGCGTCGCCGGAATCATCGAGCACACCGGCCGGGTCGTGCCCTCCACGCTCGACTCCACCCACGGCCATCGGATCGCGATCTGGCGGATGTCCATCAAGGGCCGGCTGATAGCGGAGCAGCGCCGCACCCGGGCCCAGCAGGCGAGGCCGGCGGCATGAGCTACCGCGACTTCCGGTGCCGCCAGGAACGCATCTGGCTGCGGTACCGCGCCGGCGTCCAGATCCTCGCCGACCTCGATAGCTGGCGGGCCACGCGCCGCATGCGCGAAGCCGTCGAATCCCTCGAACTCTGCCAGGCCCTCTGGACCCTCCCCACACGACAGCCCGACCGGAAGGAGACAGGACAGTGACCACCGCTACCCAGCGCACCGCCGAACGCATCCTCCGCCAGCGAAAGGCGCTCCGGAAGCAGCAAGGGATCGACGGACTCGTCAACGGCCCCCACGTCGCAGCCCACATCCGCGCCTGCATCGATGCCGGATGGACCCGGCTCGGCATCGCTGAAACCAGCCTCGTCTCCGACCGCGCCATCCGCTACATCCTCGCCGGCCAGCTCAAGGTCCAGCACGACAACGCGCTGCGGCTGCTCGCCGTAAATCCGGAAGACAGCCCGCGGGTGCCCCCTATCGGAACCATCCGTCGCATCAAGGCCCTCGCCCGAATCGGCTACACGATCCAGTGGACGGCCGAGCAGACCGGGTGCTCCAACCGGCACATCTACGAAATCCTCAACGGCACGGTCGAAGCCGTAGACCGGCCTCTGGCCGAGAAGTTCGCCAAGGTCTACAGCAAGCACGAGACCACCCCTGGGCCATCCAACCCCGCCCGCATTGCAGCGACTTCCAAGGGTTGGACCGGACCCGACGGCTGGGACTCGGACACCATCGACGACCCGGACGCGCACCCGGACTGGACCGGCTTCTGCGGCAGCGACCGCGGATGGTGGACCCACCGGCTGGAGCACATCCCCACCTGCCAGCCCTGCCAGGCAGCGCACGACGAGTGGCTGCAGGAACGCAAGGGCCTCAGCCCTGCCGACCGCTACCGCGCCCTCGGCCGGGCCCGCGCCGAAGCGTCCAACCGCGGCGCCGCGATCGCCGAAGACGCCCGCGAGCTGATGCGACTCGGCGCCGACTACGAGACCGCCGCAGCCCGCATCGGCATCACCCGGAACCACCTCCAGCAGGAACTGCTCCGGCACCCCACGCCCCGAAAGGAAGCCGCCTGATGTCCCGCCACGACAACGACGCTCTGAGCGTCATGGACTGGTTCTGCGGAGCCGGCGGCTCCAGCCAGGGCGTCCACGCAGTGCCCGGCGTCCGCGTCGAACGCGCTGCGAACCACTGGCGCCTCGCCATCGAATCGCACGCCGCGAACTTCCCCACGACCAGCCACTACCAGGGCGACATCCGCAAGGCGCCCGTCTGGGACTGGCCCGTCACCGACATCTTCTGGGCCAGCCCCGAGTGCACCAACTGGTCCGTCGCCAAGGGCAAGAAGCGTGACTTCGTCGGCGCCATGCAGGGCAGCCTCCTCGACCTCCTCGCCGCCACCGACGAGGACGACGAGCCGTCCGCCGAGGAGGAGTCCCGGGCCCTGATGGAGGAGGTCCCGCTGTACCTGCGCGGCGTCATCGAGCGCGGTGGCCTCGTCAAGGCTGGCATCGTCGAGAACGTCACCGACGTCCGCGCCTGGGACCAGTGGGACCGGTGGATCGGAGAGATCCACAAGCTCGGCTACCGCACCCGGATCATCGCCCTCAACAGCATGCACGCCGACCCGCGGTCCGTTCACGCCGCGCCGCAGTCCCGCGACCGGCTGTACGTCGGCTACTGGCACGAGTCCCTCGGCCGCACCCCCGACTGGGACAAGTGGCTGCGACCGCGCGCCTGGTGCCCTGGCTGCGACACCCACGTGCAGGCCATGCAGGTGTTCAAGGACCCCAAGCGCGACATGGGCCGCTACCGCCAGCAGTACGTCTACCGCTGCCCGAACACCTCCTGCCGCAACCAGATCGTCGAGCCCGAAGCCCTCCCGGCCGCCGTGGCGATCGACTGGTCCATCCCGGGGCAGCGGATCGGAGACCGGGCCAAGCCCCTTGCCGACAAGACCATCGCCCGCATCGAGGCCGGGCTGAAGAAGTTCGCTCGGCCGGTGCCGA
>NZ_JBWKCA010000023.1:54156-97635 GCF_056436715.1 Streptomyces sp. NPDC043176
TCTCACCAACCCCGACCGCGCCATCGGTCAGCCGACCATGTGCCTGACCCCGGAGACCCACAACTGGGGATGTGGCTGCCCCACCGACGAACTGCCCCCGGGGCAGCGGATCGGAGACCGGGCCAAGCCCCTTGCCGACAAGACCATCGCCCGCATCGAGGCCGGGCTGAAGAAGTTCGCTCGGCCGGTGCCGATGATGGTCCCGGCCGGAGGGACGTGGCGTGACGCGGCCGTGTCCGTGGCGGAGCCAATGCCGGCCCGCACCACGCGGGAGAACGATGCCCTGATGGTGCCGCCGCTGATGGTCCCGGTCGAAGGCCGGGAGGGAAAGAGCGCGGCATCTGCGCACGGCCCGCTGCGTGCCATGACGACGCGGAACGAGACCGGGCTCGCGTGGCTGCCGTTCATCGCCGAGCTCCGCGGCGGCGGATCCGTCGCCCGGCCGGTGTCCGAGTCCCTCGCCACCGTCACCGCATCCGGCAACCACCACGGGCTCGTCGCCCCCGACGGCACCAGCGAGCACATGCTGATCCCGTACTACGGCAACGGCACCCCCCGCTCCGTGCACGAGCCGATCGGCGCCCTCACCACCCGCGACCGGTACGCCCTCGTCCAGGGCGAGATCCGCATCGACGACGTCCTGTTCCGGATGCTCGAACCGCACGAGATCGGCCGGGCCATGTCCTTCAGCGACGACTACATCGTCCTCGGATCCAAGCGCGACAAGGTCCGCCAGTACGGCAACGCCGTCACGCCGAACGCCGCCGAAGTCCTCGTCTGCGCCCTCGTCGAAGCCGTCACCGGCGAACAGATCGAACGGCACGCCCAACCCCGCCTCGCAGCCGCCGCCTAGACCACCCACCTCTTACTCCAGGAAGCAGACCTCCCATGGCACGTGGCCACGGCCGGATCCTCACCAGCATCTGGGAGGACGCCGACTTCCTCGCACTCGGCGAGCGGGAACAGCGCCTCTACCTGTTCCTCATCTCCCAGCCCAACCTGAACCACGCCGGCCTCCTCGACCTGACCCTGCGCCGCTGGTCCCGCAAGGCGCGCGGCCTCACCTCCGCCGAACTGGAGAAGCTCCTCCAGGCCCTGGAAGAGACCCGGTTCGTCGTCATGGACGAGGACACCGAGGAGCTCCTCATCCGCTCGTTCATCCGCAACGACGGCGTCTGGAAGCAGCCGAAGGTCATGGGCGCCGCCGTATCGGGGGCCCTGGAGATCTCCTCCAAGCACCTCCAGCGGGCCCTGCTCGACGAGATGGACCGCATCCCGCTCGACGAACTCAGCAACGACCCGACGAAGTACCGCGGCGAGGACGGGCCCTCCATCCGGGCTCAGGTCGCCGCTCACATCCAAGCCCTCCACAAGGCCTTCGGAACCCTCACGCCCGACCCTTCCGGAAGGGGTTCCGCAACCCCCTCCGGACCCCCCTCGGCACCCCCCTCCGATACCCCTTCCGAAGGGGGTAAGGAGGGGGGTCCGAAAGCCTCTACGCGCGGGCGCGCGGGCGCGTCACGCGCGCATTCCCCTGCCCCTGCCCCTACCCCTACCCCAGCCCCAGAAGAAGAGGGGGTCGCTGAGGAAGTCGGTCAGAGCGAGATCGTCGTGGTCACCGAAGCCGACTTCGTCGGAGCGGCAGAAGCCGCCCCCGGAGTCGACACCGAGAAGACGGCCAACACCCAGACGATCGTCGGCGAGTGGCTGAGCCGGGTGAACAAGCGGCCTCCGAGCAACGTCATCGGTCAGACCAGCAAGCAGATCAAGAAGCTCCTCGACGAAGGCATCGAACCGGACGACATTCGGGCCGGTCTCGGCCGCTGGATGCGTAAGGGCTCTGCCCCCTCCGCCATCCCCAGCTTCGTCAACGAGGCGATGAACGCCACGTCCCAGCCCTCGGGCAACGTCTTCCGACTGCCCACCGGCCAGCCCCTCGTCGGCACCGACGCGAAGGTCGCCGGCTGGCTTGCCCTCGCCGAACAGCTCCGCCAGGAAGGAGACCCTGCATGAACGCCGACGAGGCCGCCGAACTTCTGGGCCACTGCTCTGGCTTCGATAACCGGCAGCCGTCCATCGTCGCCGCCAAGTCGTGGGCCTCGGCCCTGTACGACGTGCCGCTCGACAACGACACCAAGGCCGCCGTCGCCGCCTACTACACGACCCCGCCGCAGAACCCGAACGAGCGGCTGTGGATCCTGCCGCACCACGTCCGCACGCTCCGGTCGAAGATCCGCTCCGCCCGGCTGGAGAACTTCCAGTACGAGCCCATCGCCAACGAGACCACCGCCGAGTACCTCGCCCGCTACCGCGGCCAGGTACAAGCCATCGCCAGCGGACGATTCCCCGCCCCCACGGGCAGGCTCCAGCTCGAAGGCGGACCGCACCCCGGAGTTCAGGCCGAACTCGAAGGCCGCGGCTGGCAGGGCAACCGAACCGTGCCCGACGAGGACGCCACCATCCCGCAGCCCCGGCTCGCCGACACCGTCCGCCGCCCCGGCCCCCTCGGTGTCGTATGCCCGGCCTGCTCCGCCGAACTCGGCCGTCCGTGCAAGGGACCCGTCGCCACCGCCAAGCACCCGCTGGGCAAGCCGCTCGCCAAGCCGCACACCGCCCGAATCCGTGTCGCAGCAGGCGAAGCGGCACCCGACCCGGCCCGGCAGGCCGCCGAGGAAGACCGCATCCGCGAAGCGTCCCGCCGCGCACTGCAGCGGATCGCTGAGGAACAGGCCATCCCTGACGCCGAGATCGTCGAAGAGGAGACGCCCGATGAGTGAGCTCACCCCCGAGGACATCGCCGCGATCCGCAAGGAGGACGGCGGCCTGCGTGCCCTCCTGCGGGCCCAGATCGACATCGGCAAGGCGCGGCGCCAGCAGCCTGCCCCGAAGCCCGTCAGGCGCCCCACAGGCCGCGCGCCGGGCGCCTGGCCGACCGGGACCACCCCCGTCGAGCGGCAGCCCTCCCGGCACACGGCAGCCGACTGGACCCGCGCCCTCGACGAGTACCGCCAGTGGCTCACCACCGCCGACCACCCCGAGTTCATGGACGAAGGCCAGATCTGCGGCTGCACCGGCTGCACCCCGCCCGCCAAGAAGGAGGACCAGTGACCATCCGCCCCAACGCCCCGATGCCCGTCGAGCTCCGCCACTTCATGCGCGCCGGCCAGCACCCCGCCCGGTCCGTCGCCTGCCCCCACTGCGGGGCCGCCGCCCACCGGCCCTGCCGCATCCCCGCCAACGGCCGCACCCTCAACAAGCCCCACCCCCAACGCATCGCAGCCTGGGCCGAGACCACCGCCTGCTGCCCCCACTGCCAGGTCGCCCCCGGCACCCCCTGCCACAACGACGGCTTCCCGCTCCCCGACCAGGTGCACAACCGGCGCCTCCTCGAAGCAGAGGAGATGGCCGCGTGAAGATCCGCCCCGACATCGCCAGCCTCGTGCACGCCGGCCACACGGACGCCTCCATCGCCCACCGCCTCCGCTGCGGCCGAGGAACCGCCAACGAGACGCGGAGGGCCATCAGCGCCCTCGACCGCCTGTACGCCGAAGAGGTGCCGACCGGCCAGGTCCGCGACTACCGGCCCGAGCGAATGCCGACCTCGCCCGCACAGCAAGCCGCCAACCGGGCCGCACTCCTCGCCGCCCTCCGCACCCCCGCCGCCGGCTGACCCGCCACCACCACACACCCAGGAGACACCGTGACCGAGCAGCCCGAGCCCGTCCCCTTCGTCCAGCCGACCGGATGCTTGGTCTCCTGCCTCCCGGAAGGCCACGGCGACCGTTGGACCTTCACCGCGCGGGTCGTCCACAAAGGCGGCGGCCGGTTCGCCGTCCGTCACGGCCTGAAGTGGTGGAGCACTGAGGGCGGCTGGGAGTACGAGCCCGGCTGGACCGAGGACGACGACCCGGCCGAGGAGGCGTGGAAGAAGGCGCACACCTTCGACTACGACACCGCCGTCCAGCACGCCTGCCGCTTGGCCCCGACGCTCACCTACCGCGGCTACACCGTCGCGGACGCCCTCGCTGCCGCCTGACCCATGCCGCAGCCCTCCCCGCAGTCGAAGTGCGGGGAGGGCCAGGCACCCACCGTAAACCGACAGAAGCACGCCATGCCCATCACCGCCACCTACCAGGTCCGTTGCGACGCCTGCTTCGGCGTCATGGACGGCGACTACGACACCCGCGACGACGCCGAGAACGCCCGCCAAGCCCTCGGCTGGGACGACCTCAACGGCGGGACCGCCTGCCCGGAGCACAACACCCGCCCGTCCGCCTGACCCCAGCCGTCTGCCGGGTCGTCCCCGTGACGGCCCGGCCCACCCACCAGGAGCAAACGTGATCCGCAACCTCACCCCGCACCCCATCCGCGTCTACGAATGGGCCCGCGAGGACGGCAACGACGACCTCGACCTCCAACTCAAGTACGTCATCGACCCCGAACCCGTTCCCGCCCGCCTCGCCACCATCGAACTTGGCACCCAGGCGGACGGCACAGAGCTTGTTGAGTACGGGCACTCCGAGAACCTGCCTCGTAAGCAGGACGGCTACCGGTACGTCGTGTCTCTGCCCGTCGCCCTGGCCCTGGCGCCCCGGCGCAGTGACCTCCTCGTCCCGTATGCCGAGGTCCGCAACGCGTCCGGCACCGTCATCGGCTGCCGTGCCCTCGCCCAGCCCGTCTGACAGTCAGGAGCCCACCATGACCTTCGAGTACCGCGACCACACCGGCGACGCACTGGTCGTCCACCAAGCCGCCACGACCTCAGGCCCCGAGGTCGCGATCCGGGTCAACGACGGCGTCGCCGTGTACGTCCCCCTGGACCGCGTCGAGGAGGTGGTCGCCGGGATCCGGGACGCCGCCCGCCAGACCGGCGGACAGCAGCCGGACACCGAGACCGTCGTCGCCTACCGCAGCGTCTACGCACCCGACCTCCTCTTCTGCCGCGCGCACAAGCAGGACTGGCCCGGCTTCACCCCGCTCACCTCCGACGACCTCCCCGACGGCGGCATCTGCACCTGGGGCCGCGAGTACGGCCACGAGTGCGGACGGGACGTCCTCATCCCCGCCGCCGCCGGGATCCGGGACGCCGCCCGCCAGACCGGACAGCCGGACACGGCGCCGTGGATCGCCGACGGACGGCACGGACCCACCCCCGACGAGGCCCAGCAGTTCATCCGCCACATGGCCACCGAGCACTCGGCCGCCACCCACGTCTGCGGCAACTGCGACGGCGTTGACCCGGCGACTTGTCTCACCAACCCCGACCGCGCCATCGGTCAGCCGACCATGTGCCTGACCCCGGAGACCCACAACTGGGGATGTGGCTGCCCCACCGACGAACTGCCTTCCCGCCGGATGGAGGAGGCGATCACGATCCTCCACGACGCCATGCAGCAAGGCGTGCAGGACCCTGTCACCCGGCAGAAGCTGATCGGCCAGCTCGTTGCCGCGTGCCGCCATGTCGAGGAGCTGCGCCCCGTTGCCGGGCTGGACGCCGCCCAGCCGGCCAACGAAGCCCGGCCCGCCCAGCACCGGTGGCACATCCAGGGCCACGACGCCGACGAGTGGAACCCCGTCTCCAGCTACAGCCAGGACTGGGAGACTGCGCAGCTTCGACGCTCCCAGGTCCAGGCCCGCTACCCGGACATGCCCACCCGCGTCGTGCGGGAGACGACCACGTGGACCGTCGAGGAGGACGAGACCCGATGACCCAGCCCAACGACCGCGTCCAGCTGCGAAGCGGGCGCCTCGCCCACGCCGCCCACCCCGGCGCGGAACGACGCTTCACCCTCTGCGGATACCCCACCAACAAGCGGGACCACTGGCTCCCCGACGACGAGCCCGTCACCTGCCGCACGTGCCTGCGCCGCATGGCCGACGAGGAGACCAGCCGATGACCCAGCCCAGCCCCGCCGACTTCCCGCCCGGCCTACTCGCCTATTTCGAGGAGAGCGTCCGACGCCGAGAGGCGGACATCGACGCCCGCCTCGCCGAACTCACCCCCCGCGAACGGTCCCTCGTCCGCGACGCCGCCGTCATGGGCTACGTCCTCGGCCGCCGCCACCCCGACGACGAGCCCCACCCGAAGGACGAGCCGGTCTTCCGGGGCGTCGTCTACGCCACCCTCCGTGAGACCGGCAACTACTACGCCGTCCTCCGAGGCGCCGCCCACCAGTACACCGAGCAGGGAGACGACCAGTGACCCAGCCCGAGCCCGCCCAGACCCGGCACACCGTCGACACCATCACCGACCCGGAACTCACCCGGCTGTACGACGAGCGCGAAACCCTTCGCGCCGTCTGCGCCAGCAACAAGCGCGCCTACGTCGGAGCCGTCACAGACGCGATGGCCGCCGACGAACGCGCCAAGGAGGCCGAGGCCAAGCTCGCCGGATACGAAGCAGCCGTCGCTGAGATCCGCGCCGAACTCCTCCACTGGGACGGCGTCGTCATCCACCGCATCCGTGCCGCCCTCGACGCGCACACCACCGGGCCGACCACCACCTGACACCCACAGACCCCCGACAAACCCCCGGGGCGCGCCACCAACCGGCGCGCCCCCAGCCCCACCCGCAAGGAGAGCGCCGTGACCGCCACGCAAGAGCCGCTCTGGCCCGACGGCTGGGAAGCCGAAGCCGACGCCAAAGCCGGCACCTACCGCCGACGCCGCCGCTGGGCCAAGACCGTGCCCGCCGACCACGGCCGCTCACCCGCCCGGCCGCAGATACCCCACCGGCCCGTCGTCAACGTCTGCAGGAGCCTGTGATGGACCTGTCCCCGCGGCAACTCGACATCGTCCGCCTCGCCGCCGACGGACACACCGACCAAGCCATCGCCCACCACCTCGGCCTCAGCCTCCACACCGTCCGCGACCAATGGCGCGCAGGCATCAAGCCCCGCCTCGGCGCCGTCGACCGCACCCACGCCGTCGCCATCGCCGTCCTCGCCGGCCTCGCCACCGCCGACCACATCCACCCCCGACAGGAGACCGCCGCCGCATGAGCCGCTATCTCGACACCCTCCTCGCGATCGCCAGCGCGGCCGAACAGCGGCCCCTCACCGCATCCGAAGCCGAGACGCTCCGCGAGCAACTGCGGGCCCTGGACGCCAACCGGCGGCAAGTCCAAGGGCTGCAGACCGCACTCCACACAGCCCGGCAGGAAGTCGACCTGATCGCCGGAGTCGTGGGGCCCCTCATCGGAGGCAGCGCGAGGGACGTCAAGCAGTACCTGGCCGCCCGCCGCACCTAGCCCCTGAGCCAGAACAGGCCCGAGACGGCCCGGAAAGGGGCCTCTCGCGGCCTGGGGGCCGCCAGACGAACTCCGCGACGCTGGGCCGCGAAAGCGCCAGCGAGGCCCACGGCCCTCCCGATCCGCCAACGGCGGCCGAAAGGAACCGAAATGACCGATCCCGCCCCCGACCCCCGCGCCGTCCTCCTCGACACCATCTCCACCGCGCTCAACGCGGCCGGCCTCTGGCTCCCCGTCGAAGGCAAGAAGGCCGTCGCCGACGCCGTGCTTGCCCTCCAGGAGCAGGCATGCGTCCGCGCCGAGACCACCGACGAGGAACTCGTCGACCAGATCGCCGCAGCCATCTATGAATGGGCCGCCCAGCCCCACAAGTGGCCCGACGCTCACCACCACGACGTCCTTGCCTACCGCGGCGATGCCCACGCCGTCATGCCCATCGTCGAGCGCCTCCGCGCCGACGACCAGGCAGCCATCACGCGCCTTCAAGCGCTCGCCGACGAACTCGCCGCCGACTCGCCAGACATCTCCCAGCGTATCCGCGACGCCATCAAGCCGAAGGAGCAGACGTGAACAACCGCATCGACTGCGAGCAGTCCTGCGCCATCCCCGACGGCGTCGAACTGAGGGAAGTCCCGCGCCCCCGGCATGACTGGGGCGACGTCTTCAACTGCCCCAACGACGGCTGCGAGAAGTCGTTTGTCGTCCGCCAGGGCGAACAGCCCGTCGATCAGTCCGAGGAGCAGTCGTGACCCAGCCGTACCGGATCCTCGTCACCGGCAGCCGCGACTGGCCCGACATGGACCGCCTCTACGCCGTCCTCGCCACCGCCGTCTACCAGCACCTGCCCGCCGTCATCGTCCACGGAGCCTGCCCCAACGGAGCCGACGCCCAAGCCGCCTGGTGGGTCCGCATGCACGGCCGAACCCTCGGCATCACCGAAGAACGCCACCCTGCCAACTGGCGGCCCCACGGACAGTTCGACAGGGCAGCCGGCTTCCGCCGCAACGCCGAGATGGTCGCCCTCGGCGCCGACATCTGCCACGCCTTCATCCACAACGGCAGCCGCGGAGCCACCCACACAGCCGATCTCGCCGAGAAAGCTGGCATCCCCGTCCGCCGCTGGACCACCTGACCCGCCACAGCCCGAACGGAGACCGCCGTGGACCACGACCCCGCTATCTGCCTCCGCACCCAACTGAAAGCGGCACTCCAGCACGCGGGCCTCAGCCAAGCCCAAGTGGCCCGCGAACTGGGCCTCAGCACCAAACACATGAGCCACATGCTCACCGGCCGGGCCCCACTCACGATCACCTGGGCCAGCCGCATCGCCGCCCTCTGCGACGCCCGCATCGAAGTCCACGTCCTCGCCGGCCGCACCACCCGCTAGGAGACCGCCGTGAACGACCTCGCCACCTGCACCGGATGCCACCGTCAGCTGTACAACGACGAACTCCAAGTCGGCCGGTACGCGTGCCGCCTCTGCGAGCAGCGGACCTTCGACACGCTGCGAGCCCTCCCCGCCCTCTTCGCTCAGGTCGACAACCTCGCCAGCCTCCTCAAGGGAACCGGTCAGACCACACGCACCAGCGGCGGACGGGAAGCCCCCGCTCCCGTCCGCATCCCCGTCCTCAGCGACATGTCTGACGGCGGCGTGGTCACCGAACTCCAGGCAGTCGCCGACGCCTGGTTCATTGCCCTCGGATTCACCCCCGGCCGCAAACTCCACCACAGCGAAATAGGGCACGCCGTTACCCCGCTCATCAACAACCTGCGCTGGGCCTGCGAGGACTACCCCGAGGTCGCCACCGACCTCACGACCATCAACGGCATTCACGCACGGCTCACTCAATACGTCACAGGCGACCGTGGCCCCCGCAAATTCACCGTCTACTGTGCCACCGGCGACTGTGCCGGCGAGATGCTGATCAGTCTCGCAACCGACGATCGCAAGTGCTCACAGTGTGGCACCGAGTATGGGCGACGCGAACTCCTCAATCTGGAGTCGAGTTTCACTGGACGCCGCGAAAAGAAAGTGAATGCTGCATAGGAAAAGCCCCCATAAGGGGGTTGGAGCAGCGACAATTAAAGAACCCCGGGGTCGGCGCAACGACGCCCGGGGCAAGCCGACTGGATAGGAGTCGACATGACGGATCGTACATGCCTTCTGTGTCATCAGAGGCACTACGCCCGAGGCTGGTGCAAGAGTCACTACAACCGCTGGAACCGATACGGCGACCCCCTGCACATCCCCAAACGACCGACAGACGTCGAGCGCTTCTGGAGCAAGGTTGCCAAGACGGAAACCTGCTGGCTATGGGAGGGTCCCGCCCGGAACGGATACGGGCTGTTCGCCTGGGGTGGGAGGAAGGCGCATCGGGCCACCGGAGCCCATCGGTATTCCTACGCTCTCGTCAACGGGGAGATCGACGCAGGACTCGTAATTGATCACCTTTGTCGCGTCCCCCTCTGCGTCCGCCCCGATCACTTGGAGCCGGTCACGCAACGCGAGAACATCCTTCGGGGTGTTGCTGCGCCAGCGTTCAACCATGTCAAGACTCACTGCCTCCATGGCCACGAGTTCACGGAGGAGAATACTAGGCGAGGAGTAAACGGACATCGCGCCTGTCGAAGCTGCGACAAAGAGAACGCCCGTAGGCGCCTCAGAGAAAGGGGCCTCGCCGGGGTTGTGAGCACTAAGTCCCGCATCCAGTTGCGCGGCATAGTGGAGCAGAATCCTGAGGCATCCACCAAGCAGCTCGCGACGCTGCTGGGATGGAGCGTGAGCCACACAGCACGCGTGAAGGCGGTTGAGTTCGGGACCAAGCCGAGGGCCCGTAGCGCTTGCCGGATAGATGAATGCGATGGTCCGGTCGCAGGAAGAGGTTGGTGCAGGAAGCACTACTGGAAGTTCCGCACATACGGGGACCCCCTCTTTGAGTATGTCCGGGTCGAGCGTAAGTGTGAGATGGAAGAGTGCGACCGTAAGCACCTTGCACGTGGACTTTGTGGGGTTCATTACAGGCAACAGCACCGCACGGCGTAGGCCGCAAGCAGCGAAGATGCAGGAGAGCCGCCACCCCTCTGGGTGGCGGCTCTCTGTGCGTTCAGCCTCAGGTGCCCAGCGTCTCATTGAGGTACTCCTGCACCGGCCCGAAGAGCCCCCACGGCACGTAGTCGGGGATCTCGCCCAGCCGGATCCAGGCGACCTCCGCCAGCTCCTCCTCGTCCGCGACCCGCGCCTCGCCGCCGACGACCTCGCAGGCCACATAGGACATGTGCCGGCCGGTCTGCGGGTGGACGCGCTCACCGAGCGAGCGGACTGCCTTCACCTCCAGGTCGACCTCCTCGGCCGTCTCCCGGACCGCGGCCTGCTCCGGGGACTCGCCCGCCTCGATGCCGCCGCCCGGGAACGCCCACAGGAGCTTCCCCTCCCGCTCCCGACGCCGGATCATCAGCACCTTGTCCCCAGCGGTGATGATGGCCGTCGAGATGCCCTGCTCAGTCGTCTGCTCGGTCACGCCAGTGCCTCCAAGATCAGGGCAGCTCGATGTGGTAACCCATCTTGAACCGATGCGCGGGCTTCGCAAGCACCGTCACTTCGATCGGGGTCACGTCGTCGCTGTACACAACACGGAAGACCTCCAGAACCGGGACATCCCGCGGGATCTCCAGTGCCACGTACTCCTCGGTTGTAGCTGGCCGCGCTGCCACCACGTCGTCCTGCGAACGAGTCGGGTAGCCCATCTCCTCCAGCAGCGCCGGGGATCCGCCGGGGATGAGTCGACGATCAGCCAGCCTGGTTCCGCGCGCAAGCTCGATCGGGTAGTACGAGTGGACGAGCTCGGCAGGCCGGTCGTCAAGAAACCCGATGCGTGATCGCAGCATCGCGCTACCACCCGCTTCGAGTCGCATGGCGCGCGCCACCTCGGCTGGTGGAGTCACCTCCGCCACTTCCAACATGCGGTACTTTCCGCGCTGCTGGCGCTTGCTGGCTTCGGTCAGCCAGCGGTGCGACTGGCCGGCCGCCGCTGGCGCGATGTAGTGGGCGGGCGTAATCGTCTGTGAGTACTCGTTTCGAACGAAGACGCCAACGCCAGCACGCCCCTCAAGGAACTTCTCGTCTTTGAGGATCTGAAGGGCCTTCTGGATGGTGACGTTCGTCGTTCCGTAGAGGCGCTGCAGCTCCTCGTTCGACGGGGCCTTGCGGCCCGGCTCCCAGTCGCCCGCCATGATCTTCTTGCGGATGTCGGCGGCAATCCGTTGGATGAGAGGCCGCTTGTCCTCGTGCGCCTCGGGCATGTCAGCCGACCTCGATCTCGTAGTGGAGGCGGCGGGGCGCCTTCATGACCATGAGCTGCACTTCGTAGGGGTTCCCATCTTCGGTGGATGTCGTGCGGAGCAAAGCGAGAACGCTTGCGCCAGTCGGCAGGGAGAGGGCCGTGCGTTCAAGGTTGTCGGCGGCACGGAACTCCAGGTCCTCGGCTACGTGGCGCGGCTGATAGCCGAGCTCCGCGAGCAGGGTTGGCGCACCCCCTTTGATCTTGCGCTTCTCGGCCAGCGCAGTACCCTGCGCGACCGTCAGGGGGTAGAAGGAGTCGGCGAGCTCGATTGCGGCGCCATCCATCAGGATGAGCCGCCGGCGGACCACCACCCTGTCTGTAGGGCGGAGCCGGAGAGCCTCGGCTACTTCCGGCGGGGCGGGCACCTCGGTTACCTCCACCAGCCGCTGGGCGCCTCGCTGGCCAGCTTCGAGGGTCCAGGCGTCGGGTTGGCCCTGGTCTTGCGCGGTCACGTAGTCAGCTGTCTGAGACTTTCGATCGTTCTCGGCCATGTGGTGGCTCCCCTTCCTGGACGGCGATCTGCCTCCTGACCTCTCCAACCTTAGTCCCTTGATACTACGGCAAGTCCTACCTCGCCCGTCTGGTTGCCGCCGCGGCAGCCCTGGACCCCAGCGTTCGGATCGTGCTCATCTCCGGCAAGGTCAGCCCCGACTGGCTACCCCTGGAAGAGATCGCCGACAAGTACGTCGTCGGCGCCGACCCCGACGCCGTGCGGAAGGTCCTCGACGTCCTCGACGAGACGATCGCCGACATGCAGGGCGTCGGCGCCGAGCTGACCCGCCTGTACCGCGAAGAGCCGGCCAGCTGCCCCGAGGGCAAGCTCACCAAGGACCTGACCCAGCGCCCCGGCATGGGACCCACCCTCGTCATCGTCGAGGAGCTGCAGGAACTCCTCGATGCCGCCGCCCTCATGAAGGTGAAGACCAACGACGACGAGGACGGTGAAGGAGCCCGCTCCCGGCCCGCCAAGGACGTCATGGTCGAGTCCATGGCCCGCTTCGTCCGCGTCGCCCGCTTCGTTGGCGGCATGGGCATGTTCATCACCCAGCGGCCCGACTCGAACTCGGTGCCTACCGCCCTGCGCGAGGTGTGCGTCAAGCGCGCCAGCTTCCGAGTCAAGGGCGACAACAGCGCCAAGATGGTCCTCGGCAGCGACGCCGTCACCAACGGCGCCGCGCCGCACCTGCTCACCGAGGACTCCAAGGGTGTCTTCGTCCTCGACCAAGGCGCCGAGGAAGGCCACTCCACCCAGCGCGGCGACGTCATCGACCTCCCCGACTTCCTTGCCATCTGCAGGCGCGGCCGACAGCTTCGTATCGACGCGGGCACGCTGACCGGGTACGCCGCCCAGCGCGGGAAGCCGGCCGAGGTGCCGCCCGAGGCCCAGCTCGTTGCTGACGCGATCACGGTCATGCGCCAGGCCGGTGTCACCCGGATGCGGACGGAGGACCTTGCGAACGAACTGGGCGTGGAAGCTGGCGACCTGCGCGACCTCATGGAAAAGGCGGGCGCTGGCAAGCCCGGCGGACTGGGCGAGATGCCCGGCGCGAAGAACCCCCGCGGCTACAAGCTCGACACCCTCCAGGCCCTCGCTCGCCGCCCGTAATGCCCTGATCATCCCCCTGCTCGGGCCTGCTCGCAGCTGCTAAGTCGCAGGTCAGGCCCTGCTCACTCCGCTGCTAGCCGCTGCTTGAACCCTGCTCGCGAGCACCTGCCGAGCAACATCCCAACCACTCCTGACCTGCGCCTTAGCGGCACCCTCATGCCATCGAGCACCCGAAATCACCCAATATGCACCCACCCCGGAAGGGGTCCGCGCCATGCACCTCAAGCCCTGCTACCAGCCCACCCGGACCGACGCCGCCGCCCTCGCCCGCGACGCCCAACCCGGCGACCGGCTCTACGCCTTCTCCGCAGAGTTCATCGTCACCAACGACAAGAGCGCCCTCGGCAGCCCCATGGTCCGCCCCGCAGACAACACCGCCAGCGCCGGCTCCATCACCATCCCGCAACTCCTCGCCCACTGCGGCGCCGTCTTCACCCAGCCCCTCAACCACGCCTGACCCCACCCACCGAAAGGACCCCGACATGAGCCTCCAGCCCACCTACCAGGCCACCCGCGGCAGCGAGAAGAAGTTCCTCCGCGACATCAAGCCCGGCGACACCCTCTTCGTCATCAACGAGCACTCCGACCGCGGCAAGACCTACAGCGAGTGGGTCGTCACCAACAAGACGGACTGGGTGGGTCACCGCATGGTCGAGTCGCCCAGCCACGGCGGACGCATGAGCGCCCAGAGCCTCCTCCGCCAGGAACGCGAAGTCCTCACCAAGCGGCCCACCCACCTTCCCAACCTCGGCGCCCGAGACAGCCACAGCGCCTACACCGAAGACGCCCAGCGCACCGCCAAGCTCGTCGGCGACCTGCACGCGATGGAAGCCTCCAACGCCCTCGCCGAGCGCTACCGCCTCGCCCGCCGCTGACCGACTGCCCGCTGCCCGATCCGCCTGACACGCACGGGCGGTGAGGGGAGCCGGGACAGCCCCGACCCCAGAAAGGGACCAGCCATGAGCAAGCCGAGCATCGGCGACCGCATCGGAATCGCCCTCCACAACACCGGCGTCCGAGTCGCCGGCGCCAAGGGAGCAAGGGCCGCGGCCGCCGTCTCTGACGTCCTCATCGGGCGTCACGTCGAGGAATGTGACGACCGCTGCGGCGACTGCGGAGAGATCGAAGCGCTGCGCCGCCAGCGCTAACGCCCTCGCCAACCACCTGCCACCACCCGAAGGAGATCCGAGATGACCGCGTCGACCGCCACCCGCCCGACCGACCTGACGGTCGACGCGGCCAGCCTCATCGCCGACATCGAGGCCTACCTCGCCGACCAAGCCCCGCGCACCGCCCACCCGCTCGTCACCAAGACCACCGACCAGCTCGTCGCCGAAGCCCTCACCGCCCCCGCGGCCCAGCCCGGCACCACGGCGCCGGCCCTGACCGCCCCGCGGCGGCTGTGGCGGATCATCCCCGACTGGGCCCTCACCCTCACACCCGCCCGCCGCCTGCACGGCGCCGGCCGCCAGATCACTGTCACCCAGCACCTCGAACTCACCGCACTCGTCATCCAGCAGTACGGATGGAACCCCCGCGGACTCCGGACCCTCAGCGGCCGACGGTGCATCCTCGGCGCACAGGAAGTCCTCTACCGGCTCGGCTACGGCGACGAGGACACCGCCCTCGCCGCCGGGCGGGCCATACAGAACGTGCTCCGGCGGCGGGGGATCAGCGAGGCGTACCCCGCGTGGAACGACCGGCCTGGGCGGACCCTAGAGGAAGTTCTGCACCTCATTCGCGAAGCCGTCAACAGCTAGCCCGCATAAGGAGAAACTGAATCCATGAGCGACAACATGCCCTGCGGAGAATCCGGCTGCTTCTGCCACGGCGGCGGACCGGAGCACGCCGACTGCGCGTGCGGATGCGACTGCCCGCGCTGCTGGGACTGCCTTCAGAAGACCGACAACTGTGACTGCTGACAGCAAGCCGGAAAGTTGAAGCTTGCAACGAACTGTCCGTGAGCGTAAGGTGTGCTTCGCTGGACACTTTGTGACTCCCGAAGGCCGCCCATGATGGGCGGCCTTTCGCGTTCCCGCGGAGGTGACCATGCCTGAAGGCCTCGCGCTCGTCGACGACGAGACCCTCGCCTA
Organism: Streptomyces sp. NPDC043176; assembly: GCF_056436715.1. Taxonomy (NCBI): domain Bacteria; kingdom Bacillati; phylum Actinomycetota; class Actinomycetes; order Kitasatosporales; family Streptomycetaceae; genus Streptomyces; species Streptomyces sp. NPDC043176. The sequence goes on from NZ_JBWKCA010000023.1 coordinate 69,445, forward strand.
CTACACGGGCCGCCCGGCCTCCACGATCCGCCGCTGGAGAGCCGAAGGGCGCATAGCCCAATACGGCAACGGGCGGGGCAAGGTCCTCTACGACGCCCACGAGTTCGTCGCTGCAGAACGAGACGAGTGGACCGGCAAGGTACTCAAGGTCGGCGGTATTCCGGAACTGATGCCCGACCACCGCAGGGCCGCATAGGCGCTAAAGCATTCACCGGAAGGAGCCGACGATGGCAAACCTCGTCTTCACGATCGCGTTGGGGCGTGTCGCGTCGCTTGCCGCCCTCCCGGCCGCCAACGACGCCCTCGTCGCCGTACCCCTCGAAGCGTCCGGCCTCGTCTCCGACGCGACGATGCGCGACTACGACGACCTCGCCTCGCTCCTGGCCGGCGCGTCCAACGAACAGACCAGCATGGGCAGGAAAACGCTCGCGTCCGTCACCGTGACTGTCGACGACACCCTCGACCGGGTCGCCGTCGACTCCGCGGACATCACCTGGACCGCCGCGTCCGGCAGCGCTGTGGGCGCCGTCGTCATCTGCTATGACCCCGACACGACCACCGGCACGGACGCGGACCTGATCCCGCTGACGAAGCACGATGTCAGCCTCACGCCCGACGGCAACAACTTCACTCTGTCCGTGGCCGACTTCTACCGCGCCACCTCCACCGCGTGACGGCCGGCTTACCGACGGGGGCGGGAGGTCGCTGTGGCCACCTTCGCTGACGACTTCAACCGCGCCGACAGTGCCGATCTGGGCGCCGGCTGGGTCGAGGTGACTGGGGACTGGTCGATCGTCTCCGGCCAGCTGTCCCCGGGCTCGACGGGCGGCACGATCATCCTGCGTGCGGCTGGCGCGATGGACAGCAGCGACCACTCGGCGCAGGTCACGATCGCCGCCACCACCGCGGCGAGCCACGGCGTATGGTGCCGCGGCAACTCGGGCATCAGCAACGGCTACTTGTGGCGCAACGACGGCGCCGAGTGGACGCTCTTCAGCGTCGTCTCCGGCACCTTCAACGTCATCGGCAGCTACGCGGCAGCCGCAGCACCGGGCGACGTCGCGAAGATCCAGGCGGTCGGGTCGACGATCAAGGGGTACGTCAACGGGATCGAGCGCGTCTCCGTCACCGACACGACAGTCGCCTCGGGCACCAGCGTCGGCCTCCGCGCCATCTCCTCCAGCGCCATCCGCTTCGACGACTTCACCGCTGGTGACGTGACCGCCGGCGTCGCCCTCATTGCAGCCGCGGAGACCGACGCAGCCCAATCACTGGCCGGCAGCAAGACGACAGCACTCGGCATCACACTGGAGGCCGACGGCGCGCAGACCCTCACCGGGGCCAAGGCGGCGCTGCTGCTGGCCGCGGCGACAGGCGAGACCGCACAAGCCCTCACCGCCTCCACGAGCCGCAGCCTCACTGCGGCCGGCGCCAGCGAGACGGCCCAGCCGCTGACCGGCGGCAAGACCGCCGTGCTCGGCGTCGCCGTCGAGACCAGCACCGCACGGTCACTCACCACAGAGGACGGCCAAGGCATCGACACCGTCACCGTCGGAACACCCCACAGCCTGTGGGCAGCCGGACGGACGCGTACACCTGCCTGGACCGCCGGCACTCCACGGACGTAAGGGGGCCCGGTGGACCGCAGCAGCCTCGAAGAGCTCCTCACCCCCATCACCTCCACCGACGACCCCACGTCGTACAGCGTCCGCGTCGCCGTCCTCGCTGACGGCGCGCGCCCGGAGGCCAGCGACTGGCACGACGCCGAGTGGCAGACCGTTGACGGCACCCCGCACGCCAGCATCCTCGTCGGCCCAGGCGGCGCCGTAGAGCTCGACCCTGGCGCCTACAGAACCTGGGTAGAGATCACCGCCCCGCCGGAGAAACCGGTCCTGTCCAGTCAGCGCTTCTACGTCACCTGAGGTCCAGCTCAGCTCGCCTTGCGGCGCCAGGGCCGGTTCGGGTCGCGCTCAGAGTCAGCCGGCTCGTCCGACTTCCCTCGGCCGGCTGTGGCAACCCCTACACACAGCAGGATGAGCCCACCGATGAACATCGGCAGCACGGCGAACCGCGCGATCGCACCGATGATCAGCAGCGCAAGGCCGACAGCCGCCAACCCCCGTGCCCAGTCAGGCTTCTGCTGCTCGGCCATCACCACTCCCTCGCTCGTCGAGGGCCACACGCTACGCCGATGGAGGTGACCGTCGTGGCCAGACGAGCAGGATGGCGAGTGTGTTCGACACCCGGCTGCCCCGACTACACCGACCAGGGCGGCCGCTGCCCGGACCACAGGCAGCAGGCCGAGACCAAGCGCGGTACAGCCAGGCAGCGGGGCTACGACCGCGGGCATGAGGCGACGTTCAGGCCGGCCGTGCTGGCGCGGGACCCGGTGTGCGTGCTGTGCAGCACGGCTCCCTCGGTCCACGCCGACCACCACCCGCTCAGTCGGCGCGAGCTCGTCGAGCAGGGCCTCGACCCCAACGACCCGCGGCATGGTCGTGGGCTGTGCGGCCCGTGCCACAGCCGCGAGACAGCACGGCACCAACCCGGAGGGTGGAACCAGTGAGCGGCTGGGACGAGAACGCCGAGGCCCCCACCCGGACCATCGGCGACGTCATCGACAGCCTCGGCATCGAGGCCACCGTCCGCGAGGGCGAGCTTGTCGCGGCAGCCATCGTGCTGCTCAAGGTGATCGAGGACAACGGCGACACCCGGCTCAGCCTGACCTACAGCGAGGGCCTCGGATGGATCGAGCGAGCCGGCATGCTGCGCGTGGCCGAGACCCTGGAGACCGGGTCGGCAGCCGCTCCGAGAGGCGACGACTGACAGGCCGCCGTGGTCAGCCAAGCGACCACGGACCCTGGCCGGCACCGAGGGGCCTAACTGCCCCGTCCGTCCGGCTGGCCGGCGGCTCCCGCCGGGTGTCCAGCTGGCCGCCTGCCTGTCACACACCGTGAACGACCCCCTGGGGAGGGGCCCCCTCGGCGGCCAGCTGACGGACCGCCGGGGAGGGCGCTCGGGCTGAGTACGGGTCTGGGAGGCCCATGATCACTACCCGGCATGACACAGCGTGACCCACGGGCCGACTGCAACGGCTGGCCCTGACGTGCCGCAACGGCGCGAGGAGATGATCACGATGGCAGGTATGGGACCCCCTCCCAAGCCGGCCGGGGAACGACGCCGGCGCAACGCCACCGTGTCGATGACCCGACTGCCGGCAGGTGGCCGCACAGGTGAACCGCCACGCTGGCCGCTGAGGGAAGACATCATCACGGCCGCCAAGCGCGATATGGCGCAGCGTCAGGCCGACGAACTGGAACTGCGACTGCTCGAGCCTGACCTCACCGGGCGAGAGAAGAGCGCCGTGCAGCGAAAGCTCGACGCGGCGCAGTCTTCCGCGTTGATCCTCGACAAGCAGCTTGAGGCGCAGGCGGCTCTGGAGTGCGAACTGTGGACCGACCTGTGGGCGACCCCGCAGGCCGTCGCCTGGGAGCGGCTGGGGTGGACTCGAGAGGTCGCCCAGTACGTCCGGTGGAAGGTGCAGGCGGAGCTCGGGGACTTGGATGCGTCAAAGGAGGCACGACAGCTTTCCGACAGGCTGGGCTTGTCGCCTCTGTCCATGCTCCGGCTCCGCTGGGAAGTGGCGGCCGACGAGGTTGCCGACCAGCGCCAAGAGCGAGCGGCCCGATCCGTAAAGCGCACGCCGCAGCAACGGCTGCGGGTCGTAGATGCAGACGCGGCTGGAGGTTCCTGATGGCGCAGGTCGTGATCGTAGAACCGGGCGACATCCTGGTCTTCGGCAGTCAGGCCGGCTTCGATGAAGAGCGGCTGGCACCGTTGATGGAGAAGCTCAAAGCTCTCCTCGATGTTCCGTTGATTGTGGTGATGGACAACCCAGTCGACCTCGGAGTCGTGCGGCGGCAGCTCGTAGAGGGCGGCGCCGATGCCGTGGCGGGGACCTGACCACGCTGGCGAGTTCCCCACGCTGGGATGGATGGTTGGCGAGTGGATCGAGGCGCACTGCGTCATTCCTGACGGCGACCAGATCGGCGACCCGTACCTGCTGACCGACGAGATGTGGCGCTTCCTGGCCTGGCACTACCGGCTACGGGAGGACGCCTCCGAGGAAGGCTGGCGCTCCGCTTGGTCCTACCGTCGCTCGCAGCTGGTCCGCCCCCAGAAGTGGGGGAAGGGGCCGCTGACGTGCGCCATGGTGTGTGCCGAGGCCGCTGGACCGGTCCGTTTCGCTGGCTGGGACGCGGCCGGGGAGCCGGTCGGGCGGCCATGGGAGACGCCGTGGATCCAGATTGCGGCGACCTCCGAGGACCAGACGGACAACGTCTATCGGGCCTTGGTCCCGATGATCGACGAGGGTCCTCTGTCCGACTTGATCCCGGACACCGGGGAGACTCGCATCAACGTCCCGGGCGGCGGCCGTATCGAGCCGGTGACGAGCTCGGGACGGGCCCGCCTCGGCCAGCGCATCACCTTCGCCGTGCAGGACGAGACGCACTCGTGGCTGGAGGCGAACGGCGGTTGGAAGCTCGCGGAGACCCAGCGCCGGAACCTCTCCGGCACGGGTGGCCGCGCGGTGGAGACCACGAACGCCTGGGATCCGTCCGAGCAGTCGGTGGCCCAGCGAACCGCGGAAGCGTCCGTGAAGGACGTGTACCGCGATCACCGGATCCCGGCGCCGGCATCGCTCGCGAACAAACGGGAGCGGCACAGGGCTCTAAAGACTGCCTACGGCGACTCATCCGTACTCGCAGGCGGCTGGGTTGATCTCGACCGCATCGACGGCGAGCTTGTGGAGATCGCCGAGAAGGATCCGGCGCAGGCGGAGCGGTTCTACCTGAACCGTATCGTCGCCGGTACGGGTGCCTACATCGACGGCGACCGCTGGGATCTGCTTCGCGAGGAGCGCGAGGTTCCTGCGGGCGCCGCTGTGACACTCGGTTTCGATGGTTCTGACATCGATGACTGGACCGGCATCCGGCTGGAGACCCTGGACGGGTTCCAGTTCACGCCGGTCTACGGGCCCGACCGGCTGCCGACCGTGTGGAATCCGAAGGACTGGGGCGGCCAGGTGCCGCGCCTGGAGGTCATGGCAGCGTTCGACGAGGTGTTCTCGACGTACAACGTGGTCCGTGCGTACCTGGACCCGCCGTACTGGGAATCCGAGGTCGACACGCTCGCTGAGAAGCATGGAGAGAAGGTCGTCACCCGCTGGTACACGAACCGCGTTGCGCAGATGCACGGCGCAGCTGAGCGGCTTGCCACGGACGTGTCGAAGAAGGACTCGGCTCTCCGGCATGACGGCTGCCAGTGGGCGGCCCAGCATCTGCGGAACATGCGTAAGGGGGCCCGCCCGGCCGGACGGTACGTCCTGAAGAAGGCGTCCGAGGCTCAGAAGATCGACCTCGGGATGTGCTCAATCCTCGCCCACGAAGCAGCCGGCGACGCTATCGCCGCCGGCCAGGCCAAGACCAAGAGGCGCCGCGCCCGCGGCTTCTGACCGAGAGGGGGCCTCATGCCTCAGCCCCCCAAGGTGCAGTCGCCGGAGTGGTGGCGCGACCGCCTGTACGCCGCGCTGTGTAAGCGGACGGCGGAGACGAACGTCTTCGACGACTACTACGAATGCGAGCATCCGCTGCCGTTCCTGCACGAGAAGGCCCGGGATCCGTTCCGGCGGCTGCTGCGCATGTCGAGGGCGAACTACATGGAGCTCGTGGTCGACGCGCTGGTCGGCCGCCTGGAGGTGGCCGGCTTCCAGTCGGACGTCGAGGGCAAGGCGGACAAGCGGGCTTGGCAGTTGTGGCAGGACAACAACCTTGACAGCGGCAGCCAGCTCGGCTTCCTGGAGGCGGCTATCCGGGGCAACGCGTACCTCATGGTGTCGCCTCCGGAAGGGCGCCAGAAGGACTTCCGGATCACGCCCGAGCACCCCACGCAGGTGATCACGGAGGCCATGCCGGGCTCGGCGTATGAGCTGGCTGCTGCCCTGAAGTTGTGGATGGATGAGTGGACGGCGAATCTCTGCTGCACGCTCTACCTGCCGGGCAACATCTACAAATTCGATGCGCCGGAGCCCAAGACAGGAGGCAAGCCAGTCTGGCGGCGCCGCGAGGTGGCCGGCGAGGAGTGGGGCGGCAAGAACGCTCTGGGCGAGGTCCCGTTCGGGGAACTCGCCAACCGACCGCGGATGCTGAAGCCCGGTGCCAGCGAGCTTCGTTCGGTGACGGGCATCCAGGACCGGATCAACAAGACGATCGCCGACCGGATGATGACCCAGGAGTTCGCCGCGTTCCCGCAGAAGTGGGTGACCGGCATGGAGATCCCGGTCGACGAGAACGGCCAGGACATCGAGCCCTTCGACGTCGCGGTCAACAAGATCCTCATCGCCGAGGAGAACGGCGCCAAGTTCGGCCAGTTCGCCGCCGCGGACCTGAGCGGCTACCTGAAGGGCAAGGAAGCCGACGTCCACGACATCGCCGCGATCACATCGACGCCGCCGCACTACCTGCTCGGTTCCATGGTGAACCTGTCTGCCGAGGCCCTCAAGGCCGCCGAGGCGGGCCTGATCCACAAGATCTACCAGCGGCGACGGTTCCTCGAGGAGGGCCTGGAGGAGACGATGCGGCTGGCGGGGATCGCCTCGTCGCAGGCCCGCATCGTCTGGAAGTCACCCGAGTGGCGGACCGAGGGTGAACTCGTCGACGCCCTGGTGAAGATGAGCACGCTCGGCGTCCCGCGCGAAGTCCTGTGGGAACGCTGGGGCGCCACCCCACAGGAGATCGAGCGCTGGCGCCTTCTCAACGAGCAGGCACTGGAGCGCGCGATGGCGGGTGACCTGGCAGCGGAGTACGGGCCCAAGCCTGGTGCCGAGCCCGATCTGCCGGAGCTGTAGGTGGCGTCCGATCCGGCCGAGGTGGCGCTGGCCTACTACGTGCGGCAGCAGCGGATCGTCCGCCGCACCGCGGACCAGGTCCAGGCGACGTGGCGGCTACTGGACCCGCGAGACTGGGACGCGTCCTGGCAGTACGTGGTGTCCACGGGGCTTGTTGGCACTGTCACGGCAGGCCAGAAGGAAGCAGCCGCGCACTCGGACGCCTATGTTGCCGCGGTCATCGCGGCGGACGGACTGGACTCGGATCCGGCCGGGAAGCTCGATCCGCTTGCCTTCGCTGGGGCGGCGTCGGATGGCCGGCCGCTGAAGTCGCTGTTCTACGAGTCCGTCCTGGAGGCGAAGTGGCTTCTGGAGGAGGTCGGCCAGTCCGAGATCGATGCGATGATCGGCGGCCTGGAGAAGCTCCTCAAGGCGGCGTCCACTCAGGTGGCCGACGCTGGACGCACGGCGACCGGGGCGTCGCTCGCGGGGAACCGGACGATCAACGGCTACATCCGGGTGGTGAACCCGCCGGCATGTGCCAGGTGCCTCATCCTGGCCGGTAAAGAGTTCGGCTGGAACGCGGGTTTTCAGCGGCACCCGAAGTGCGACTGCGTCCACATGCCGGCCCGGCTCATCGCCCGCGGCCGGCATCACCCCGGGGCCTTCGACGCCAAGACCTACTTCAACGGCCTGTCCGCCGCAGAGCAGAACCGGATCTTCACCAACGCTGGCGCGCAGGCCATCCGGGACGGCGCCGACATCGGTAGCGTCGTCAACGCCCGACGCGGCATGTACACCGCGGACGCCTACGGCCAGAAGGTGCGAGCTACCCGAGACTCGGCGACCCGCCGCGGCGCCTGGTACCGCCAGGAGCGGCAGCGTGCCATCGAACGCGGCCTGGTGCCGCGCTCCGGCCGCGGCTTCCGGCTTACGAGCCCGCGCCTGCTGCCGGAAGAGATCTACCGCTTGGCCGGCAGCCGCAGTGAGGCCCTCGCCATGCTGCGCCGCTTCGGCTATCTGACCTGACCGCGCGGAACGCGCGGTCGACCACCTATCCCGAAACGGGAGTCCTTCATGTCCGAACCCATCTCCGAAACTCCTGCCGCCCCGGCCTCGGAAGCGCCCGCAACGGGCCCGGAGCCCACAGCGGAGGAGCGTCTCGCGGCTCTCGAAGCCGAGCGCGACAAGTGGCAGTCGCTGTCCCGCAAGCAGGAGGAGCGGGCCAAGGCGAACGCCGACAAGGCCAAGCGATTCGACGAGCTGGAGGCCGCCTCGAAGACCGAGGCGGAGAAGCTCGCCGAACGGGCCACAGCAGCCGAAGGCAAGGCGACCGCTCTGGTGCAGCGAGCCGTCAGGGCCGAGGTGAAGGCCCTGGCCGCCAAGGGCTTCGCCGATCCGTCCGACGCGGCCGCCTTCCTGAACCTGGGCGACTACGTCGACGACGCCGGCGACATCGACGAGAAGGCCATCGAGAAGGACCTCGCGGACCTCCTCAAGCGCAAGCCGCACCTCGCCAAGGAAGCGGCTCCGCCCTCGTTCGACGGCGGAGCCCGCCGCTCGGCCGACAAGCCCACCTCCATGAACGACCTGATCCGCCAGAAGGCGGCCAAGTAACCATCTCCGGCCCGGCTTGATCCGGCCGGCCATTCCCAAGGAAGGCAGGCACGAAGCCGTGGCCTACAACAACCTCACCTCGCGGACCGACGCCGCAGCCCTCATCCCCGAAGAGGTCTCCAAGGAGATGCTCGGCAAGGCTGTCGAGGACTCCGCAGCCCTGAAGCTGTTCAAGCGGATCCCGGTGGCCCGCGGCCAGCTCCGCCTGCCGGTCCTGTCGGCCCTCCCGGTCGCCTACTGGGTGTCCGGCGACACCGGCCTGAAGCAGACCACCGAGGTCAACTGGGCGAACAAGTTCCTGAACATCGAGGAGATGGCGACGATCGTCCCGTTCCCCGACAACGTCCTCGCCGACACCGACGCGGACCTGTGGGACGAGGCCGAGCCGCTGGTCCGGGAGGCTTTCGGCCGCCTGCTGGACTCCACGATCTTCTTCGGGACGAACGCGCCCAGCTCCTTCCCGACGAACATCCTCGCCGCGGCCACCGCGGCCGGGAACAGCGTCAACGAGGGATCCACCGCAGCCAACGGCGGGTTCTACGGCGACATCGACAACGTGTACGAGAAGGTCGAGGCCGACGGCTTCGAGGTCAACGGCTGGGTCGCCGCCACCTCGGCGAAGTCCAAGCTCCGCCGAGCCCGCGACACCCAGGGCCGCAAGCTCGACGAGGCGCGGGCTTCGGGCGACCTGCGCACCCTCGACGGGTACCCGATCGAGTACGCGATGAAGGGCCTGTTCCCTCTCGCGGGCGGCGTTGGCGTCGACGGAGTGCGTCTGTTCGGCGGCGACTGGGACGAGTTCGTCATCGGTGTCCGCTCGGACATTTCGATGAAGATCCTCGACCAGGCCGTCATCCAGGACAACACCGGCGCAATCATCTACAACCTGGCCCAGCAGGACATGACTGCGGTCCGCCTGACCTTCCGCGTCGGCTGGCAGGTCTCGAACCGAATCAACAACGAGCAGCCCACCGAGGCGTCCCGCTACCCGGTCGGCGTTCTGAAGACCGTCGGCGCCTAACCCAGCCCTCACGAAGGAGACAGACATGGCTGACACCGCCCCCTACGTGCGGGTCCTCGAGGCGGACGTACCGTCCGTCAGTACAGCCGGCAACGACGACGACACAATCGTCACGCAGGCGCCGTTCGACTGCACCGTCACGGCGGTTGAGTACGTTCCCGAGGCGGCGATCACCGGCGCTGCCACGAACCATCGGACTTTCTCTCTCGTCAACAAGGGCCAGGCCGGCAGCGGCAGTACTACGGTGGCGAGCCTCGCGTTTGACTCGGGCAGCGTCACCGCTTCCGCGAACAACGAGAAGGCGATCACCCTTTCGGGCACGGCGGCGAACCTGGTGCTTGCCGCCGGCGACACGCTGCTCTGGCGTTCGATCCACATCGGCACTGGCATCACCGACCCGGGCGGACTCGTCCGCATCACCGTCTCGCGGAACTAGGAGGCCATCATGGCTGCAGCAGGACGCAAGGATGACAGCAAGCCGGCCGGGGAGCCGCAGAACCAGCCGGTGCCCGCGGGCGACGAGGTGGCCGCCGCAGTGCAGCACGCCACCGACCAGGCGCAGGCTCAGGGTTTCTACGGCGTCGAGACCGACCCGACGCCCAACGAGCACTACACGGTCTCCGGCGTCACCGAAGGGCTGCCGACCCCGGAGACCGACAAGGACGCGGCGGCCGACGCGCGCCGGGCCGCCGGCCTGCTCTGACGGGAGGAGGCCACCGTGATTCCCCCTCCCTTTGCCACGGTGGCCGATCTCGCCGCCGCCACACAGTCCGAACCCAACGCTGGTTCCGCTGAGCTGGCCCTGGCGTCCGCGTCAGCGATCATCCGCAGTTGGACGAAGCAGACCATCACCCGTGTCGTCGATGACATCGTGACCTTGCGGGTGCTGAACGAGTGCGAGCTTGTGCTCACTCAGCGCCCGGTCATCTCCGTGTCGCAGGTCAGGGTGAACACTCTGGTGCTTCAGGACTGGGTGCTTTCTGGCGACCGGCTTCTGCGGACGGGCGGCTGGCGGCGCCTCCCGGGGACGACCACCTACCCGGATCCGGGCCTCGTGGAGGTGACGTACACCCACGGCTACGAGCAGGTCCCTGACGACGTCCGCGCTGTCTGTCTCGACCTGGCCGCCATGACTCTGACCAACCCGCGGGGGCTGCGCGAGTCCGAGCGTCAGATCGACGACTGGCGCCAGCGCGACGTGTACGCCACGGAGACGCTGGGGTCGGGGACGCTCTCGGATGCGCACAAGGAGATGCTGGCGAGCTACCGGCGCCGCATCGGAACGGTGGGCCTGCGGTGAGCGAGCTCGAAGCTGCTCTCGCCGCCGGTCGGGCCGCTGCCGCAGAGTTGCGGCGGGAAACAATCACGCTGTATCGGCCGGGGAGCTCGGCTTTCGACTGGGACACGGGCACGGACGGCTCCGCTACTCCGCTGACGCTCTACTCGGGCCCTGCGCGCGTGAAACCCGTGGCCCGCTCGCGCGGCGAAGAGGTCGAGGCGGGCGAGGTCAACGTCACGCTCCGCGAGTACACGGTGTCCCTGCCCTGGGATGCTGTGGCGAGCGAGCGGCCGGCGATCGGCGACCTCGTCGATGTGACCGCGTCCCCGGACGGCCGCATGGTCGGTCTGCGACTGTGGGTGAGTGGTGTCGAGTTCAGTTCCACGGCCACGGCGTGGCGGATCTCTGCGGAGGACAGGTCATGAGCGAGATGAACGTCCGTGAACTTGTGCAGCTTGCGGCGGTGCTGCAGGAGAACCTCGCCGAGGCCGAGCCGCAGATGGTGGCAGTCGTTACCCGCGGCGCGTTCAACGTGAAGAACGCCTGGAGGGCCAATGCGATCGCCTCGTCGGGCCGGCATGCGCGCCGCTACCCGTACAGCGTCGGCTACGACGTGACGCCCATTCCGGGCGGCGCGACCGCCGAGGTCGGCCCGGACAAGGGCAAGGCGCAGGGCCCTCTCGGTAACCTGCTCGAGTTCGGCTCATCGAAGAATCCGCCGCACAACGACGGCGGGCGGGCTCTGATCACCGAAGCGCCAGCTTTCGAGGCCCATGTAGCTGCGCTGGTTGAGCGTCTGGGGCCCGCCTAGTGGCCGCCCCAGACATCAAGCCGCATCTCGACGCCGTGATAGCAGCACTCACGGCAGGGGGCCTGGTCGTCGGGGACGGCGTCGCCCCACCCGCTGCATCGATCCCCGCGAACGGCGTTTACGTGGTGCTGTATGCCGACCCGGGCCAGTCGGTGCGCGAGTCCCTGGCGGATGCCCGCACGGACTTCCGGCTCGGCTTCCAGCTGACGTGCGTGGCGCCGACGGCGGAGAAGGCCCGCTGGGCTGCCCAGCGGGCCCGCATGGCCCTGCACGTGCCGCTGACGGTGGCGGGCCGGACAGCCTGGCGGCCGGAGGAGCTGGGCGGGCCTCCAGTGCAGCGCGATGACGACGTCTCCCCGCCCGTGTTCTTCCTGCCTGTCCAGTACATCCTGCAGTCCACGTCCTAGGAGATCGTCATGCCTCTGCTCGCCCAGCAGGCCGTCGCGCTGAGCGGCCTCACCCCCTCGTACTCGGCCGCCGTCGCATCCACCACGGTGACGTGCGGTGAACGTTCCTTCCTGCACGTCAAGAACACGGCCGGCTCGTCCATGACGGTCACCCTGACCTCGACGGCCAGGGTCCGCGGCCAGCTCGCCGCCGACGTGGTGGTCACCGTGCCCGCGACCACCGGAGACAAGCTCATCGGCCCGATCACCAGCGACCTCTTCGCCGGCGTCTCGGACGGGACGTGTGCCGTCACCTACTCGTCCACCACGAACGTGACCGTCGCGAACCTCGTCATCTGACCTCGCCCCACCACCTCTCGCCCGGCCCCTTCTGGGGCTTTTTTCATGCCCCGAGGAGGGCCGCCCCATGGCTGACCTGATCAACGATGGCAAGACCCGGGTCTACTGGGTCCCGTCCATCTCCAACATCAACGCCCCGACCACGACCGAGCTGAACGCCGGCTCGGACTACACGCAGCGCATCACCCCGGACGGGCTGAAGCTCGACCCGAGCACCGCCGACGTCGACACCTCCTCGCTCGCCAGCACCTTCGACACCAAGACCGTCGGCCGCGTCGGCTTCGACGTCGAGGTGACCTTCAAGCGCGGAGACACCGGACCCGAGGACCTGCCGTACACGACCCTGAAGTACGGCGTCTCCGGCTACCTCGCGGTCCGCCGCGGCGTCGCCTACGCCACCGCCTGGGCAGCCGGCCAGAAGGCTGAGGTCTACCCGATCACCTGCGGCGAGCCGCAGAACGTGTCCCCGGCGGCGAACGAGGTCATGAAGTTCGTCTCGCCGATGAAGGTGACGTCGGCCCCGGCGACCGCGGCGACGGTGGCCTGATGCCCGACATCTCCGAAATCCTTAAGAAGGCGCGCCGCCGTCAGAAGTCCGTGCACCTGTGCCTCGCCGGCGACCTGGTCGCGGAGCTGGAGGAGCTGGAGCGGCAGCTCAACGACGCCGGCGACGCCTGGTCGCCGGACAGCCTGGCCGCCACGGATCCCCGTGTCGCGCTGACGAAGAAGGTCGCTGCGGCCCGCGACAAGGTCCGCAAGAGCTACACCGAGTTCCGCTTCCAGGCGCTCGGCGACAAGCGTTGGTCTGACCTTCTTGCCGAGCATCCCGCCAAGGAGAAGGGCCATGCCTGGGACCCGGAGACGTTCCCGAAGGCCCTGATCGCGGCCTGCGCCGTGGAGCCGGAGATGCTGCCCGAGCAGGTCGGTGAGCTGTTCGAGGTTCTCAACGAGGGTCAGCGGACCCAGCTGTTCCAGTGCGCCTTCGACGTGAACAACGAGGCACCCGGCATCCCTTTCTCGCTGAGCGCCTCCGGGATCCTGGAAGCCCTCACCGCAGAGAGGTAGAGACGGCCCGAGCCTGGGGCGTGCCGCGTTCCGTCTTCATGGGCCGCGTCGTCGCCCCAGGCGAGCCGCTGTGGCTCGACGAGGACCGGACCTGGGCTCTGGCGCTGGCCCAGGTCGAGCGCGACTCATGCCCCGAGTGCGGTCAGCCGTGGGCCGAGGCATCGCACCAGGACAACGAGTTCCACTACGAAGCCGAGTTGATCCGCTGTCACGCCTGCTCTACCGGGGCGAAAGCGTTGCACGCCTACCAGGAGTCGGGCGGGAACGCCCGCGGCCTGCACGTCTCTGTCATGAAGAGGGGGTAAGCCGTGGCTGACCGTACTGTGCGTGTGGTTCTGACGGGCAACGTGGCCCCTTATGTTTCCGCGATGCGGACGGCCGCCACGCAGACGCAGGCGGCGTCCCGGCAGATCGCCACGTCGTCGCAGACTGCGGCCAACAGCAGCGAGCGTGCCTTCCAGCGCATGGCCGGTATGGCGGCTACCCAGGCAGGCCGGGCGTCGTCTGCGGTGAACCGGTCCGTGGCCAGCACAGGCGCGCAGATGAACCAGCTGGCGGCCCGCAGCACTGGGGCCATGAACCAGATGAGCCGGTCGGCTACTGCGGCATCGCGGGAGGCCGCGAACTCGTCGTCGGCTGCGTTCCAGCAGATGAGTCGCATGGCCCAACTGCAGGGGGCCCGTGCCGCAGCGGCCCTCAACTCAAGCTTCGCCTCGACCCGGGCCCAGGCCGTCGGCCTCGGTACAGAGGGTGCGGCCGCTCTGAACCGGGTGGGGGCCAGCGCGATCAACGCTGGCTCGGCTATGCGTACCAGCATGACGTCCGCGGCGGCAGCCTCCACCCAGGCGATCAACTCGACCTCTGCGGCCTTGGCCCGGATGTCGGCACTGACGCAGGCAGGGGCTGTCCAGTCCGCTGCGGCCCTGAACGCGAGTGCTGGAACGACGGCTGCGCAGATGGCCGGTCTGGGTGCCGCGAGCGCCCTGGCCATGAACCGGGCGACGTCTGCATCGGTGCAGGCTGCCGCCGCAGTTCAGGGCGCCGGTGCGGCCTCGACTGCGGCGGCGGCAACGACCTCGTCCCGGTGGGCGTCTGCATGGATGGCGCTGAGTGGCGGCGCCCGCTTTGCCGCACACACCGTGGGCACCAGCATGGTGAACGTTGCCAATACGTCCGAGAAGAGCTTGAAGGCCGCGCGCAACGCCTCCCTGGGCCTGGCGGCCGTCTTCGCTCTGGCGGCGGTCGCGGCGGCCCGTTTCGACAAGGCGATGTCGGAGGTCCGGGCCGTCACGAACGGGTCGGCCGACGAGATGAAGAAGCTGTCGGACGCAGCCTTGCAGGCTGGTCAGTCCACGGTCTACACGGCTTCGCAGGCCGCGAACGCCGAGGCCGAACTGGCCCGCGCGGGCATCTCCACCGCCGACATCATCGGCGGGGCGCTTCGCGGTGCCCTCGACCTGGCGGCGTCCGGGCAGCTGGAGCTCGGCGAGTCCGCAATCATCTCCGCGCAGGCCATGAACGCCTTCAAGCTGCGTGGCCAGGACGTCGGCCACATCGCCGACGTCATCTCGGCCGGCGCGGGCAAGAGCGCCACGAACGTGCATCACATGGGGATGGCGTTCCGGCAGGCGGCGCTTCTGTCGTCGCAGACCGGGCTGACGCTGGAGCAGACGGTGGGAACGCTGTCGCTCTTCGCGCAGAATGCTCTGACCGGCTCGGATGCAGGTACTTCGCTGAAGGTGATGCTGCAGCGGCTCGTCCCGCAGAGCAAGGAAGCCGCTGCGATGATGGAGCAGATCGGCTTCAAGGCTTACGGCGCCCAGGGCGAGTTCATCGGCCTGACGGCGCTCGCGGGCAACATGGCCCGATCCTTCTCGAAGCTGACGCCCGAGGCCCGGAACGCCGCGATGGCGACGATCTTCGGTTCGGACGCCGTCCGAGCTGCGACGATCTTGTATGAGGCGGGTTCCAAGGGCGTCGACCAGTGGGTCGGCGCGGTCAATGACACCGGGTACGCGACCCGCGTCGCAGCGACCATGACCGACAACCTGGCCGGCGACCTGGAGCGTCTCAAGGGCAGCCTCGAGACGGCCCTCATTCAGTCCGGATCGGGCGCCAACGCGATCCTCCGGGACATGGCGCAGGCGCTGAACGCGGTAGTCGGCTGGTACTCGCAGCTGTCCCCGAGCGCCCAGAAGTCCGTGACCGTCCTTGCCGGCCTTGTCGGCGTTCTCGGTTTGATCGGGTCGAGCCTTCTGCTGATGCTGCCGCGCATCATGGCCGTCCGGACCGAGCTGGTCGCACTCGGCGTCACGGCGGCCCGCGTGCGGACGGCGATGCTCGCACTGGGCCGCCTGAGCCTCGTCGTCATGGGCATCGCCGCGGTCAGCTACGGCGTCAACAAGCTCACGGAAGGGCTGCGCGAAGCCCCGCCGAATGCAGCCCGCTTGTCGAATTCATTGGTCGACCTGGCGCAGAAGGGCAAGGCCGCAGGTGAGCTGACGAAGGCGTTCGGGAACAACCTCGATGGCTTCGGGGAGGCGGTGTCGCGTATCGCGCACCCCGATGTTCTCGACCGCGTGACCGACTTCTTCTCCGAGCTGGACCCCTTCGGCCCGGATGGCTTCGGTGACCTGATCGCCGCTCGCGACAAGGTCCGGGCGCTCGACGAAGCGCTCGCCGGTCTTGTGCAGGGCGGTGCTGCGAAAGAGGCAGCGGCGGCCTTCTCGCAGATGGCGGCCGAAGCCGAGAAGCAAGGCACTAGCACCGCCAAGCTCCGGACACTGCTGCCGCAGTACTCCGAGGCTCTGACCGCACTGGACACCCAGAACAAGCTGTCTGCGGGCTCGCAGAAGGATCTCGCCGACGCGACTGCCATGACCGCCGATCAGATGGCGGACACCCGTACCGAGGCCGAGAAGCTTGCCGATGCCCTGAAGACTCTCAACGGCGTCGCGATCACGGCGGCAGAGAAGGAGATCTCCTTCCGTGCGGCACTGACCGACCTCACCGAGGCGGTCACGGAGAACGGCCACAGCCTCGACATCACCACCGAGGCCGGCCGTGCCGTCAAGTCCGCGTTCCTTGACGCCGCGCAAGCAGCCATGAGTCACGCCGAGGCGGTAGCTCAGCAGAAGGGCTCCATCGAGGCCGGAAACGCCGTTCTCGACAAGGACATTGGGCTCCTGCGAAGCCAGATGGTGCAGGCCAATTTTTCGACAGAGGCGATAGACGGCCTCATCGGCGCCTACGCCAAGCTGCCGACCAACGCCTCTACCAAGGTGGCCGCACCGGGCGCTGTGAGCGCCACGGCTGAGCTGCAGGCGCTGCACACCCGCCTGACTGGGCTGCCGCCGGGCAAGACGATCCCGATCAAGGCTCCGACGGGTCCTGCGATCGCGGAGCTGCAGGCCCTTGGCTACAAGGTCGACAAGCTCCCGGACGGCTACGTCAAGATCACCGCGCCGACCGGGCCGGCAATCTCATCTGTCGATGCTCTGCAGAGGCGGATCGACGCTCTCACAGGCAAGACGATCGACGTCACCACCCACTACCGCACGACCGGCAGTCCTTACCCGCCTTCAGGTGGCCGATCTAACCGTGAGGCCGACGGCGGACTCATCCGCGGGTACGCCGCAGGCGGTGATGTGCAGTGGATGCCCTGGGGCGGGGCAGTGTACGGACCGGGCACCGCAACGTCGGACAGCGTCCCTACCTGGCTGTCGACTGGCGAGTACGTCATCAAGGCCGCGTCTGTGCGCAAGTACGGGCTCGCGATGTTCGACGGACTCAACGCCGGCAGGTTCGCCTCCGGCGGCTCGGTGTCGTACACGCCGACGCAGGCTCCGATGCTCCGGACGCCCGGCGACGCCAAGAGTCAGTATGACGACCTGGTGAAGAAGCTGGCAGCGGCATGGGCGACGCTCAACAAGGCCCTGGCGACCAGCAAGGACAAGACGCGGGCACTCAAGGACGCCGAGGCGAATCTGCAGCGGGTCCGCTCGCACAAGCACACCGCAACCCAGCTGGCTGTGGCGGAGAAGAAGCTCCGGGACGCCCGTGCCGCGTCGGTGAAGGCCGCTGCGGCGGTCACCTCGGCCCGGGGCCAGGTCTTCAACCTGGACAAGGCGCTTGGCCTGGCGAAGGGGGCCCAGACCCCGAAGGGCTTCAACCTGGCGAGCTACGGCAAGCTGCTGGGCGACTCGCTGAGGCAGACGTCTGCCTGGCGCCGCAACCTGGACCGTATCCAGGCCCGCGGCGGCAGTCAGGTCCGCGACATCCTGGAGCAGATGGGCGAGGACGGGTACGGGCTCGTCGACCAGCTGGCCAAGGCCAGTGACAAGCAGTTCCGCGACATTGTCGCGAAGCTGAAAGCGACGAGTGGTGTCGCATCGGCGTCTCTCGCTGACTTCACCAAGCAGGTCGATGGGGCGAACAAGGTCAACGCCCAGTTCTCCGCCGACTTGCAGACCCTCGCGGCCCGCGGATACGGGGACCTCGCCCAGGCCCTCGCAGGTCTGGGTGGAGAGGATGCCGCGGCCCTGGCGCGGCAGGCTGTCACCGGCGGCGCCGCTGGAGTCGTGGCGGCGAACAATGCGGCGAAGGCGGCCGGCTCGACTCTGTCCGGCGAAGACCTGACCGCGGCGCTCACGCTGCTGTCCGTCCTGCGGGGCGGGCCGAACCGAGGGTTCGCCGAACTCATCGCGGCCGGCCTCGACGTCGGATCCATCAAGGATCTGGCGCCCCGCATCATGGGCCAGATCAAAGGCCTGCCCGAGGCGAACCGCAAGCATTTCCTGGACCAGTTGGCAGGTCAGGGCGGTGTGACGGCGATGGCGAGGGGAGGGATTCTCACCGCACCAGCGACCGTCCTGGCCGCCGAGGCAGGCGACCGCGAGGCATGGATCCCCCTGAACGGCTCCCAGCGCTCCCGGGCGCTCCTCATGTCGACGGCACGGCTCATGGGTTACAACGCCCGCCCCGCATCCCAGTGGGCGGGCAGCGGCGGTGCAGCGCCGGTCGTCCAGAACATCACCAAGCACTACGAGGTCCACCTGCACGGGGCAAAGCAGTCCTCTGCCGCGCAGGCCGCGGACATCGCCCGCCACCTGGCTTTCGTCGGCTGAGAAAGGCAGGTGGGCTGTGGGCTACACCCCGGACACGGATCTCGACGGACGCCGCGTCGACCTCGGCAGCGTCTCCCTGGGAAGGGTGGACGCTGCCGGGGTGGCTTGGCACCTGCAGGAGATGGAGGGCTGGGACGGCAGCGAGGTGCGGGCCGAGTATCAGGTCCGCGAGTACGACCACGGTGCCTGGGCTGCCCCGGTGTACCTGAGCGAACGCCCCATCACTCTCGCGGGGAAGGTGGTGGCGCCGGACCTCGTCGCCCTCGACGGGGCGATGGAGCAGCTCCGGGCGGCTGCGGCCCTGACGGCGACCGTGCTTACCGTGTACGAGACGATCCCCAAGCAGGCCACGGTCCGCCGGTCCGGCAAGCCGCTGATCAGGCCGCTCAGCGACCGGGTCGCGGAGTTCTCTCTGCTGGTCACGGCGGCCGACCCGCGCCGGTATGCCACCGCCCTGCAGTCCCTGACGACGGGCTTGCCCGTCACCACCGGAGGCCCCTCGCCGCCCCTGACGCCGCCGATCACCCTGTCGGCATCGTCAGTGACGGGCACGATCAATGCGGCGAACGCCGGGACGATCGACTGCCCGCCGGTGTTCACGATCGCGGGACCGGTCACGGCGCCACGGATTCTGGTGCAGCAGCCCGACGGCACCGTCCAGACCCTCAGCTACTCGCAGAACCTCCTGGCCGGCGAGGAGCTCGTCATCGACTGCAACGCGCGGACGGTCGTCCTCGACGGCACAGCCTCGCGCCGCCGGTACCTGTCCCTGCCGCTCGGCTGGCCCCTCATCCCTGCGGGTGGCACAGCGGTTGTCCAGTTCCAATCCACGGTCTACAACGCCTCAGCCATGATCACCGCAGAGTGGCGGTCTGCATGGCTCTGACCCCGAGGAGGGCCGATGGCTGACCCGCTGTGGGAGGACTCCCTCACCTACACCGGCCTGGAGTTCCGCCAGTCCGACTCGCCGATCGTCATGTCCGACGGCACCGCCATGGGCTCCCGGCCTGGCGTCCGTCCCGGCGACACCGGCCTCACTACCAGCCTGGCCGGCTCCACCATCAACGTCTCCGCCGGCGTGGCTACCCTGTACTGGTCTGGGCAGGGCGTCTACCGGGTAGCCATGCCCGCCTCGACGAGCCCCGGTACCGTGGCCGCCGCCCACGCGACCCTCGCGCGGATCGACTTGGTCTACCTGCGAGTGTGGGACACGGACGTGGACGCGTCCGGCCTCCGCAAGGCCGAGGCCGTCTACCTCGCGGGCACCGCGGCCGCCAGCCCGGTCGCGCCCACTCCGGCCGGCACACAGATCTACATCCCGCTGGCGACGATCTCCGTCCCGGCGTCAGGCGGCGGCTCGCCATCGGTGTCGACCGCAGTCCGCCCCGTCACCGTGGCACCGGGCGGGATCCTGCCCGACACCGCACTCGCGTCCGGCTACTACGTCGGCCAGTACCGCGACAACTCCTCAACGGGCGCCCTGGAACGCTGGGACGGCAGCGCATGGCGCCCCTGGTCGTCCGCGACCCGCGGCATCGCCCCGTCCGGATACGCCACCGGCACGTACACCGGGCAGTACCGGGACAACACGACCAACCTGGTACAGGACCGGTGGGACGGCTCGGCGTGGACGACAACGGAGCAGCCGACCGGCAGCGTCTACAACACCGCGGTCTCTTTGTCCTCGCACGCCTCGAACTACTTCGCCGTCACCTGGACGGGGCTCCGTTCCTCGAACCGGACGGCCATGTGGGCCGGTGGTAACCCGACCAGGCTCGTGATGCCGCTCCCGGGTACCTACCTCATGGACGGGGTCGTGGTCTGGCCAGGCACGCTCGGCTCGTCCGATGGTCGCGGCGAAATCCGCGTCAACGGAGTGGCCGCCCCCGATGCCCGCGTGAACATCGCCCGGGGCTCCGGAGGCAACGCCGCCGCCATCATCGGCGGCCGCGTGATCGCCACCGCCGCCAACCAGTACGTCGAACTGTTCCTCAACCAGAGCACGGGCAGCACGGTCACCGGCATCATCGCCAACATGGGCCTGACCCGCCTCACCGCCAACACTTCATGACCATCGGCTGGGACAGCATGCACGGCAGCCCCCATGACCCCCGACCCTACGAACTGGTCTGGTACGCCTGCGACGCCACCACGGGCGGCATCGTCGAAGAGCTACCAGGCCTCACCACGCCGACCATCGGCCGGCGGCTCGGCGCGGCCACCACATCGTCGTTCGCCCTGTTCCTGCCCAGCGCGCCCACGGACTGGGAAGCGGCCACCCAGCAGGGCCGGGCCCTGCTCCTCGCCGTCGACCCGGTGACCGACACCCCGCTGTGGGCGGGCCTGATCCTCACCAGGGACGGCGGCAGTTCACAGACCGTCGACCTGCAAGCCATCTCCTTCGAGGGATACCTCGACCGGCGCTACGTCGGCGACCTCACCCTCATCGGCCAGGATCAGGCCACCGTCATCACCAACCTGATGGCGGCCCCGCTCAGCCAGGGCCCGCCGTTCGTAATGGACACTGTCGCCACCGGCGTCACCATGGACTGGATCTCCCTGGACGCCGATGACCGCACCGTCCTGTCCGCCATGCAGCAGGTCATGGGGGCAGACGGTGGCCCCGAATGGACCATCGACCCCATCTGGGCCGACGCCGCCCACACCGCCATCGACCTGTCCGTCCGCGTCCGGTCCCAGATCGGCAGCCAGAGCGGCGACCCCGAAGCGGTCTTCGACTTCCCCGGCTGCATCGCCGCGTACCGCCAGGCCGAGTCCTACGAAACGGGCAAGGGCGCCACGGTCGTCACTGCCCGCGGCGACGGCGAGGGCGAGTCGCGCCTCACCAGCGCCCCCCAGGTCGCCACCGTCCTGGAGGCGGCTGGCTGGCCGCGAACCGAGTACCGCTGGACGCCCGCCAGCGGCATCACCGACCCCGACGAACTCACCGCACACGCGACGCGCGCCCTCTCCCTCATGGGCGCCGGCGCCAGCGTGTGGACCCTCGACGCAACCGCCTCCCGGTCCCCCCGACTTGGCACCGACTGGTCTCTCGGCGACGACATCACCATCGCGATCGCCGAGTCGGCCCGGCACCCCACAGGCGCCGTCAAGGTCGGCCGGGCCTGGTCATGGGACTTGGACCCCAGCGGGGACCGGATCAGCCCCATCCTCGTCGAAGAAGAGGGGATCTGATGCCGACTCCCGCCGACATGCTGCCCCCGGGCCCCGACGCCCTCATGCGCCGAATCGCAGCACTCGAACGCCAGATGCGCGAGCTGATGGCCAGCCGGCGGGCAGAGAGCACCACTTTCGGCAGCGGCCAGCTGACCGTCAAAACACCCGGCGGCACAGGCCTGATCACCACCAGCCAGGACTCGATGAGCGGCCGCTACCAGGTAGCCATGCGGCGAGACGACGGAACCATCGGCCTCGCACTCTCCGCACAGGGCTCCGGAGAGGACGACACCACAGCCATCCTCACCCGCAGCGGCCAGCGCATCCTCTCCGACGATGCTCACGCCGATGACTGGCTCGGTCGGCCGTGGATCCCCGTACCCATGCATGCCGCGGTCAGCTTCACTGCCGGCGCCTGGACGACGACACACACAGGGCTGTGGCTGGCGCAGCACCGGGTCCTGTACTTGCAGGCCATGCTGTCGGCGCCGGTGGCCAGCACTGCGCAGCTCCGATTCACCGGCTCGGTCGGTGGGGGCGGCGCCATCGCCACCCTCGGCCCGGTAGTGACCGTCAGCGGCGGCGACAGCTACATCCAGTACCGCGCGACAGCCGCCGACTTGGGGGTCGTCCAGTACGGCGACCAGATCACTATTCGCCTCGAGGCCCAACGCACCGCCGGCGCTGGCACGTGCAGCGCCACCTGTATCGGCGTGTGGGGGACCGAGGCGTACACCGAGACAGAGACCTGATCTGCCCCACCCACTCGCCCCGCGCCGCCGGCCGGGGCCTTCGTCACGCCTGGAGGCTTCGTGCCTGACTTGTGGATGCCGGGCGCAACCCGGCTCGATGTCGGCGACCACGCGCCGACCGATGGCGGACCACCTAAGGCCATTGGCCACATCACCTGGGATGTCAACGCGACCGCAGCCAAGCCTGCGGACCTCATCCCCTATGAGCGGCTCGTCGACTGGTTCGGCCGCAACCCGGCTGGCAAGCCCTCAGCACCGACCGTGCTGTGGGATCCGTTCACCGGGCGAGTGACCCAGTTCCTCCCCGCCAACAGCCGGTCCAAATCCCTCGCCGACGGCCCCGGCGGCACCCGCACAAACCGTGCTGGGGATGTCGTCATCCAGGTCGAGGGGCTCTTCTTCCCCTTCTGTCGTGTCGGCGGCAAGGTGTACGCCCGCCTCATCGACACGCCCTGCAAGGGCTGGCCGCAACTCAACGCCTGGATCCGCTCATGGGGTGTCCCCGACCGCTGGCCCATGGGGCGCCCCACCGACTTCCGGTCCCGGCGCGACGAGGAGATCTGGGAGACGCAGGCCGGCTGGTACGCCCACGCCCACGTCCCCGAGAACGACCACCAGGACCCGGGCAGCTGGCCCGCGTTCACTACTGAGGAGGCTCCCGACATGGACGCCACACAGGCCAAGCAGCTCGCTGAGGTCCACGCGATCCTCAAGCCCTACATGGGCTGGCAGTACAAGGGCACGGGCGAAACGGATGCCTGGGGCCTCCTGAACGTCGCCTCGACCCAGGCCGCGACGGCAGTGAAGTCCGTCGCGACACTCGGCGCCAAGGTCGATGCCCTCAAGCAGCCTGCCCTCACCCCCGAGCAGCTGGCCGCCATCGCCGACCAGGTCGCCGCCCACCCTGCCCTCGCGGAGCAGATCGCCGAGCGCGTCGCCGACAAGCTCGCCGCCCGCCTCGCCGACTGAGGCCCTGACTACCCCCTCCTGAAAGGCCCCCCATGAGAATCTTCGGACGAGAGCCGGCGCTGATCCTCGGCTTCCTCACTGCCGCGCTCAAGCTGCTCACTGCCTTCGGCCTCGACGTCTCCGCAACGCAGCAGACGCTCATCAACACTGTCCTCG
Organism: Streptomyces sp. NPDC043176; assembly: GCF_056436715.1. Lineage (NCBI taxonomy): Bacteria > Bacillati > Actinomycetota > Actinomycetes > Kitasatosporales > Streptomycetaceae > Streptomyces > Streptomyces sp. NPDC043176. The sequence continues at coordinate 93,050 of NZ_JBWKCA010000023.1, forward strand.
CCGCTGTAGTCGGCGTGTGGATCGCGATCGTCGCTCACAACGGTGCTCTCGGCGCCGCCATCATGCAGCTGGCTCAGGCTGGCACCGCGCTGTTCGTCGGCTTCGGTCTCGACTGGTCCGCAGAGAAGCAGGGCATGGTCATGGCCGCGGTCGCCGCGTTCCTCGCCCTGTGGGAACGCACCCAGGTCACAGCGCCTGTCGCCACTACCCGCCTCGAGCAGACCAGCCCCGTCAAGGCGGCCAGCCCGGCTGGGGTGTAGATGCGATGTGCGGCGCTGCGGCGGGCCCGTAAGCACCTGGGCCGCCGCGGCGTGATCCTCCTGATCCTCGGTGTCGGCAAGATCTGCTGGGGCACCTCGTTCCTCGTCGACCCGCCGGAAGCTGTCGGCCTGTCGCTGCTCACCCGTTTCTGTGGGCTGCAGCACTGGGCGTTGCTATGGATCGTGTGCGGTGCTGTCACCGCAGGGTGCGCGTTCGCCCGCATCGGCCGTGACCGCTGGGGGTTCTACGCGGCACTGCTTCCCCCCACGGTGTGGGCGTCCGCCTACCTGGCGGCCGTCCTCGTCGGCGACTACTCCCGCGGCCTGTGGGTCGCGGTCTGGTACCTGACCTCCCACATCGGGGTCATCATGTGGGCCGCGACGGTGCCCGAGTTCTCGGTCCCCCCTGTACCGCGCGGCCGGAGAGACGAGGCCGTATGAACGTCGGAGAGTGGTCTGCTGTCGTGGGCGCAGCGGGCAGCATCCTGGGCGGCGGCGGGTTCTTCGTGGCCCGAGCAACGGTGAAGGCTGCGCGGGCCACGGCCGCGGCTACGGAGGCTGCGGCCCGCGCGAACGCAGCGCCGGTGCAGCAGGCCGCGGATCTCGCAGTGCTGCAGGCGACCGTGAAGCGGGTCGACGAGGAGAACGGATCCCTGCGCGGCCGGGTGTTCCGCCTGGAGTCGCTGGTCCGTGCGTTCTCATGGACGGTCGACGAGCTGTATCGGTGGGCCCGTGAACCGGCTGGCAACCCGCCCGAGCCGCACGACCTCGTCAAGGAGTACAACCGGACCGGAGCGTGATCCGTGAGTGAGCCCTCCCCCGACCATCCGGTGCAGCCGGTCGTCGACGTGACGGCAGCCGACGGGGGAATCCTGGCCGCCATGGGCGTCCTTGAGCTGCAGCCTGAACCGGAACCCCCACCCGAGAACTGACGCAGCCCCCTCCCGCCGAAGCGGGAGGGGGCGTTTTGTCGTGCCTGACAGTGGCGGGCATCTGGTGGATTCGGCACCTCGTCGGCGAGACTGCGCCATGGACAACAGCGACAACGTGATCCCTCTCTTCAAGGCAGGCAACGACTCGGCCGAGCTTCGCTACCTGGTCGAGACCTGGCAGGCCCTATACCTGAAGCACGGGCAGTCCCTGACTGACCCCAAGACCGCGGCTTCACTGCACGTGGCATTGGAGACGGTGGAGCTTGCCCTGAACGGCGCGTGCAAGCACGGGGTCATCACCGAGGACCAGAGGGATCAGCTGTTGGGCATCGTCGACGTTGGTCGGACCGCAGCAGACGAATGGCAGAAATAGCCTCTTACCCCACCTCGTACCGATGCGCTCGCCCGCCCACCACTCCGCCCAGGCCAGCATCAGCTTTGCCCCTGCTGTCAGCAGCGGCTCGTACAGTGGGGTCACCATCCGCGTCTTCTGGCTGACGTGGCACTCGGACCCGCCCCGGCGTGATGCACCGGGGCGGGACGCATTCTGGAGAGCTCATGGACGACTTGATCGCGTTCCTCCGCGCCCGCCTCGACAACGACGAGCAGACCGCCCGCGCAGCCACCGAAGGGCCGTGGACGGTGGACAACGAGCAGTACGCCGAAGCCGTCTCCACGGCCGATGGAGCGACAGTCGTCGGCGGCGCGCGGTGGGGTGGTGAGGCGTCCGTTTTCGAGAGCACTGGGGACGCGCTGCACATCGCCCGTCACGATCCCGCGCGGGTGCTGGCCGAGGTCGACGCCAAACGACGCATCCTCGCCGTGCACAACACCCCTGCGGTCGTATCCCCCAAGATGGCCTCTCTCGGCCTGCGCGAGGGCGAAGCGCCTGAGGATGACCGTCGATGCGTGGGGTGCGGTCTGGACCGCATGGACGAGCCGCTCACGCCCGACACCAACGAGTGCCCGATCCTTCGCGCGCTCGCTCTCCCCTACGCCGACCACTCCGACTACCAGGACGCGTGGCAACCGTAGGCCTACTCGGCTGGCGGCTCGGGGTTCCGTACCTGCTTCTTCAGCGCCATCTCCACCTCGTACCGGGACTGCCCGGTCGCTGCGGCGTGCTCCGTCACGGCGGCCTGCACGGCGATAGCGGTGTCCACGGTCAGCGCGCCCGCCTGCATCTCCGCCCAGGCAGCGGATTCCAGCTTGATCAGTTCGTCAGAGAGTTCGATCGCCACGAGGCGGATCCTAAGCTGCGAGCTCCTGCTCGTCCTGTACCGCCTCGGTCCACGCGGCCACGAGCACCTGATAGATCCGCTGCTCGTCTGCCGTCAGGGGGCGGTGCTCCTCGCCGGCGCGGACCCACAGGGTGCGGATGGCGTCGTTCAGGGCGGCGGGGCTCAGGGGCTCTCTGTGCGTGTCGGGCATGCCGTCCAGCGTAGGCGGCGGGTCTGACAGACCACGCACTCGACGGGCGTGGGATCTGACACGGCCCAGGGCGCACCCCTGAACGTGTCCGACGGTAACCAAAACGCACGGGGTGCGAACAGAGCGTGCAAGTTTTACTCGCACACCCGTTCCCAGGCATATGCCTGATGGGGCATGCTGCGTAATGTGCGTTAGGCCCTGCACTACTGGGCGCCCCCGCTGACGTGCTACTTCATGCCGCTTAGGCGGATCAGCCACCTGTCCATAGGGAGGACGAGATCAGCGGTTTCCACGGGGCGCCCAGCGCCGTCCACCCTCGTTCGCACGATCCTGTAGGCCACCGCGTCGACCAGCATGCCGAGCGACCGCGCCTCCATCTCCGTGATGGGGCGGGCGCCGACTTCGGCGACGAACGAGGCATGCGGCCTGTGTCTGCCCCGCCACCAGGTAGTGACGAGCATCGCGGACCGGCCTCCGGGGTCCATGCATTCGACGACCTTCCTGTGCAGGCTCACGCCGACGGGGACCTCGAGCCGCGCGGCGAGATCTTCCGTGGCCCGGCATGTTGCCGTGTCGGTGGTCTCGGTGCCGTAGGGCCACGGGGCGTCTGGGTCGGTGAGAGTGCGCATGGCAGGAGGGTGCGCCACGTACACGCCGCGGCGCTGCTCTCCGTCGAGAATTCCAGTCTGGCGGAGGAGTACGTAGGCGAGCCGCATGGTCTGCTCGTGGACCTCGTACTGGGTGGCCATGGCGGACCGGGATGGGAGCGGGTCTCCTGGCATCCACTCGCCGGCCTGGATGCGGGCGTGAATGTCGGCGGCGATGCGGCGATAGCGCGCGTCGGCTGACATGGCGACCCTCTGATCATGATCACTGCTGAGGGCCGCAGGCTACGAGTCGCGCCGCTTGCTTGATATATCCAGGGTGTGCACTCTGAGTGCTACGAGGTAACTGAAGAGGGAGAAGAGTTCGGCGCTGCGGGTTCAGGTCTCGCTGGTGCCGACGGGGCCGCCTCCAGTTCGCCTGTACCCCGCGTGTGAACAGGAGGCGGCCCCACGGTCACCCGCCCCACTATGGCGGGTGGTCGCACCGACGAGTGTCTCTCAGGGCGTGATCCCTGTACGAGGCATTCGTTGGCCAAGTGCCAGGGCTGGGCCGCCGCGAACGCCTTCGAGGGTGTCAGGTGGCCTGGCCCTGGTGCGTTGTGGGGGAGTAGTGGGAAACAAGTGGGAGATGATCTTGTCCGACGGGTAACGGCCACCGACCAACTTGCAACGTACTAGCAAGGGAATGCGCAGGTCAGGCTGCTGTGACGTAGGAACCCTGCAGGCCGAAGGATCCTGAATTTACCGCCTGCGGAATCCACGAGATCTCGCAGTCCTCGAAGGTCATGTCCCCGATGAACACCGCCGCCAGGCTTGTCAGCCGGTCGTTGGCGGCGATCAGCGCGGTGACGATGTCGGCCGACGAGGTCTCGTACGCCTCGTCCCAGCCGCCGACGACGAGCGCGCGCACCCGCCGAGGGTCGACCGTCTTCAGGAACCGCTGGAACCGGGACGCCCACAGCTCGTCCCCGGGGTCGGAGTACGTCGGGGCGGAGATCCGCCAGGCGACCCGGTCCGCCTCGGGCAGCTCGACCCGTGCGTCCTCTCCCGGGAAGTCGAACACGGGCAGGCCGTGGAGTTCCTGCAGGTAGTGACCAACGGTCATGGCGGTGCTCCAGACAACGGACGAGAGGGGTCGGCTGACGGGAAGAGTTCTACCAAGCGCCACCGACAACGCCCGGGCCGGGGCGCCCTCGGGCTCCTCCGAGCCGGTTCCCGGTCGGTGCGGGCCGTCCCCGAACCGCCTCCGCGGCGCCGACGGGCCGCCTCCGCGGCGCCGACGGGCCGCCTCCGCGGCGCCGACGGGCCGCCTCCGCGGCGCCGACGGGCCGCCTCCGCGGCGCCGACGGGCCGCCTCC
>NZ_JBWKCA010000023.1:97732-134975 GCF_056436715.1 Streptomyces sp. NPDC043176
ACCGGACCGGTTGTCAGTGGCGGCCTCTAGCGTCGTCCTCGTGTTCGGCGGACCGTGCCGAACGGCGAGGGGAGAGCCATGTACCGGCAGGGAGACGTGCTCATCGTGCCCGTCGAGGAGACGGCCGTTCCGGCACGCGCGAGGACGGCGGCGGGCGAGCCGAGAGACGCCCGGGGCCGCCTGCTCCTCGCCCTCGGCGAGGTCACCGGGCACGCCCACGCGATCCCCGGGCCCGGCCGGCTCGTGCGGGAGCAGGGGCCGTTCGGCCCGTTCCTGCTCGAACTGCCCGAGGGCGGCCGGGTGGTGCACGAGGAGCACGCCCCGATCCCGCTGCCCAGGGGCTGGTACCGGGTGGTGCGCCAGCGGGAGTACGTGCCGGGGGCGTACCGGATCATCGCGGACTGACGTCCGCCGGACAGGAGCTCAGGACGTGGGGGAGACCGACATGAACGACACCACAGTGCGGGACAAGTGGCGGGCCGTCGCCGCGGCCACCGGACCCGCCGACCGCACCGCCGCCGAGGCCGGCGTCCGGCTGGCCTACCGGACGGCGGGCCTCGCGGAGCCGCGCCGCGTGCTCTGGGCCGAGTCGCCGCTGGCCGCGGTCGCCCTCCTGAGGGGCCTGACGGACCAGGGCCGTTCGGTACGCGACGAGGTGCGCACCCGGCCGTGGGCGGAGGAGCGGCGCCGGGTCCACGACGCGCTCGGCCCGGCCGGCTGGGCGGACCACTGGCGGACCACCGGCGCGGCCCTCTGGGACCTGACGCGCACCCTCGCCGACAGGATCCGGGCCGGGGTGACGGACGCCGTCGCGGGGGCGGCCGGGGAGGCTGGAGCGGCCGAGGCGGCCGAGGCGGCTGGGGCGGCTGGGGCGGCCGAGGCGGCCGAGGCGGCTGGGGAGGCGACCACCCCGGGCGGCCGGGCCGCCGCCGTCCCGGCCGCTGACGTCGGTCCGGGCGGCGCCGGCGGTCCGGCCGGGTCCGCTCGGGTGGAGACAGCCGTGCGGCTGCTGCTGCTCGACGCGGTGCTCGGGCAGCACGACGCCGCGTGGCTGGCCGCCTTCGACGGGCACGGCGAGCGCCTCGCGGGGCTCGCCGCGGTCGCCGAGCACGCGGGCTGGTGGTGGCCGTACGAGAACGTCGCCGTGGTGTGCGAGAGGCCGGCCGAGCTGCACCGGGACGAGGCCGGGCGGCTCGACCGGGGCGACGGGCCCGCGCTCGCCTTCCCCGACGGGTTCGCCCTGCACGTCTGGCGGGGCATGCCGGTGCCCGCCGCCTTCCTGGCCGGCCTCGCGGACCTCACCCCCGAGCGGATACGGCAGGAGACGAACGCCGAACTGCGCCGCGTGATGCTGGAGTACTACGGCTACGACCGCTACCTCGCCGATGCGGGCGCCCGGCCCGGGCACCGGGACGAGACGGGTGTCCTCTGGCGGATCGAGTCGGCCGACGACGAGGACGTGGTGATGGTCGAGGTGGTCAACTCCACGCCCGAGCCCGACGGCACCCACCGCACCTACTGGCTGCGGGTGCCGCCGTCGACGCGGACCGCCCGGGAGGGGGTCGCCTGGACGTTCGGGCTGCGCCCCGAGGCGTACGCACCGCTCGTGCAGACCTGAAAGGGCCCGCGCCGGGAGCGGCCCGGATGGTACGGAGAGGTGAAGGGAGCCGCTGGTCAGGAGTGGCGCGCGGGAGGCGGCGTCGCAGGGTGCTGGGATGTGCCCGCCGGAGCCCCGGCACCCATCCCCGAAGGGAACGCCTGTGACGACCCGCCGGCCCAGCGCCGCCCGCACCGCCCGTCTGCTCGCCGCCACCGTCGTGCTCGGCGGCCTCCTCGTGGGCACCGCCGCCCCGGCCCTGGCCGCCGCGCCCGCGAGGCCGGCCCTCCGCGCGGCCGCCGAGGAGCCCGCGCCCGCGACGGTGACCGTCAGCGGGCAGGGCCGCGCCTCCTCCGCGCCCGATCTGGCGATCCTCTCCGTCGGCGTCGAGGCCACCCGCAAGACGGCGAAGGAGGCGATGGCGGCGCAGAGCACCGCGGCCAAGGCGCTCCTTGAGGTGCTGCACGAGCAGGGGATCGCCGACCGGGACATCCGTACCGACAGCCTCTCCCTCTCGCCGGCGTACACCCAGAACACCGACGGCGAGAGCAAGGTGACCGGGTACCAGGCGGGGCAGTCGTTCTCCGTGAAGGTCCGCGACATCGACCGGACGGGGCAGGTCATCGGCGCCGTCAACGAGGCCACCGGGGACTCGGGCCGGATCAACGGCGTCGTCTTCGACGTCGCCGACCCCTCGGCGTTGCGGGCGAAGGCACGTGAGGCCGCGTACCAGGACGCGTACGACAAGGCGGCCCAGCACGCCCGGCTCAGCGGGCACCGGCTCGGACGGCTGGTCTCGCTCAGCGAGGGCGAGTCCGTGCGGCCCGGCATCGGCGCGGCCGCCGGCATGCCCGCGGACGAGCCCACCGTTCCCCTCGCCCCCGGCGAGATCGAGGAGCAGGTCACCGTCTCGGCGGTCTTCGAGCTCCTCTGACGGGGGAGGCGGCCGGCACCTGTCCGGCGTCGGCTCTCTCCGCCCCCTCGGTCGACGGGGAGGGACCCGGTCCTGTCGGGTCTCGGCTCCCTCCGCCTCTTCGGGCGACGGGGGAGGAGGCCGGATCCTGTCAGGACCCGGCGCCCGCCGGCCCCTCGGTGTCGTGGCCGCTCCGACCGGGTGCAGAGTCCCCGGCCGGGTGTTCGCCGACCGCCGGAGCGGATTCCCCGTCCGGTCCTTCGCCGACCGCCGGAGCGGCGTCCCCGTCCGGTCCTTCGCCGACCGCCGGTGCGGAGTCCCCGTCCGGTCCTTCGCCCGGTGCCGGGTGGGTGTCCCCGCCCGGCAGTCCCAGCTCGCGGTCGAGGGCGGCGTCGGCCCAGCGGAGCATGGCGGTGCGGGACAGGGAGCCCGCGTAGGCGGTGGTCTGCACGGCGAGCCCGTCGAGGAAGGCGGTGAGGCGCCAGGCGGCGGCCGCGGGGTCCGGGCAGCGGAACTCCCCGGCGGCGGCGCCCTCGGCGATCACCCGGGTCAGCGCGGCCTTCCACTCCTGGTCGAGCGAGGTGGCGACCCGGCGCAGTCCGGGGTCGCGGAGGGAGGCGGCCCAGCCCTCGATCCACAGCCGCCAGCCCTTGGCCTGCCCGGTCGGGGCGTACCAGCGCACCGCCGCCCGGAGCCGCCGCACCGCCGAGGAGCGGCGTCCGAGCAGACGTCGCAGCTGGGCGAGGTCGGCCTCGGCCGCGTGCGCGAAAGCGGCCGCGACCAGCTGTTCCTTGGTGGAGAAGTGGTAGAGCACCAGGGCGTTGCTCACGCCGAGCGCGGAGGCGACGTCGGAGATCCGGACGGCCGCGACACCGCGGGCCTCGATCTGTTCGACGGCCGCCCGCAACAGCTCGTCCCGCCGCTCCGACACGCTCAACCGCACTCTCGCCACGCCGTGCAGCCTACACAGCACATGACAAGGGCATGATCATCAAACGTGTCGGAGCGTGGCGGGATCAGTACCAGCCGTAGCGCTCCGCGATCACCGGCAGCCGTTCCGCCACCAGCGCGTGCGCCGCGGCGCGCGGAGTCGTGCCGTCCGCCGCCGCCCGGTCGAGCATCCCGGCGACGAGCGTGCGCATGGCCCCGCGCACCCGGTCGAAGGCCTGCTCGGCGTCGGCCTCGATGTCGCCGAAGAGGGTCCACCACCACCAGGCGTTGGTGCACGAGTTCACCACCACGTCCGGCAGGACGGTCACCCCGCGCGCGGCAAGGGCCTCCTCGGCGTCGGGCAGGACCGGCATGTTCGCCGCCTCGGCGATCCAGCGGGCCGTGACGCGCGCCTGGTTCCCGGCGTCGATCGCGTACGAGACGGCTGCGGGGACGAGGACCTCGGCGTCGGCCGAGAGCCAGGCGTCCCCGGGTTCCTCGCGGTCCCCGGACCGCAGCGCGGAGCGGTCGACGGTGCCGTGGGCGTCGCGGGCGGCGAGCAGCGCCTCCACGTCGAGCCCGTCGGGGTTCACGATCGAGCCCCGGACGTCGGCCACGGCGACCACCCGCAGCCCGGCGCGCGCCAGGAACCGGGCGGTCGCGCCGCCCATGGTGCCGAGCCCCTGCACCGACACCCGGGTCCCGGCGGCCTCCCGGCCGGCCCGGTCGAGGGCGACGAGCACGGACTCGGCGACCCCCAGGCCGCCGACCAGCTCGTCGAGGCCGATGCCGTCCACCTCGATCGCGAACGCGTCGGCGAGCCGCCGGCGGGCCGCCGCCTCGTCGTCCAGGAGCGGGTACACGGCCTGCACCGAGGACTCCAGGCCCGCCTCGGTCACCGCGCGGTCCACCAGGTCCTGGGTGAGCCCCAGGTCCTCGCCGGTGGTCCAGAACCGCTCGACGTACGGCCGCATGGCGCGCAGGTAGCGCACCAGGACGCCGTACGCCTCCGGGGAGCGGGGGTCGCAGTCGATGCCGCCCTTCGCGCCGCCCAGCGGCACGTACCGGGCCGTCGGGTCGTAGTGCAGCGCCTCCTTCATGGTCATTCCGCGGGCCAGCCCCGCGACCTCCTCGGCCGTGCACCCCTCGCGCATGCGCAGGCCGCCGCTCGCCACGCCGCGGACCAGCCGGTCGACCACCAGGTGACCCCGGCGCCCGGTCACGTGGTCGGTCCAGCCGACGGAAAGCAGGGGGGCGGTACTCATCGCGCGGCTCCTCGGAAAGGACGGTCGGCCGGTCGGCCGTACTGAACAGCGATTCAGTATGGCCGACCGCCCGGGCCGTTCCGGGCGCGGGCCGCCCATAATGGAACGACCCCCAGAGATCAGGAGGTCCTGTGACCGGTACCGGCTCCGACCGTTCGCCTCGGGCCCGGCTGCGCGCGCTGCGCCCCGAGTCCTTCGGCGCGGATCCCGCGGGAGCGCGCCTCGCCCGCATCCGACGCTCGCCGAACTTCGCGGACGGGATCTTCCAGAACCCCGAACCGGCCCGCCGCGGCCCCTCCGGGTCCAGCGTCGAGTTCGCCAAGATCTACTTCGACAAGGAAGGACGCACGCGCCGCGCCCCCACCGGCGCGATCCCCGTCCATCCGACCACCGTGGCCGACCTGGCCAAGCCCCCGGCCACCGGGCTGCGCCTCACGTGGATGGGGCACTCCGGCGTCCTCGCGGAGATCGACGGCCACCGGGTCCTCTTCGACCCGGTCTGGGGCGAACGCTGCTCCCCGTTCCCCTTCGCCGGCCCGAAGCGGCTCCACCCGGTGCCGGTGCCCCTCGCCGCGCTCGGCCCCGTCGACGTCGTGGTGATCTCGCACGACCACTACGACCACCTCGACCTGCCCACCATCAAGGCGCTCGCCACCACCGACACGGTCTTCGCGGTGCCCCTGGGTGTCGGCGCGCACCTGGAGCGCTGGGGCGTGTCCGCCTCCCGCCTGCGCGAACTCGACTGGAACGAGTCCACCGAGATCGGCGAGCTGACGCTCACGGCCACCCCCGCCCGCCACTTCTGCGGCCGCGGCCTGCGCAACCGGCAGATGACCCTCTGGGCCTCCTGGGTCGTCACCGGACCCGCCCACCGGATCTTCCACAGCGGCGACACCGGCTACTTCTCCGGCTTCAAGGACATCGGCGCGGCCCACGGCCCCTTCGACGCCACCATGATCCAGATCGGCGCCTACTCGGAGTTCTGGTCCGACATCCACATGACCCCGGCGGAGGGCATGCGGGCCCACCTGGACCTCCAGGGCGGCGGGCCCGGCGGTGTGATGCTGCCCATCCACTGGGGCACCTTCAACCTGGCCCCGCACCCGTGGGCGGAGCCGGGCGAGGGCACCGTGGAGGCGGCCGTGGGGGCCGCCCAGCGGATCGCCCTGCCCATCCCCGGCCAGCCCTTCGAGCCGGGCGCCGAGCGGCTCCCGGACGCCCCCTGGTGGCGCGCGGTGGCCCGGGTCCCCGCAGGTGGCTGGGGAGGTTCCGGTCTCACCGACGGTCACGGGACGCCCGCCGGCGCGGCGGAGACGGACGCGGACCCGGTCACCGGCCGGTCGTCCGAAGAGCCCGGCGAGGGCAGCGGTCGCGGAGCACCCGAGGCGGCCCGCACTCCCTGAGAAGCATCCCGACCGGCCGGTCCGCGCCCCCTCCCGGGGGATTCCGGTCAGGAACGATTTCCGCAGAGGGCGGAGGCGTGAGAACGCCTCCGCCCTCTTCCGTTCCTGCTCAGCGAGGCTGGCCGGGGCGATGCCGTCGACTTTCGGCCGATGCTTCTCGGCCTGCCGGACGGGGAGTGATACCAGACCGGGCCGCACTACGGGTAAGTTTGCCAACTGCGCACCGCACATGAACGGTTGACGACTACAGTGTGTGGTTGATGATCATCGATAGGCTCATCGCATCCCCCCCAGATAACCCCCCGTAGACCCCGCAGAAAACTCCCGCAGTACGCCGATTTCCGGGCACGTACCAAGGACACTCATGTCTCAACTTCGCGCACCCGCCTCGCGGTCCGACCGTCGCGAGGGCGGGCGGCACGGCCGGCCAGGCGCCCGCTCCGCCCCCGGCACCAGCAGCACCCCGCCGGCACAGCCCCCCACGCCGCACCCGACGGAAGCCCGCATACGCCCCCAACTCCTGCGCACCTCCGTGCTTCCCGCCGTCGCGGTGGCACTCGGCGGGGCGGCGGCCGTCCTCTTCACCATCCGCTCCACCGGCGCCAGCCCCACGCCCGGCCTCTGGGCCGCGCTCACCGGTGCCGCGGCCCTCACCGTCGCCTCCGTGACGGCCGCCGCGCTCGGCGCCGACCGGGCCGCCAAGGCGGTCCTCGACCGCTGTAACGCCCTGCGCCGCACCAGCGCCCGCGGTCAGAGCGAACTGCGTACGGTCGTCGAACAGTTGCGCAGGGGAGAGGGCCTCCCGCCCCGCCCCGCGCCGCCCACGGGCGGCCCCACGGGCGACGAGTTCGACTTGCTCTCGCAGGAGCTGACGCGCTCTCACGAGGCCGCCGTGGCAGCCGTCGTGCAGGCGTCCCGGCTCTCCAGCAGCGTCGGCAACGAACAGAAGGTCGAGGTCTTCGTCAACCTCGCCCGGCGCCTGCAGTCCCTGGTCCACCGCGAGATCCAGCTCCTCGACGAGCTGGAGAACGAGGTCGAGGACCCGGAGCTGCTCAAGGGCCTGTTCCACGTCGACCACCTGGCCACCCGCATCCGCCGGCACGCCGAGAACCTCGCCGTGCTCGGCGGCGCCATCTCGCGCCGCCAGTGGTCGAACCCCGTCACCATGACCGAGGTGCTGCGCTCCTCCATCGCCGAGGTCGAGCAGTACCCGCGGGTGAAGCTCGTACCTCCGATCGACGGTACGCTCCGGGGCCATGCCGTGGCCGACGTCATCCACCTCCTCGCCGAACTCGTCGAGAACGCGACGCTGTTCTCCGCGCCGCACACCACGGTGCTGCTGCGGGCCCAGTACGTCACGGCGGGCCTCGCGATCGAGGTCGAGGACCGCGGACTCGGCATGCCCGTCACCGAGCAGAACAAGATGAACGCCCTGCTCGCCGACCCCGACCAGGTCAACGTCGCCCACCTGCTCCAGGACGGCCGCATCGGGCTCTTCGTCGTCTCGGCGCTGGCCCGGCGGCACGGCATCGCCGTACGCCTCCAGTCCAACATCTACGGAGGCGTCCAGGCCGTCCTGGTCCTCCCGCAGGGCCTCCTCGGCGCCGACCCCGAGGGGCTCGCGCAGCACGAGCGGCAGGCCGCCGCCACCGCCGGCTCCTCGGCCGTCCCGCCCGGCCAGATCCAGATGCAGCCCCAGCCGCCGTCCCAGCCGGCCGTCGCCGCGTCGCACCAGGCCCCGCCGAACCCGGTGGCGGCCCCGGCGCCGAACCCGCTCACGGCCCCCCTGCCGGGCCCGGTGACGGCACCCGCCCCCGCGGCGCCCCCCCAGGCTCCGGCCCACCGCCCGGCGCCCGCGCCCGCGGCCATGAACGGGACGGCCCCCGCCGCCCCCGTACCGCACTCCTCGCCCGCCCCCGAGCGGACCGGCCTCCGCCACGAGGAGACCCCCGGGTCCGGCTCGCTCGCGTACCCCCGTACGAGTGCGCAGCCGAACGGTTACGCGGACTTCGACCACGCCCCCGCGATACCGGGACAGCAGGGCGGTGCCGACTACACGGCCCCGCCCGCCTCCCTGGTCTCACCGCTCCCCCCGGCCCCCCGTGCCGAGGCCCCCGCCCGTCCGCTGCTCCCCAAGCGGCGCGCCCAGGAGCACCTCGTCCCGCAGCTGCGCGACGAACCCGTGGCCCGGAGGTCCGAGGAGCACGCCCTGCACGACCCCGGTCTGATGGCCGCGTTCCAGCGCGGAATCGGCCTCGCCGAATCCCAGCCCGCCCCCCAAGAAGCGCTGCGTCCAGGCGACGCGCACAAGGAGTAGATGCACCATGGCGAGCAATGCGCCGACCGGCCATTCCTCGGACCTCGACTGGCTGCTGAGCGGACTGGTCCAGCGGGTTCCGTACACCCGCAACGCCGTTCTGCTCTCCTCCGACGGCCTCGTGAAGTCCGTGCACGGCCTCGACCCCGACGCCGCCGACCACATGGCGGCCCTCGCCTCCGGGCTGTACTCGCTCGGCCGCAGCGCCGGCGCGCGGTTCGGCGACGGCGGCGAGGTCCGTCAGGTGGTGGTGGAGCTCGACTCCACCCTCCTGTTCGTCTCCACCGCGGGCTCCGGCACGTGCCTGGCCGTCCTGGCCGGTCGCGAGGCGGACGCCGCCGTCCTCGGCTACGAGATGGCGATGCTCGTCAAGAGCGTCCGTCCGTACCTGGTCACCCCCGCCCGGCAGGCGGCCGGCCTGGTGGGTGGCCTCGGACAGTGAACGCGACGTCCGCACAGGAAGGGCCCTGGCTCGACGACGCGGCCGGCCGGCTGATCCGCCCGTACACCGTCAGCGGTGGCCGGACCAAGCCGACCACCGCACTCGACCTGCTGTCGATGGTGATGGCGACCGGATCGTCACCCCAGACGCACATGGGGCCCGAGCACAGCCTGGCCCTCGGGCTGTGCGACGGGCCCACCTCGGTGGCCGAGATCGCGGCGCACTTACGGCTCCCGGCCGTGGTCACCAAGGTCCTCCTCTCCGATCTCGTGGACTGCGGGGCGCTCACCGCCAGGGCGCCCCGGTTCCACGCCAACCCAACCGACCGTTCCTTGCTGGAGGCAGTGCTCGATGGCCTACGACAACGGCTCTGAGCGCCACGACAGTTCCGCTGCCGACCCCTTCCCCACCGCACTCAAGATCCTGGTGGCGGGCGGATTCGGCGTGGGCAAGACGACCCTCGTGGGCGCGGTCAGCGAGATCGAACCGCTGAGCACCGAGGAGCTCCTGACCTCGGTCAGCGCGGCCACCGACAGCCTGGAGGGCGTGGAGTCCAAGACCACGACCACCGTCGCCATGGACTTCGGCCGCATCACGCTCGACGACCGCCACGTGCTGTACCTGTTCGGCACACCGGGGCAGGAGCGCTTCTGGTTCATGTGGGACGAGCTCTCCGAGGGAGCCCTCGGCGCGGTGGTCCTCGCCGACACCCGCCGGCTCCAGGAGTGCTTCTCCGCCGTGGACTTCTTCGAGCGGCGGGGCATCCGGTTCGTCGTGGCGGTGAACGAGTTCGACGGCGCCTACCGCTACGAGCCCGACGAGGTACGGGCGGCGCTCGACCTCAAGCCGGACGTGCCGGTCGTCCTCACCGACGCCCGGATCTCCAGCTCCGGCATCCGCACCCTGCTGACCCTGGTGCAGCACCTGCTCACCACCATCCCGGACACCGTGCCGAGCTACGGAGCCACACCATGACCTACGACCCGACCGGTCACCTCCTGCTGACCCCCATCGACAAGGAGGCGCCGGCCCGTGTCCAGCGGCTGCGTGAGCTCGGACTCGGGGAACGGCCGGACCCGGCGTTCGACGAGTTCGCCCACCGGCTCGCCGACGTGACCGGCGCTCCCTTCTCGATGGTCAACTTCATCGACGAGAACCGGCAGTTCTTCGCCGGGCTGCACACCCCCGAGGGCACCCACTCGGGCAGCGACCTCGGCGCGGCCGCCGCGGGCGCCGGCGGTGTCGGCCGCTACATGGCCCGCGACCACGGCTACTGCCCGCACGTGGTGGTCCGGCGCAAGGCCCTCGTCCTGGAGGACGTCTGCGACTACCCGCGCTTCGCGGGGAACCCGGTCGTGGACGAGATCGGCATCCGCTCGTACATGGGGGCGCCGCTGATCGACCGCACCGGCGTCGCGCTGGGCACCATCTGCGTGGTCGACACCGACGTCCGGCCGTGGGGGCGCGCCGGCCTCGAGACGATCAAGGCGATGGCGGCCGAGCTGATGGAGCAGATCAACCGGCGTGAGGACGGCATGTTCTGACCGCCGGTCGGTGACATGCCGGAGCCCCGGTACGGCCACGGCCGTACCGGGGCTCCGGCATGTCGGGCGAGCGGGGGAGGGACGTCCCCGCCGCGTCGTCCATGGGGTGGATCAGGCGTGCACCGGCTCCAGGTCCGGCGTGCGGACCAGGTCGGACAGGCGCTCGGACCAGCTGCCCTTGTCCTGGCCGAGGGCGACCTCCGCCAGCCGCAGGAGCTGGATGTCGGAGGTACCGGCCGGGGCGAAGATGTGGTGCGCGTCCCGGAGGTACCGCTCGATGGCGCGGTCGGTGAAGAGGCCCGCGGCCGCGTGGATCTCCATGGCGTTGCGGCCGGAGTCGATCGCCGACTCGACGTTGACGAGCTTGGCGTTCATCAGCTCGGCGTCGCAGGAGCGGCCCTGGTCGAGCAGGTGCACGGCGTGGTACGCGGCCAGCCGGGCGGTCATCAGCCGGGACTGCATCTGGCCGAGTTTCAGCTTGACCGTCGGGAGGTCGTGCAGCGGCTTGCCGTAACGGATGCGCTCGGAGGCGAACCGGGTGGTCTCCTCCAGGATCGCCTGGTGGATGCCGAGCGAGACGGCGGTGAGGTTGGCCCTGCCGTACAGCACGCTGGAGGAGTACGCGACGGACAGGCCGTCGCCCTCGTCGCCGAGCCGGTTCGCGGCCGGCACCCGGCAGTTCTCGAAGATCAGCTCGCCGAAGCTGAAGCCGTGGAGCCCCATCGCCGTCTGTTGCGGACCGGTCCTGAACCCGGGGCGATCGGATTCGACCAGGAAGGCGGTGAGTCCCTTCGATCCCGGACCGGTCCTGACCACGACGCCGTGCAGATCCCCCACGTGGCTGTTGCCGACGAAGACCTTGTTGCCGTTCAGGATGTAGTCGTCGCCGTCCCGTACCGCGCTGGCGCTCATGCCGAGCACGTGACCGCCGGACTCGGGCTCGGTGACCGCGATGGTCGGCAGGCACTCACCGGCGGCGATGACCGGCAGCCAGGTCTTGCGCTGCTCGTCGCTGCCGAAGTGGACGATCTTCGCCGTGCCCAGCTGCGAGGCCTGCACCATGGCGCCCATGGCACCGCTGACCCGGGAGAGCTCCTCGATGATGATCGTCTTGGCCAGGTGGCCGGCCCCCATGCCGCCGTACTCCTGGCTGATTGTCGCGCCCAACCAGCCCTGCGCGGCGATGCGCCGGGACAGTTCGTGGTGGACCGTCCGGGACGCCTCCATCTCGGCTATCCGTGGCCGAACCTCACGCTCCGCGAAGTCGCGGACCGTCTCCCTGAGCTGATGATGCAGGCGGCTGCTGAAGTAGCTGTCCATCCGAGTCCCTCCCGCGAAGCTCCTGATCGGCGAGTTGACCGAGCAGGTGGTGCATCGGCAGTGGCCCCGTCCCGAACAGGCCGACCACTTCATGGTGTTGATCTTTCCGGGGTGGAGCAATATCGCCACGATTTTTGGCCGAAACCGGAACGGTTGACGTTTGTTTCCGACTGTGTTTCGCATGCTCTTGGCCTGCTCGGTCCGATCTGGGGTCCCTTCCCCGTGGGCATCTTTCTGCCACATGCCAACGGCAACGAACTCCCGGGCATATGGCCGTGACCTCCCCCGCTTCACCACATCAGCACCTTCATCATCAGAGAGGCGGCATTCCGGATCTCCGTCGCCCCCCTTCCCGCCCAGGTGGCGAGCCCCCCTGACCCCCCTTCCCCCCTTCCGGCTCCCCGCCAGGGGGCGTGAGGGCGCACGTCCCAGCGCACCAGAGTGTCACGCAGAGTGAGCACTCCCTCGCCCGCGCACCCCTGCCCGCGCACGCCGCGAAAGCCGTTCGTGACCACCCGAGAAAGTGCGGTATTGTTCTCATGCGCGTTCGGCCAGGGGAAACCCCAGGTCAGACGGGCACCGGGACGTGGCGCAGCTTGGTAGCGCACTTGACTGGGGGTCAAGGGGTCGCAGGTTCAAATCCTGTCGTCCCGACTCGAAAGAGTCGTAGATCGAGGGGCCGTTTCAGAGAGATCTGAAACGGCCCCTCGATCGTTTCCGGGGACCAGGTGGGGACCGGCGCACTTGACCCACCGGAGCGCCCTTCGACTGGGTCGAGTCGAGCCCTGGGGGGCCGTGGCCGTTGGTGCCGCTCGGTTCTGCTGTGGCGCGGCGAGTTCGCGCTCGAGGATCTCGCCGGTCGCCGGTGGCCGGTCGTCGTTCGCCGTCGTGGGCAGGGTCTGGCGGAACCCGACGAGGCTCGGGGGTACTTGTGGCCGGCCGTGTTCTGCTCGCTCCAGGCCCCGATCCACTCCTCGGTGACCCGTGGATCCGGTGCGGCGGATGACGAAGGCCTTGGCCTTCTCGCCGTGGCTGGGACGGGGGACGCCCGCCACGGCGGCGAGGCCGACCTGGCGGGCGTCCGTGCGGCGGGTGGGGTCAGGGCTTCGGGACGGTGTTGATGTAGGCGGTGCCGGTGCCGTGGAAACCGTCCACCGTCTTCTGGACGTCCGCCGGGGAGACGGCCTCGTCGGCCTTGTAGTAGACCCAGTCGACCTTCATGTCCCAGGTGCGCGGGCCGCCGGTGAAGGGGAGGTCGATGAGCCAGTTGCTGAAGTGGATGTCCATCTGCTCGCGCGGAACGTACTTGCCGGAGCTGGTGAACAGCTCCTTGCCGTCCAGGGAGTAAACGACCTTTCCGTCCATGGCGGTGATCGTCATGGTGTGCCAGCCCTCGAGGCGCCGCTTGAGGGTGTTGTGGACCCGGTCCGGCGGGTCGGCCTTGTACCAGCTGACGTTGTCGAGCTGCGGCCCCACCGAACCCCAGCCGCCGTTCGGCAGGTACTCGAAGTCGAGTTCGCTGTAGTTCTCCGAGGAGTCCGAGGGGGAGATCGGGAAGAAGGTCTGGACGACGTGGTCGCCGTCGCGTCCGCTCGTGGGCTTGTCGCTGAGGTGGACCCGGGCGGCGAAGGTTCCCGTGAAGAAGTTCCGGCCCGTGGTCTGCACCTCGGCCTGCGTGGTGCCCTCCTCGGTGCCGTCGGTGGAGGAGCGCAGTCGCAGGACCTTGCCCCCCTCGGCCGTCGGGTCGGAGGGGAAGGCGGCGCCGTCGGCGCTCCAGGTGCCCTTGATCCCCGGGCCGCCTCCGCCGGTACGGATCTCCCAGCCGTGCGCGGCGAGGGAAGGGTCGTCGGCGCCGGTGTAGTCGAAGTCGTCGAACAGGGTTCCCGGCGGTCCGGTGGGCGTCGGCGAGGCGTCCCGCGCCGGCCCGGCGGCGTCGGTGCCCCCGCCGGTCGCGGGGGCGGCGGAACACGCGGCGAGTACGCACAGGAGGGCGGGCAGCGTGAGCGCGGTCCACGCTCGGCGACGAGAGGTGCGGCGGGGCTGGCTCACACAGGCTCCTTGGGGCGTAGAGGCGGTGACTGGACACGCCCGTTGCATGCGGATCAATCGCTGATCGCATGAATCGAGCGGTCATCCTAGCGAAGGATTCAGGACATCCCGCCTCGTGTTCGCGACCCGGCCACCCCAGGGCCGAAAGGCACCCGTTGATGTACCGATCCGATTACGACATTCAATCGGACTGCGTCAAATGCGCACATCGCACACCAATCGATTCAGGTCATGCGCTACGGTCCGCTCTACGCTTCAGCGGTCTTCACACCCTGCACAAAAAGGCCACAAACAATGCGCCACGTCGCCATATCCTCCGGGCACGGGTCGGTCCACTCGGCACAGCCCGGCGTGGCCGAATCACGTCACGAGGAGCCTGCTCCGGCACCGGTGTTCGTCGACCAGTCGGGTCTGCGCAGCCGTCTGCTGCGGCGCTTCGGCTGGCCGGTCTCCGTGGTCGGCGCGATCCTGGCGGCCGCCATGGGCAGCAGCCTGATCGGCATGCAGTCGGAGGCCCCGGCGATGGGGATACCGCCGAAACCCGCGTACTTGCCGGCCAGGGGGCCCTTGTCGCCCTCCTGGCCCTAGAGGGCGCGGTCTGCGACCCCCACCGAAAAAGTTCGGCCATCACGCCGAACGTCGCGACATTCCACGGCATACCGCGACCATCGTGCCGCCCGGAGCAACGCCCGCGGGCCGGCCGAGCGTGCTGATCGTCTGCACCACCCATCTCCAGGAGCGCCCTTGTCCCGCCACCAGCGTCGTCGGCATTCCCTGCTGAGACCGCGCCGACTGGCCGCGCCACCGCTGCGCTTCTTCATGCCGCTGTCCCTGCTGGCCTGCCTGCTCGCGCTCCTCGTCCTCCGCGGCCTCGCCACCAACGAGGCGTTCCACGACACCCGGATCGCGACCTCGGTCGACAAGAAGACCGTGCCGGAGAACCTGCTCAAGGGCGGCCCGATCATCGACGCGCGCGGCGACAGGAACGAGCGCCCCGTGAGCTATCGGATCCCCGACCGCACCGTGGTCCTGAGCTTCGACGACGGCCCCTCGCCGGAGTGGACCCCGAAGATCCTGGACGTGCTCGAGGCCCACGACGTCCACGCGGTCTTCTTCGTGACCGGCGCGATGACCACGCGCCACCCGGAGCTGATCCGGCAGATCGTCGCGGGCGGCCACGAGATCGGCGTGCACACCTTCACCCACCCCGACCTGGTGTACCAGTCCAAAACCCGGATCAGCTGGGAGCTGGCGCAGACGCAGCTGGCGCTGGCCGGCGTCGCGGGCGTCCACAGCGCGCTGTTCCGCCCGCCGTACTCCTCCGACGCCTCGGCGCTCGACGACTGGAACTACCCGGTGATCAAGTACGTGGGTTCCCACGGCTACCTCACCGCGTTCATCGACCGCGACACCGACGACTGGAAGCGTCCCGGCGTCGACGCGATCGTCAAGGCGGCGATGCCGCGCAAGCCCGGCGCGGGCGAGCTGGTCCTGCTGCACGACGCGGGTGGCGACCGCACCGAGACCATCGCCGCTCTCGAGCAGATCATCGTGAAGCTGCAAGGCGAGGGGTACCGCTTCGCCACCGTCTCCGAGGCGCTCGGCGCCACCGACGCCACCGTGCCGGTGCACGGCTACCAGCTGTGGGCGGGCAAGTGCTTCATCTGGGCCAGCAAGGCCGCCGTGCTCACCCTGCCGGTGCTGGTCGCGCTGCTGGCCGTCGTCGGCTTCCTCAACTTCGGCCGGTTCGCGCTGATGCTCGTCCTCGCGCCGCTCCACGCCCGGCGCTCCCGGCGACGGGACGCGTGGGGTCCACCCGTCACCGAGCCGGTCACCGTCCTCGTCCCGGCCTACAACGAGCGCGAGTGCATCGCGAACACCCTCAACTCCCTGATCGCCAGTGACCATCCGATCGAGGTGATCGTCATCGACGACGGCTCCACGGACGGCACCGCGGACATCGTCGAGGAGATGAACCTGCCGTTCGTCCGGCTGATCCGCAAGGTCAACGGCGGCAAGTCCAGCGCGCTCAACACCGGCATAGCGGCCGCGTCGCACGACATCGTCGTGATGATGGACGGCGACACCGTCTTCGAGCCGTCCACCGTGCGCGAGCTGGTCCAGCCCTTCGGCGACCGGGGGATCGGCGCGGTCGCGGGCAACGCCAAGGTCGGCAACCGCGACAGCCTGATCGGCGCCTGGCAGCACATCGAGTACGTCCTCGGCCACAACCTGGACCGCCGGATGTACGACATGCTCAACGTCATCCCGACCATCCCCGGCGCGGTCGGCGCCTTCCGCAAGGAGGCGCTGCGGCGGGTCGGCGGGATGAGCGACGACACCCTCGCCGAGGACACCGACATCACCATGGCGGTGCTCTGCGACGGCTGGCGGATCGTCTACGCCGAGCGCGCCCGCGCCTGGACCGAGGCCCCCGCCAGCATCCAGCAGCTCTGGTCCCAGCGGTACCGCTGGAGCTACGGCAGCATGCAGGCGATGTGGAAGCACCGGCGCGCCGTGGTCTCCCGGGGTCCGGCCGGGCGCTTCGGCCGGATCGGGCTGCCCCTCGTCGTGCTGTTCGGCGTGGTCGCCCCGCTGCTCGCGCCGCTGGTCGACATGTTCCTGCTGTACGGCGTGCTGTTCGCGGACGCCCCGATCACCCTCGCCAGCTGGGGCGGCTTCATCCTGCTCCAGGCCGTGCTGTCCTGGTACGCCTTCCGGCTCGACGGCGAGAAGCCCCTGCATCTGATCAGCCTGCCGATCCAGCAACTGGTCTACCGGCAGCTGATGTACATCGTCCTGTTGCAGTCCACGATCACGGCGCTGACCGGTGGCCGACTGCGCTGGCAGAAGCTCCGGCGCACCGGCGAGGTCGCCGCACCGGTGGAGGCCTGACCATGACCGCATCCTTCGAGTTCAGGGGCACCCAGGACACCGTCCGGCTGAGGATCCCCGTCGCTCTGCGACGGGAGTCCCAGCCGGAACCGGAGCCGGAGCCGTCGACACCGGCCCCGCGCAAGGGCGGCCGGGACCGCTACCTCGACCTGCTGCGCGCGCTGGCGCTGGTCCGTGTGGTGATCTACCACAACTTCGGCTGGTTCTGGCTGCCCATCGTCTTCCCGTCGATGGGCGTGATGTTCGCGCTGGCCGGGTCGCTGATGACACGCTCGCTCAGCCGTCCCGCCCTGGGCGTCATCCGGGGCCGTATGCGCCGGCTGCTGCCGCCGATGTGGCTGTTCGGCGCGGTCATCCTCACCCTGGAGATCGTCGACGGCTGGGGGCCCGACGCCGAGGGGCATCCCCACTGGTGGTGGGGCAAGCTGCTGTTCTGGCTCGTGCCGCTGAGCACTCCGCCGTACGCCGAATCACTGAACGGCTTCGACCACCTCGTGGGGCAGGGCTGGGCAGTGCAGGTCGTCGTCCCGCTCTGGTACCTCCGCGCGTACCTCTGGTACGTCCTGCTCTCACCGCTGCTGTTGTGGGCGCTGCGGCGGATGCCGGTGGTGACGCTGTCCGCGCCCATCGCTCTGACGATCGTGCTGAACACCTTCTTCATCGACCAGGAGTTCCTCTACGGCCGGGTCTGGGAGAACCTCAGCGACTTCGCCATGTTCGGCTCCTGCTGGATCCTCGGCATGGCTCACCAGGAGGGCCTGCTCAAGAAGATCCCGCAGTACGTCCTGCCGTCCGTCGCGCCGCTGATCATGGTGGCCGGCTGGTGGTACCTGCAGACCCGACCGGTCGATCCGACCGTGCACACCGACATCGAGAGCTGGCCGATCGCCCAGGCCCTGTGGTCCTTCGGCTTCGTCGCCATCCTGCTCCACGTCAGTCCCTCCTGGGAACAGTGGCCCCGACCGCTGGAACGCTGGAACGGTCTGATCAGCCTGCTCAACTCACGAGCGGTCAGCGTCTACCTCTGGCACCAGGTCGCGCTGGTGGCCGCCATCCCGCTGATCGACCCCCTCTGGACCGTCGGCTTCTTCTACGAGCACTTCCAGTGGCTGCTGATGAGCCAGTGGTTCCCGCTGCTGGTGGCGATCCCCCTGACCGGACTGCTGGTGCTGACCTTCGGCTGGATGGAGGACGTGGCCGCGAAGCGCTCCCCGCGGCTCTTCCCGTACCCGCGCCGCGTGCGGGGCAGGCGCCGGGCCGGTACCTGACGCGGGCCGTCCGAACCGCGGACGCGCGGGTTCCTCCGGCTCGGTCGGGGGCCGGGCGTTCGGGGCGCACTCGATGTGCGCGAACCTCGTGAGGCCCCTGGGCAGGGCGTCAGCCGGACGGGCACACCGGGGCGGTCGACCCGTCCGACAGGTAGGCCGTGCGTTCCTGCGGCGTCAGGTCCCGGCCGACGTTGCCGCAGACGGCGGCGAGGGCCGCGTCGGGCTGGGGGAGGTCGGTGCTCCACAGCCGCACGGTGAAGTCGGCGCCGCCGGTGGCGAGGGTGTGGCCGTCGGGGCTGAAGGCCAGCCCGAACACGGCGTCCGAGTGTCCGATCAGTGTGGTGCGGGGCTTGCCGGACGCGACGTCCCAGAGCCGTACGGAGGTGTCGATGCTGCCCGTGGCGAGGGTGCGGCCGTCGGGGCTGAAGGCGACCGCCTGGACCTGGTCGGTGTGTCCGATCAGTGTGGTGCGGGTGCTGCCCGACGCGATGTCCCACAGTCGGACGGTGCGGTCGTTGCCCGCCGACGCGAGGGCCGTTCCGTCCGGGCTGAAGGCCACCGAGTCCACCTGGTCCGTGTGTCCCTTCAGGAACACACGGTTCGCACCCGTGTCCGTGTCCCACAGACCCACCCTGGTGTCGCCGGACGCGGTGGCGAGCGTCTTGCCGTCGGGGCTGAACGCCAATCCGTTGACCCCGTCGGTATGGCCCTCGAGGACGGCGTAGGACGTGCGCGTGCGCAGGTCCCACAGCCGCACGGTGTAGTCGGCACTGGCGGTCGCGAGGGTGTGGCCGTCGGGACTGAAGGCCGCCGCGTTCACAGCGTCCCCGTGCTCGGTCCATGACTCGAGCATCCTGCCCGTTCGCGCGTCCCACAGCCTGACGGCTCCGCTCCAGTCGCCCGTCGCCACGGTGGCGCCATCGGGGCTGACGGCGACGGCACTGACCGAGGCGCCGTCGTTCCCGGGCAAGGTGGCCCGGACCGCTCCGCTGCGGACGTCCGACAGATGGGCGGTCGCGTCCAGACTTCCGGTGGCGAGGGTGCGGCCGTCCGGCGTGAACGCCACGGACATGACGGCGCCGGTGTGTCCCGCCCGGGGGGCCCGCACCACACCGGAGGACATGTCCCACAGCCGCACCGTGCGGTCCAGGCCGCCCGAGGCGAGCTTGTGTCCGTCGGGGCTGAACGCGAGCGCGTTGACGTCGTTCGTGTGGCCGATCAGGCCCGTGAGGGCCACGCCGGTGGCCGCGTCCCAGAGCTGCACGGTGTTGTCGTCCCCGGTGGCCACGGTGTGGCCGTCGGGGCTGAACGCCACCGCCTCCGGGGTGCCCTGGGCCTGGGAGTCGCGGCTTTCCCAGGTGGCCGGGTCCCACACCCGCAGGACACCGTCACCACTGACGCTGGCGAGGCTTCCGTCGGGGCCGAACGCCACGTCGTGCACCTCGCCCTGCAACGGTTCCAGTTTCCTGCCCGCCTTGCCGAGGTCGACATCCCACAGCCGCACGGTCAGGTCATCGCCGCCAGTGGCAATGGTGTCTCCGTCGGGGCTGAACGCCACGGAGTACACAATCCCTTCGTGCCCTTCGAAGTTCTCGCGCAGTGCGCCCGTGTCCGCGTCCCACAGCTGCGCCTTTCCGTCCGTGTTGCCGGTCGCGAAGGTGCTTCCGTCGGGGCTGAACGCCAACGCGGCCACCGAGGCCGAGGGTTTGGCGATGACGGTACGGAAGCTGCCGTCCGCCGCGTTCCACAGCCGCACGGTCCCGTCCTCTCCGCCCGTGGCGATGGTGTCGCCGTCAGGACTGAACGCCAACGCGTACACCTCGCCGGTGTGCCCCTTCCGAGTGGCGCGGAGCGTGCCGTCGTCCGTGTTCCACAGCCGCAGGGTCCGGTCGTCCCCCACGGAGGCGAGCGTCTTTCCGTCGGGGCTGAAGGCCACTTGGCGGACGGAATCGGTGTGACCGGCCAGGCGCTGGTGCTTCGGCAGCGCCGCCGCGTTCAGCAGGGCCTCCCGAGACTCCGCGTTGTGGTGGGTCCGGTAGGCCCGTACGGCCAGCAGCGAGGCGAGTTCGGGGTTGGTCCCGATGAGCTCGGCCGACTCCGCGGCGAGCTGTCGTGCCTGGGCCGCCTGGCCGGCGGTGACCGCGGCCCGCCATTGCCACAGCGCTCCTCCGACGGCGACGAGGGCGAGCACCAGCAGGGTGGCGAGCACCGTGTTGAGGCGTCTGCTGCGCCGGATGACGGCGTGCTGGCGGTCCTTGCTGGCGGTGAGGAAGGTCGTGATGTCGCCGGGCATACGGTGCTTGCGCGACAAGTCGAGGCCTTCCGCGAGTGCCGTGCCCGCCAGCAGGTCGCCGGGGTCCTTCGTCTCGGCCCAGCGGGCCCGGCGCTCGCGGGTGCGGTCGAGCCACTCGTTGAAGCGGTGGTCCTGGACGAGCCAGTCGTGCAGGGTGCCCCAGTCGCGGATGAGCGCGTCGTGGATCAGTTCGGCCACCGGTCGGCGGGCAGGGCCGCCCGCGTCCTCCGAGGCGGCGGGTGTCTGGGTGGTGATGATCCGGTGGCGGGCCAGGGCGGCGATCACGTCGTCGGCGTCCTGGTGGCCGTCGGTCGCCTTGTCGGGGTCGCCGGCCAGGTCGCGGAGTTCGTCGAGCGGGACCTGGGCGCGTACGGCGGGGGCGCGGCGGCGGGGGTCCTCGGGGCGGACCAGGGACGTCAGGATGCGCCGGGCGACGGGGCGCTGAACATCGGACAGCTGCTCGATCGCGGTGTCGCACCACAAGGTCAGGCTGCCGCTGACCGCTCCGATGCGGTGGTAGGCGTCGTGGGTGAGGTATCCGTCCTCGCGCCGGTCCCACAACTGCTCGAGGGTGAGCTCCAGCAGGGGGAGGACCGTGGCGGGCACCTGGCCCTGGGTGCGCCCGTCGGGGGTGGTGGCCAGGACGTCGGTGATGAGCTGCTCGGGCAGTCCGGCCTGGAAGCGGGCTCCGACGTCGGCCGCGGGCAGGGTGATGATGTCGTGCAGGTCCTTTCGGCTCAGGGTGTTGGGCACGTTGAGCAGCCCCGGCGTGGCGGCTTCCAGCAACACGGGTGCCTGTGAGGCGAGTTGGGGGTAGAAGTCGTCGCGCATGACCAGGATCACCCTGAGCCGGGCGTTCTCGTCGACCGCCGTCGCGAGCTGTCGCGCGACGGGGACGCCGTCCGGCTGCCGCCCTTCGTCCGGGGCGGGGGTGAACAGCTCCTCGAACTGGTCGACGACGATCACGACGCGTCCGCCGTCGGGCTCGGCCGCGAGCCGACGGGCGACCGCCGCGCCGAGCCCGTCGGTGACGGCTCCGGGGAGTCCGGCGCGCTCGAGTTCGGCCGGCAGGTCCTGCCGCGGCCGGGCGAGGACGGGTGACCAGCGGTCGCTGCCCGGCAGCTCGCCCGCCGCGAGGGCGCGCAGCACGCCCGCCTGGACCAGGGACGACTTGCCCGACCCCGACGGGCCGAGGAGGAGTGTCAGCCGCCGCTGCCGGGCCAGGCTCGCCATGACCTGCTGTACGGCGTCGTTCCGGCCCTTGAACCATCGCGCGTGTTCCCTGGTGAACGACTCCAGGCCGCGGTACGGGCAGATGCTCTGCGCGGTCAGTTCCGGGAGGACCTCCCGCAGGGTCTCGGTGGGGGTGACGTAGGCGATGCCCTGGCCCCGTTCGAAGGCGTCGGGCGCGGTGATCTCGGTGAGCATGCCGACGACGAGGCCGGTCTTCTCGTCGAGGACCGGCCCGCCGCTGAAGCCGGTGGTGAGGTCGTTGGCGTCGGTCAGTTGCAGGTGGGGTCCCCTGTCGCCGGTGTCCGGCAGCACGTCGCCGGCCTCGCCGTAGCCGAAGTGCCCTTCCGGCGGGGCCTGCGCGGGGAACCCGAAGGATCGGACGCGGTGCCCCCGGCAGTCCGCCGCGGCGCCCAGTGGCAGGGGGCCGGCCCCGGCCGGCAGGTGGGGCAGCCGGACGACCGCCACGTCCTCGGCGTCGGGGCCGCGCCACGCGCCGTCGAGGACCCGGCCCTCGAACCGGGTCGCACGGGCGCTCTCGGCGCGGGGGAAGGTCGCCACGACCTCCATGCCGGGGCCGCTTCCCGCCGCCTCGACGACGTGTGCGCAGGTGACGAGGAGCTCCTCGGTCACCAGGAAGCCCGCGCCCGCCACCCTCCCGTCCGGTCCGTGGATCCGGGCCACGGAGCCGGCAGGTCCCTTCGTGGTTCCGGGCATCGTGGATCAGTCCTCGTCCTCGGGTGGAGGCGGCCCGATGGCCTCGCGCTCCCAGGACACGGTCACCTTGAGATGGCCGTCGGCCCGGCTCTTCGTGATCACCGCCCCGGCCTCGACCGCGAGGTCCACGCCGAACTCGACCGTGATCGCGTCCGGCCTTGCCTTGCGCAGTTGTCGAAGCGTCGCGCGGGCGGCCTCCGTCACGGGCTCCAGGGAGGTCTGCAGCGTCGTCGGCAGCTCACGCATGGCGTCGCCGATGCGTCCGGCCTTCACCGGCCCGCCCGTCGCGGACGAGTCCTCGACCAGGAGGGAGCCCCCGCCTTCCAAAGGGATTCGAGTCAGCGATGTCACAACGCGCCTCCTCCGTACGCTGGGCTGGCGGTGCCGGCAGCCGCGCTCGACGGTGGTGGGCGGATTCGCCCGGGGCTCATAGCCAGCGTCCCCGCTTTCGGTGTCCGCCGCATCCCGGACCGCGTCCCGGTCCGTTCGCCACCCGAAGGCGCGCCCGGAGACCGCCGTCCGGCCATCCCGGCGCCCGTGTCGCCCCTTGGCGGATGCGGTTGCGCGACCCCTTGCCGGGGCGGGTTCGGGACTCTACTGTGAACCTTCAAATCCCAGGACACTCATGACCCTGGCCTCTGTGGGGACTATTTTTGAACGATCAAATTCATGAAGGGCCGGTGCCCGGCTACCTCGACCACGCGAGGGTCGGGCCGCTGGAAGAGGCGGCCGTGCGGGCGCTCGTCGGGGCGGTGGGGCTGGCCGAGCGGTCCGGGCCGGGGGAGTTGGAGAAGCTGTTCGCGCTCAGTGACGCGGCGCGGGCGTCGGCGGCTCGACTTCTCGGGGCACGGGCCGAAGAGGTCGCGCTCGCGCCCTCCACCAGCCACGGCCTGTTCGCCGTGGCCGCAGGGTTGCGGGGGCCGGGAGCGGTGCTGGTGCCGAGGGACGAGTTTCCCGCCAACGTCTACCCGTGGCTCCGGTTCGCGGGCAGGGGAGGGCCGGAGGTGCGACTCGTCGAGCCGGACGAGGGACGGCACATCACTCCGGAACTGCTGCGCCGTCACCTGACGCCCGAGGTCGGTGCGCTGGCCGTCAGCGCCGTCGACTCGCTTTCCGGACACGTGGCGCCGCTGGCCGCGCTCAAGGAGGTGCTGGGGCCGGACCGGCTGCTGATCGTCGACGCCATCCAGGGGCTCGGTGCCGTGCCGCTGGAGACGGAGGCCGCCGACGTCCTGGTCAGCGGCGGGCAGAAGTGGCTGCGGGCCGGCTGGGGGGCGGCGCTGCTGCTGGTCCGGGACCGGTGCGCGGAGCGGCTGGAGCCCGGGCTCGGGGGCTGGGCCGGCGTCACGGACCCGTTCGCGGAGCGGCACCCGGCGCCGTCGTTGCCCGGGGCCGCCGCGCACCTCGCGACCAACCCGGACTTCCCGGCGGCCGCGGCGCTCGGCGCGGCCGTCGACGGGCTGCTCGCGGGGGGCGGCCCGGCCGTGGTCGGCGCCCGGATCCGCGACGTGCTCGCCGAGTTGCTCGACCGGGCGCGCCGGGCGGGGGCCGAGGTCCTGCTCGACGGGCTCGGACGGCGGGAGCGGGCGGGCATCGGCGCCTTCCGCCTGCCCGGTCACGACCCCGCCGCCGTGCACCACGCGCTCGAGGCGGCCGGGGTGATCACCACGCGCCGCGGCGAGTGGATCCGGCTCTCGCCCCACGCCTCCACCCCGGACGCCGCCGCGGACCTGTTCGCCGACGTGCTGGGGACGCTCGCCCGGGGCGCGTCCCGCCCCCGTACCCGTACGACCGCCCACACCCCCACCCACACCCAGGAGTCGACATGTCCCACCACCTGAAGCGACGTCAGGTCCTGCACCTCGCCGCCGCCTCCGCCGCCGGATTCGGTCTCGCCGCCTGCGGTGACGGCGGATCGGGTGCCGGCGCGGCGGGCGCCGACGGCGACAGCGGTCCGATCACCGTGTGGAGCTGGACCACCGCGGCCGAGGCGCTGCGCGGGGTCGTCCCCTCCTTCGAGCGGGACAACCCCGGGATCAAGGTCGAGGTGCAGGACCTCGGCAACCCGGCGATCTGGGACAAGATCACCGTCGGGCTCGCCTCGGGCGGCAAGGGACTCGCCGACGTCCTCCACATAGGCGTCGACTACCTCCCCGGCTACCTGGAGAAGTTCCCCGCGGGCCTCGCGGACCTGTCCAGACTCGGCGCCGACCGGCACAAGGACGCCTTCGTGCAGGGTCTGTGGCCGACCGTCGTGGGCAAGGACGGAGCGGTCCACGCCCTGCCGTGGGAGGTCAACCCCCTCGGCCTGTTCTACCGGCACGACTACTTCGAGAAGGCGGGCGTCGATCCCGCCTCCCTCGGCAGCTGGGACGACCTGATCGCCGCCGGGCCGAGGATCCGCGCCGCCACCGGCGCCCAGCTGCTCGGCCTCGACAAGCCGGGCACCACCCAGGACATGGACTTCTTCCAGAACCTGATGCAGCTCCAGGGGGCTTTCTACTTCGACGGCGAGGGCAGGGTCACGCTCGACTCGCCGCAGGCCGTCCACGCTCTCACCGTCATCAAGCGGCTCAACGACGCCGGCCTCCTCGCCGACACCGCCGGCCAGGGCACCTGGAAGCGCCTCGTCGGCCAGGGCAAGCTCGCCACCGTTCCTTACCCCGCCTGGGCCGTCGAGTACCTGGCCACCAAGTTCCCCGCCCAGAGCGGCAAGTGGCGCGTGATGCAGCCGCCCGCCGCCGTGCCCGGCGGAGGACGCAGCGCCATCGTCAACTCCACCTATCTGACGGTCTCCGCGACCGGCAAGCGCCGCAAGGCCGCCTGGCGTTTCGTCGAGTACGCGCTCACCAGGCCGGCCGAGATCAACCGGATGTTCGTCTCCGGCGGCGTGTTCCCCGCCCTCAAGGCGGCCTACGCCGACCCGAGGTTCAGCGCACCGCACCCCTTCTACGGCGGTCAGTCCGTGCTGCGCTCGTTCGTCGACACGCTCGGCTCCGGTGCGGACGCGACGAACTTCACCGGCGACTACAGCCGCGCCCTGAAGCTGGCGAGCGACGCCCAGAGCCAGGTCCTGATCAAGGGCGCCGACCCGGCCGACGCCCTGAAGGCCGCGGCCAGGCAGCTCGCCCAGCAGACCGGCCGGAAGCAGGCGGGCTGACCCATGTCCCTCGCCCCGCCCGAACGCGCTCCCGCCACCGGGGCCGCGACCGCACCCGCGTCCACCGGTCCCGCCGGTCGCGGCGCCCGCCGCCCCGCCGGCCCCGACCGGCCGGGCCGGCGCCGGCTGCTGACCCGTACCTCCGTCCCGTACCTGCTGATCATGCCCGCCGTCCTGGGCTTCGCCGTCTTCAAGGCCTACCCCATCGCCGCCTCGTTCTGGATCAGCCTCACCACCGGCAACGGCGACACCCAGCGGTTCACCGGGCTCGCCAACTACCGGCGCCTCCTGGGGGACCCGCTCTTCTGGACCGCGCTCCGGAACACGGGACTGAT
Source organism: Streptomyces sp. NPDC043176 (assembly GCF_056436715.1). Lineage (NCBI taxonomy): Bacteria > Bacillati > Actinomycetota > Actinomycetes > Kitasatosporales > Streptomycetaceae > Streptomyces > Streptomyces sp. NPDC043176. The sequence goes on from NZ_JBWKCA010000023.1 coordinate 123,411, forward strand.
CCTGGTCGTCCAGGTGCCGCTGATGCTCGGCCTCGCCCTGCTCGTCGCCCTCGGCCTCGACTCGGCAAGGGTCCGGCTGCGCGCCCTGTGGCGGCTCGGGGTGTTCGTCCCGTCGCTGACCGGCCTGGTCGCCGCCGGCGTGATGTTCTCCGTCATCCTCAACCGGGATGCCGGACTGCTGAACTGGGTCCTCTCCCTCGTCGGCATCGACCCGGTGAACTGGCTCGGCAGCCCCTTCTGGGCCCGCGTCGGCATCGTCCTCGTGATCACCTGGCACTACACCGGCTACAACGCGGTGATGTACCTCGCGGGCCTGCAGGGCATCCCGAAGGAGCTGTACGAGGCCGCGATGGTCGACGGCGCGGGACCGGTCCGCCGCTTCTTCTCCATCACCCTTCCCCAGCTGCGGCCGATCCTCCTCCTCACCGTGGTGCTCTCCACCATCGGCACCCTCCAGCTCTTCGACGAGCCGTACGTCCTCACCGGCGGCGGCCCCGACAACGCCACCCTCACGGTCACCATGTACCTCTACGACAACGGCTTCACGTACTTCGACTTCGGCTACGCCTCGGCCCTCGCCTACGCCCTCGCGACGATCGTGTCCGTCCTCGGCATCCTCCAGGTCCGCCTGATGGGAGAGCGCCGGTGAAGGCCCGCGGCCTCCTGACGACCCTGCTGCTCGCGGGCGCCTTCGGGCTCTGCGTCGGCCCCTTCTACTGGCTCGCGATGGCCGCCACACAGGACGACAGGGACGTGTTCTCCTGGCCGCCGAAGCTGCTCCCCGGCGGCCACCTCATGGAGAACCTCCAAGGTCTCCAGGAGTCCATCGGGCTCACCCGCGTCCTCCTCAACAGCGTCCTGGTGGCAGGCGTCCAGACCGTCGGCGCCGTCGTCGTCTCGGTCCTCGCGGGCTACGCCTTCGCGAAGTTCGACTTCCGCGGACGCGACCTGTTCTTCGTCCTGCTGCTCAGCACCCTGGTCATCCCCGACACGGTCATGCTGATCCCGATCTTCCAGATGATGACGGAACTCGGTCTCATCGACACCTACCAGTCCGTCATCCTGCCCGGCCTCGTCACCCCGTTCGGCATCTTCCTCATGCGGCAGGCGCTGCGGTCCATGCCGGACGAACTCCTGGACGCGGCCCGCGTCGACGGCGCCGGCGAACTGCGCGTGCTGTGCCGGATCGTCATTCCGGTCAACCGGCCGATCATCGCGGCGCTCGCGCTGTTCGTCTTCCTCGGCGGCTGGAACCAGTTCGTCTGGCCGCTGATCGCCCTGCGCAGCCCCGAGATGTACACGCTGCCCGTGGCCACCGCGACCCTGCAGGGGCTCTCGACGACCAACTACGCGCAGGTGCTGCTCGCCGGCGCGATCGCCGCCGTCCCCGTCATGGCCCTCTTCCTCGTCCTGCAACGCCAGTTCATCTCCGGCCTGCTGGCCGGGGCGACCAAGGAGTGACCACGTGACCACCGCACCGGACACCGCCGCGGAGCAGCCCGTCCCCGCCTGGCGGCCGAACACGCCGGCCGGGGACCGCCCCGGCACCGTCGTCCACCGGCAGCTCCGCACCGAGCTGCACCACCCCACCGGCGCCCCGCTCGTCGTCCACCTCACCGGCCCCGGCGGCCGGAAGTGGGAGCCCACCGCCACCCGGATCGCCGACGGCGTGGCGCTCGTCGAGGTCACGGCGACGGACAGCGTCACCGTCCGCGCCGAATGGCGCGTCCCCTGCGTCGGGGCCACCGCCTACTGGACCCCGGACACCGACGCCTCCCGCTGGCTGCCGCCGTCCTGGATCGCCCCCCGGACCGTGTCGCTCGCCCTGGGCGCCCCCGTCGCCAGCCTGGTCGGCACCCACGACCGCGCCGTGTGCACGGCGGCGGCCGGCGAGACGGCCGCGCCCGTGCGGGTGGGCGCCGGCGTGGTGGAGGAGAGCGGTGAGTTCGCCTTCACCGTCGAGCAGGAACTCACCCCGGACGGGCCGCCGTTGCGGCTGCGCATCGACGTCAGCGGGCGCCACTTCGCCGCCACCCTGCGGGACGTCACCGCCTGGTGGGCCGAGGGCGCCCGCCACCCCGGCGTCGCCCCCGCCGCACGGATGCCCGCGTACTCCACCTGGTACAGCCTCCACCAGAACGTCGACACCGCCTCGGTGGAACGCCAGGCCGCCCTGGCCGCGGCCATCGGCTGCGAGAGCGTCATCGTCGACGACGGCTGGCAGACCGCCGACCGCACGCGGGGATACGGACACTGCGGCGACTGGGAGCCCAACCCCGAGGCCTTCCCCGACCCCGCGGCCCACGTCGCCGAGGTCCACCGCCTCGGGCTCGCCTACCTCCTCTGGTACGCGCTGCCGTTCATCGGCCGGCGGAACGAGGCCTGGGACCGCTTCAAGGGCCTGACCCTGCGCGAGGAGCCCCACCTGGACGCGGCCGTGCTCGACCCCCGCCACCCCGACGTGCGCGCCCACCTGATCGAACGGGTCTCCCGCGCCGTCGAGGAGTGGGGCACGGACGGCGTGAAGCTCGACTTCATCGACCGCTTCGCCGTCGCCGACCCGCCGCCCGCGCCGCCCGGCGCCGACCACGCCACCGTCCACGAAGGCGTACGCCGACTCCTCGCCGACCTCGACGCCCGGCTGCGCCGCACCCGGCCCGACGTGATCGTCGAGCACCGCCAGCCGTACGTCAGCCCGGGGCTCTGGCCGTACGCCACCATGGTCCGGGCCACCGACTGCCCGCTCAGCCCCGCCGAGAACCGCCAGCGCACCGTCGACTGCCGGCTCGTCGCGGGCCCCCTCGCCGTCCACGCCGACATGATCATGTGGAACGCCGCGGAGACGCCCGAGGCCGTGGCCGTCCACCTGGTCAACGCCCTGTTCTCGGTGCCGCAGGTCTCCGTCGACCTCGGCGCCCAGACCCCCGACCAGCTCGCCACCCTCGGCTTCTGGCTCGGCGTCTTCCGCCGGTACGCCGACGTCCTCCAGCTCGGCGCCTTGGAACCCGCCCGCCCGGACCTCGGCTACCCCCTGGTCCGCGCCCGCGGCCACCGCACCACGGTGGTCGCCCGCTACGCGCCGCTGCCCGTCGCCCTCACGGACGGAGACGGCCTGGACGGGGACGGACCGGGCGGAGACGGACCGGGCGGAGACGGCCTGGGCGTACACGGACCGGGCGGGGACGGCGGCCTCGGCGGACACGGACCGGGCGGAGATCCCCTGGGCCGGGACGTGGCGGACGGCGGGCAGGCGGTCGGCGGCCCCCGGACCCTCCTCGTCGCCAACGCGGACGCCGACCCCGTGGTCCTCCTCGTCGCCGACCGGCCCGAACGGGCCCTCGCCCGCGTCCAGGACTGCCGTGGTGAGATCCTGTCCGAGACCGTGCTCGACCTCGTCGCCGGCGTGAACCCGGTGACCGTGCCGACCGGCGGCCTGCTCACCCTGACGCGCGAGCGCTGAACGACGGGGGCTGTGGGCGGCCGTCCGCCGCCCACAGCCCGCCGCCCACCGCCCCCAGAGGAACGATGACCGCTCGACAGGTGACCATCGAGGACGTCGCACGGACGGCGGGAGTCTCCCGCCAGACCGTCTCCAACGCCCTCAACGCCCCCCACCGGCTGCGCGCGACCACCCTCGCCCGGGTCACCGCCGCCATCGAGGAGCTCGGCTACCAGCCCGACCAGTCCGCCCGCAGCCTGCGCACCGGCACCCGCAAGGTCATCGGCTATCCCGCCCCGGCCGACAATCCCGCCGACCCCAACCCGCTGATGGGCGGCTTCCTCCAGGCGCTGGTCAGCGCCGCCGACGCCGTGGGCCACCGCGTCCTGCTGTTCCGCTGCGACCCCCAGCGGGGTGCCGGGGCGGTCGCCAAGTCCTTCAACGGGCTGATCGCCGCCCGCCAGGTCGACGGGTTCGTCCTCTCCGACGTCGTGCACGACGACCCCCGGGTCGACGTCCTCAGCGAGGCCGGGTTCCCGTTCGCCGCCTTCGGCCGCACGGCCCCCGGCCGCCCGCAGAACTGGGTGGACATCGACTCCGCCGCGGCCACCGCCGAGCTGGTCGGCCGCCTGCTCGACCAGGGGCACCGCCGGATCTGCTACGTCAACTCCGCCGCCTCCCTGCCGTGGCTCGCCGACCGCAGGGCCGGCCTGCTCCAGGCCGGGGCCGCCGCACCCGACGGAGCCTTCGAGGTCGGCGTCCCCGACGACGACCCCGCCGCGCTCTCCCACGCCGTCCGGCGCCTGCTCACGGGCCCCGACCGTCCGACCGCCCTCGTCTGCGCGAGCGACTGGCTCGCCCTCTCCGCCTACCAGGCCGTCCGCGCGGCCGGGCTCACCGTCGGCACCGACGTCGCCGTCACCGGCTTCAACGACCTTCCGCTCTGCACGCTGCTCCAGCCCGCCCTCACCAGCGTGCGCCTTCCCCTGGCCGGCATCGCCCACGCCCTCGTCGACCGGCTGATCACCGCGGTCGAGAACCCCGCCGCCGCGCCGAAGAGCGGACTGCTGCTCCCGGCCGAGCCGGTACTGCGGGCCAGCACGCCGACCCGCTAGAGGGTGCCCCGTGGGTCTGCCGGGCTCGCGGGCCGATCGGCCGGCCACCCCCGGGAACACCCGAGGTGCCGGGGAGCGTTCACGAACGCTCCCCGGCACCTCGTCCTGCTTCCCCCGCTTCCTACCGCGGCGTCGTCACTTGCCGAGCCAGGCGTTGTGGATCTTCAGCGTGGACGTGTTGCCCTGCTTGTCCGTGACCTCGGCGGAGAGCGAGATGCCGCTGTCCTTCGCCGGGTTCCGCACGGAGATCCCGCCGTCGACGACCCGCACGCGCTGCCAGGTCTTCCCGTCGTCGTAACTCACGGACACGGTGAGCGACTTGAGGTTCTTCCCGGCCGCCGAGCCCTGCACGGTCACCGGGACGACGACCGTCCGGCCCGCCGGGGCGCGCGTGGAGAGGTCGACGGGGGCCGCGAAGCGGACCGTGGAGACGGGCAGCGCGGTGGTGGCCGTGACCTGCCGCGAACGGAACGTGAAACCGGTCTCGATCCGGGTCGAGACCGGGGAGGCCTTCACGGGGCGCTCCACCGAGGTCGTCAGCCGGTACTCGGCGTCGGCGGCGTCGACCGTGAACGGACGCGCGCCGCTCAGCGGGTCGTCGTTCTCGGCGACCTCGACGCCGTCGCGGAACAGCGTCGACGTGACGGAGGTGTACGGGACGGTCCCGACGTGCCCCTTCCCGTCGGCGACCAGGGGCACCGCGCCGACGAGCCGCTGCTCGCCCGTGGCCGGGTCGGGAGCGGTGCGGAAGACGCCCGTGCCCTTGCCCAGACGCGGGCCGAAGACACCGGTGCCGAAGGTCTCGCCGTACGTCCGGCCCGCCTCGTACCGCTTCGGCGCGACCATCTCGTACGCGCCCTCGAAGGCCGGGTAGCCCCACTCGTCGCGCTCGCCGAGCTGGTTGTACCGGGTGAGCCAGGTGGCGCCGTCGGCGGTGGAGACGTAGAAGGTACGCGTGCCCGGCGCGGGCTGCTGATCCGAGAACCCGTTGCCCTCCGGGGCTCCCGGGAGGTGGGCGTACGGGGAGGCGAGCACGGTCTTGCCGGGGGCGGGAGCGCCGAGACGGACCTTGACGGTGGCCAGCTCGTTCGCCTTCACGTGCCGGGTGTAGCCGGTCGCGACCGTGCTGGTCCTGCCGCCGAACGCCACCGCGTACTGGCTGGTGGCGTCCTTGACGAAGTGCGCGTCCCAGGTCTGCAGGAGGGAGCCGTCGGTGATCGCGGGGCCCATGTGGGCGGTGCGGAAGCCGGTGAAGCCCCGGAGGACCCAGCCGTTGCCGACGCGCCCGGTCTCGGTGTCGACCTCGTAGTACGTCCCCGCGTAGTCGGCCTTGTCGATGCCGGGCACGGTGAGGTCCACCGGCCTGGTGGTGCGCGCGTCGGCGACGACGTCGGTGTCGCCGGAGACCTCCAGCTTCGGCTGGGCGATCCAGTCGGTGCCGGCGGCGTAGTCCGACGGGTCCTGGTAGACGGCCGTGTTGAACGTGTACGTGCCCTTCGGCACCCGGATCGTGTGGACGCCCGGCTCGCTGTCGATGCGGGCGTCGAAGCCCGCGGCGGCCCCGCCGACGCCGGTCAGGGTGCTGGTGAAGTTCAGGGCGTCGGCGCCGTCGCGCCCGAGCGTCCGGACGGTGAGGTCGTACGACTCCGCCTCCCGCACGGCCACCGCGGCGGACCGGACGGACCGGCCCGCGCCGGTGGCGGTGACGTAGCCCGTGTAGGTGCCGTCGGCGTCGCCGATCCTGGTGTCGGCGATCAGGTCGACCTCGGCCGTGCCGCCGGCGGGCACGGTCACCTCCGGGGCGCCGAGCGTGAGGAAGCCGGCCGGGGCCGGCCTGCCCGACGGGTCGAGCGCGGACACCGAGAGGTCGAGGGTGACGTCCTCGGCCCCGAGGTTGCGGTAGGAGACCTTCCGGGTGACGGGCTTGTCGTCGGCGTGCGGCCAGAGAGCCGTGCCGAAGTTCAGCGACACCGGTTCGGCGACGACGCTCTGGGCGAGCGCCCTGTCGACCCGGATCCGGCCCGTGCCCTGCTGGAACGGGGTGAGGTCGCCGCCCGTGGCGGAGCCGGTCAGCGCGCCCTTGAGCTCGGCGGCCTTCCAGTCCGGGTGCCGCTGCTTCAGGATCGCGGCGGCGCCCGCGACGTGCGGGGTGGCCATGGAGGTGCCGTCGAGCTGGAGGTATCCGGGCGCGGGATGCGGAGTGCCGGGGCGCGTGTCGAGGGCGCTGCCCGGGGCGGCGGCCGCGGTGACGGCGACGCCGGGCGCGGTCACGTCCGGCTTGACGCCGCCGTCGCCGGCGCGCGGGCCGGTGCTGGAGAAGGGCGCGAGCCGGTCGTCCTTGTCGACGGCGCCGACGGTGAGCGCGGCGTCCGCGCTGCCCGGCGAACCCACCGACGACGGACCGGACTCGCCCTCGTTGCCCGCCGCGACGGCGAACAGGATCCCCTTCTCGGCGGACAGCCGGTCGACGGTCTCCTCCAGCGGGTCGACGCCGGGACTGTCGGGGCCTCCGAGGCTGAGGTTGACCACGTCCGCGCCCTCGGCGGCGGCCCATTCCATGCCCGCGATGACGGCGGAGTCGTCCCCGTACCCCTCGTCGTCGAGGACCTTTCCGCTGATCACCTCGGCGCCGGGGGCGACGCCCTTGTACCGGCCGCCGGACTTGGCGCCGGTGCCCGCGGCGATCGACGCGACGTGCGTGCCGTGCCCGACACGGTCCACGGCGTCGGCGGAGGCGGAGAAGTTCCGTTCGCCGACGACCTGGGTCCTGAGGTCTTCGTGGGTCCTGTCGACGCCGGTGTCGAGGACGGCGATCTTCACGCCGGTGCCGTCGAACCCTGACGCCCACGCCTTGTCGGCGCCGATCTGCCGGACGCCGCTGTCGAGGCGCGCGCCGCGCACCCCGTCCAGCCACACCCTGGCGATGCCGGACGCGGCGACGCGCGCGGCGGTGCCGCGCCGGTCGGTGAGCGCGTCCCACACCCGGGCCAGGTCGTCCGGGGAGGTACGGACGGCGTCGGCGCCGAGGGTCGGGAACGTGCGCTGCAGCCGGGTGTCACCGGCCGCGCGCACCTCGGCCCGGGCCGCGCCGGCGGCACCTCCTTCGTACTGCACGATCAGCTTCAGGCCGGCGCCGTGGCTCTTGCGCAGCCGCGGGTCGGTGAGCACGTCGAGGTCGAAGAGCCGCTGGTCGAGGCGGCCCGTGGCGATCAGGCGCTCGGCGTCGGCGGGCACCACGAGGGTGTGGTCCCCGGTGCGCCGCACCTGGACGGGTATGTGCTCACGGCCCCGGGCGGGCTCGAAGCCCACCATCCGGCGCCGGGCGTCCACCGTCACGTGGTCACCGGTGACGAGCGGGATCCGCCGGTCGCCGTCGAGGCGCGTGGTCAGCGGGGTCGTCGCCGTGTTCGTGGCGATGGCGGTCGCGGGGCCGGTCATGCCGGCGACCAGGGCCACCGAGGTGGCGGCTGTGACGGTGAAGGCGCGTGCTCGCTTCACATGTGCGCGCAAGTCTCCCCCAGGAGCTTGGGATGAGGTCGAGTGGTCGGGTTCCGGATCGGCGGCGCGAGGGCGCCGGCCGCCGGTCAGCGCAGTATGGGAGCCGGGGGAGGGGTGATCAACGCGGGTACGGACCACGGCGGCCGAGTCGCCTGGTTTCCGGCCAACCTGGCGGCCCGGAGTGTGATGGGACGACGACGGCGCCGTGACGGAGCCGCGACGCCCCGACGATGCTTCCGCGACGACGGCGCCCGCCGGCCCCTCCGGACCGCGCTCCGGGCCAGGCGCCGCCCGCCTTCCCGGGTGCGGCGGCCGCGGGGTCGGAGCGAGCCCGTCCTCTTGGCCGTATCCGCACCCACCGGGAACGGACCCGCGTCCGGGTGTGGTCACCGGGCCGTCGCGGGGGGCCGCATAGACTCCGCACCCGTACCGCACCCCAGCCCCGGAGCCCGTATGCACCCCTTCGATGTCGAGACCCTGACGGCGGGCCGCTGGCGCAACGGCGGGGGCGCCACCCGGGAGATCGTGTCGCGGCCGGTCGGCGCCGAGGGGTTCGCGTGGCGGGCGAGCGTCGCCGACATCGACCGCGACGGGCCGTTCTCGGCGTTCCCCGGCGTCGACCGGACGCTCACCCTCCTGGCGGGCGACGGCGTGCGGCTGGCCTCGCCCGGCGCGTTCGACCGGCTCCTGGCACGGGTGGGCGAGCCCTTCGCCTTCTCCGGCGACCTGGAGCTGAGCGCCGAACTCCCGGGCGGTGCCTGCCGGGTGCTCAACCTGATGGTGCGCCGCGGCAGCCGTACGGCCCGGGTGGACCGGGTCACCGGCCCCGTCGACCCGGCCGCCGGCCACGCCGGGGTGCTCTACGTGCTGCGCGGCCGATGGCAGGCGGGCGCCGAGGGGCGTGTCATCGCCGCGGGCCAGGGCGTGTGGTGGGACGCGGACGACGAAGCGCCGGGCCGAGCGGTCACCCCGCTCTCGCCCGACGCCGCCGCCCTGTGGGCGGATGTCGCGCCCGTGAGGTGAGTGCGCGTCAGTCCACGGGCGCCTTGGACAGCGTGCAGACGCCGTCCGCGCACCGGCGCTCCAGCCGGCCGCGCGAGACGGTCTGCGCCAGGCCCACCATCCAGCAGGTGGGACAGCCGCGGAAGGCGATCAGGGCCAGCGGGGCCGCCAGCAGGGTGACCGGGCCGGCGACGGGCACCAGGGCGATCGAGCCGATGATCAGCCCGAAGCCGATGACCCCGCGCGCCAGGTGACGGGGGACGGACTTGCTGGCGAAGTCCGGGCCGGGCGCCTGGGCCTTCCGTACGGCGGCCCGGCCGGTCGTGCCCCGCGCGGCTGTCACGGGCTTCACGGTGTTCAGGGTGTCCACGATGACGGGTCTCCTTCGACTGTCCGGTCGTCGGTGGTTCGGACGGGTGAGGGCTCGGTCGTCGCCAGGGAACGGCGCAGGGTGCCGCGCGCCCTGTGCAGCCGCGACTTCATCGCCGCGTTGCTCAGGCCGAGCGCGTGGGCGACGGTCCTGCCGGGCAGCCCCTGGACGTCCCGCATGATCAGGACCTGCCGCTGCTCGCGCGGAAGGGCGCCGACCGCGGCCGCGATGCGTTCCGCCTCCAGCCTGCGCAGCACGGCCTCCTCGGCGGACGGTTCCGCGGACGCCTCCGGCTCCTCGGGCGCCCCGTCGTCCCGCGACACGAGCAGCCGTACCTGCCGGAGGCATTCGTTGCGCACGATCCGGAACATCCACGAGGCGAGCGCGCCGGACGCCCGCAGGGTGCCGATCTTCCGGTAGAGGATGATCAGCGCCTCCTGCGCGGCGTCCTCCGCGTCCTGCGGAGAGGCGCACAACGACAGCGCGAACTTGCGCACATGGGGCTGCGACTCCATGACGACGGTGGTGAGCGAGGTGACGTCGCCGTCCTGGGCGGCCCTGATCAGCCGCTCGTCCGGCCAGCGAAAGCGTGGGTTCATGTGTTCCTCGTATCCGGAAGGCTCCGCGCGCGGGTATCTCGTCAGCTTCGGCTCCTGTAGCGGCGCGTCAGGTGCCAGCCGCACGCGCCCACGAGCAGAACTCCGATCACTGCGATGCCGGTGATCATCATGGGTGGTCCTCCCGGTTCTGTCGGCCCTGTCGGCCGGTACGCGGATAAGAGGCGCCGGGACCCGCAGAGGATTCGCCTCCGGCCGGAGTTCTTTCGGCGGAGCACCGACGCTCCGCGCAGGACCGGCCCGCCTGTCACTCCGGAGCGTTCCGGATGCCCTGTCCGGCGGGCCCGCCCCTACCGTGTCGACGGCGTCCGCCGCACCGCCCATCCGGGTCCCCTCCGCATTCGCGACAGAAAGGCTCGCCATGGCAAGAGATGTCCTGCGCCGCGCGCTCACCAGGCTGGCCGTCGTGGCCGGTGTCTGGGCGGTGGTCGTCGGCATGACCGCCCCGGCGGCCCTGGCCCAGCGCACGCCGGCACCGGGGCCGGGCAAGGACCGGTCGGGCGTCTCCCGGTACTTCGGCGGCCCGGAGGGGTTCGCCATTCCGACCGTTCCCTGTGATCCGGCGGGTCCGTCGGCGACCGACGGCGTCCTGGCCGACCAGCTCAACCCGCAGCTGCACGCCAAGATGGCCGGCCATCTCGACGCGTACAGGATGTCGTGCGCGCGGATGGTCACGCAGGCGGTCAAGGACCGGGGTCTCAACCCGAGGGCCGCCGCCATCGCCATCGCCACGATCATCGTGGAGAGCAGCATGAACAACTACTCCCAGGCCGTCGACTACACCAGCCTCGGCCTGTTCCAGCAGCAGGACTGGTGGGGGTCGCGCGAGGAGCGCCTGGACCCGGTCCACGCCACCAACACCTTCTTCGACGAGGTGGAACGGCAGTACCCGGGCGGCTCGTGGAACGACGAGGCGATCGGCGACGTGTGCTGGAACGTCCAGCGGCCGCGGGAGGACCTCCGCTACCTGTACGGCGTCGAGGCGGGCGACGCGACCGTCATCGCCAACGCGCTGTGGGCCGGCGCGGCCAAGGGCCCCAAGCACCCGTACGCCTCCGGGCGGGTGGTCTCCGGGCGGTCGGCGGACGGACGCCTGGAGGCCTTCGCGGCCGGTGCCGACGGCGTGTACCACTCCTGGCAGACCGAGGTGAACGGCGGCTGGTCGCCCTGGCAGTCCAAGGGCGGACCGCGGAACGCGCAGCTGGCGGTGGCGTCCAACGCGGACGGCCGGCTCGAGCTGTTCGCGTTGTCGGACGGCACGTTCGACCACATGTGGCAGACGGCGCCGAGTGCGGGCTGGTCGGGCTGGGCGAACTTCGGCGGGGGCGGCCACCGGCTCGCGGCGGGCACCAACGCCGACGGCCGCATCGAGGTCTTCGCCTCCAACTCCACCGGCGTCTACCACCGCTGGCAGACCGCGCCCAGTGGCGGCTGGTCCGGCTGGGAGGGCACCGGCGGCGGCCCGGCCGACGCGCGCCTGGCGATGGAGAACGCGCCCGACGGCCGCCTGGAGGTCTTCGCGCT
>NZ_JBWKCA010000024.1:0-121730 GCF_056436715.1 Streptomyces sp. NPDC043176
CCGGTACGTAAGGGGGGGAGGGACCCGGGAGCGACCCCAGGGGGACGCCGGCCGGGCCGCCCGCGGGGGGGGGGGGGGGGGGGGGGCCGCCCCCCCGGGGGGGGGGGGGGGGGGCGCGCCGCCGTGCTGTGGTGCGGAGGGGCGGGGATCAGACCGCCGGGACCGGGAAGGTCGGGTACTCCACGCCGGAGACGTGCTGGACGACCCGGATGACCTGGCACGAGTAGCCGAACTCGTTGTCGTACCACAGGTAGAGGATCGCGTTGTCGCCGTCGACCTTGGTCGCACCGGCGTCGACGATGGACGCGTGGCGCGAGCCGACGAAGTCCATCGAGACGGCGTCGGGGGCCGTGGTGAAGTCGATCTGACGCTTCAGCGGCGAGTGCAGCGAGACGTCGCGGAGGTACTCGAGGACCTCTTCGCGGGTGGTCTCACGGCCCAGGCGCAGGCTCAGGATCGCGATCGAGACGTCCGGGACGGGGACGCGGATCGAGCTGCCGGTGATCGGGGCCTTGAGGTCGGGCAGCGCCTTGGCGACGGCCGAGGCGGCACCGGTCTCGGTGATCACCATGTTGAGCGGCGCGGAACGGCCGCGACGGTCGGCCTTGTGGTAGTTGTCCAGCAGGTTCTGGTCGTTCGTGAACGAGTGGACCGTCTCCACGTGGCCGCGCAGCACGCCGTACTCGTCGTCCATGGCCTTCAGCGGCGGGACGATCGCGTTCGTGGTGCAGGACGCGCAGGACAGGATCTGCTCGTCCGGCTTGACCGTGTCGTGGTTCACGCCGTGCACGATGTTCGGCACGTCGCCCTTGCCGGGCGCGGTGAGGACGACCTTGTCGATGCCGGGGCGCAGGTGCTTGGAGAGGCCCTCGCGGTCCCGCCACTTGCCGGTGTTGTCGATGAGGATGGCGTTCTCGATGCCGTACGCCGTGTAGTCGACCTCGGAGGGGTCGTTGGCGTAGATCACCTTGATCGTGTTGCCGTTGGCGACGATGGTGCTGTTCGCCTCGTCGACGGTGATCGTGCCCTGGAACTGGCCGTGGATGGAGTCGCGGCGCAGCAGCGAGGCGCGCTTCACGAGGTCCTGGTCGCCGCCGCCGCGGACGACGATCGCGCGCAGGCGCAGACCGTTGCCGGAACCGGCCTTCTCGATGAGGAGGCGGGCGACCAGGCGGCCGATGCGGCCGAAGCCGTAGAGGACGACGTCGCGTCCGTCACGGCGCTCGATCTTGTTCTCGCCCGTGGCGCCGGCGACGGCCTCGGCGGTGAACTCGGCCACGGAGAGCCCGCGGTCGTCGGTCTTGTAGTCAGCGGCCAGCACACCGATGTCGATCTGGCACGGGCCGAGGTCGAGGGTCGTGAGCGTCTGGAGGAACGGGAGCGTCTCGGTGACCGAGAGCTCCTCGCCGTCGATCTGCCGGGCGAAGCGATGGGTCTTCAGGAGGCTGACCACCGACTTGTTCACCAGGGAGCGGCTGTGGACCAGGACGGTGACGTCCTGCTCCCGGTGCAGCTTCCCGATGATCGGGATCATCGACTCCGCGATCTCCTCGCGGTTCTTCCAACTGGTGAACGAGTCGTCATTGACAGTCACAAGATTATCTTTCGAGCTAGGCGGCGCTCATATGGTAACCCCCGGCCGGTTTGATCAATCAAGGGGTGCCGAACCGTACGATGGGGCCCGTCGGGATCCGCCGCTCGCAGGCGGCCCGCCTACCTGATGCGGGGGCATGGTGGTGGTGAAGTTCGGGCTGTTGGGACCGCTCGTCGTCCACGACGGGACGGAGCCGCGACCGGTGACCGGTCCGAAGGTCCGGGTCCTGCTCGCCGCGCTGTTACTCCAGGCGAACCACACGGTGTCCAGGGACGCCCTCAAGGAGGCCCTCTGGGGCGCGTCCGTGCCGGCCAGCGCCGACGCCGCCCTCGCCAACCACCTCACCCGGCTCCGCAGGGTCCTCTCCGCCGCCGACGGCGGCGCCGAGGAGCGCCTGCGGACCGTGGCCCCCGGCTACCGGCTGCTGGTCCACGAGGGCGAACTGGACGCCGACGTCTTCGAGGAGCGCGTCGGCGCCGTACGCGAGGCGCACCGCCGCGAGGACTGGGAGGAGGTCCGGCGGCAGACCGCGCTCGCCCTGCCGCTGTGGCGCGGCACACCCCTGGCCGACCTGGCCCCCTTCTCCGACACCGAGGCGCCCGCCCTCCGGATCCACCGGCTCGCCGAGGCGCGCCTCCAGGCCCTGGAGTGGAACTTCGACGCCGAGCTCCGCCTCGGCCGCCACCACGAGGCCGTCGGCCCGCTCGCCACCCTGGCCGCCGAGCACCCCCTGCGCGAGGAGTTCCACGGGCTGCTCATCCGGGCCCTGCACCGCTCCGGCCGCCAGGCGGAGGCCTTCTCCGCCTTCCAGCGGCTGCGCCGCGGCCTGGTCGACGAGCTCGGCACCGAACCCGGCGCCGCCGTCCAGGACGCCCACCGCGAGCTCCTCGCGGGCGAGCCCGCCCCCCGCCCGGCCCCGGCTCCCGCCCCGGCCGCCGCGCCGCCCCGGCCCCCCTTCCAGCTGCCCTACGAGGGCGACGCCTTCACCGGCCGCGAGGACGAGGTGGCCCTCGTGCGCTCCCTGCTCACCGGGCCGGCGACGGAGTGCGGGGCGCCCGGCGCCGATGAGGCCCGGGCGAACGGCGAGGCGTCCGCGGGCCGTCCGGCGCCCACGGTGCCGGCGCCCCGTCAGGAGCAGGCCCGCCCCTCCCCGTACGTCAGGCCCGTGGTGATCTCCGGCATGGGCGGCGTGGGGAAGACCGCCCTCGCCGTCCACGTCGCGTACGGGCTCCGCGAGGAGTTCCCCGACGGGGCGCTCTACGCCGACCTGCGCGGCTACTGCTCCCACGGCGCGCGGACGGCCCACGAGCTGCTCGCCCGGTTCCTGTCCGACCTGGGCGTGCACCACGAGGCGCTGCCCGACGACACCGACGACCGGGCCCTGCTGCTCCAGGCGGCACTCGCCGAGCGGCGCGTCCTCCTGGTCCTCGACAACGCGCGCGACGCCGCCCACGTGGCGCCCCTCCTCCCGGCGGGCGGACGGAGCGCCGCCCTGATCACCAGCCGGCAGCTCCTGGCCGACCTGCCGGGATCCGCCGGCGTCCCGCTCTCCCCGCTGTCCCCGGCCGACCAGCACGCGCTGCTCGCCAGGCTCGCCGGAGCCGACCGCGTACGGAGCGAGCCCGAGGCACTGGCCGACATCCTGGCCGCCTGCGGGGGCCTGCCGCTCGCGCTGCACATCGTCGGCGGACGGCTGGCCTCCCGGCCCCACTGGCCCCTCGCGCTCCTCGCCCGCCGGCTGACGCCCCACCAGGGCCGCCTGGAGACCCTCTCGATGGGAACCTTCGACGTCCAGCGGACCTTCGCCATGAGCTACGTGGCCATGCGCGACAGCCACCGTCCCCTGGAACGCGAGGCCGCCCGCGCCTTCCGGACCCTGGGCCGGGTGTGGTCGGCGCACCCGGTCACCCCGCAGTCCGCCGCGGCCCTGCTCGACCTCACCGAGGCCCGGGCCGCCGCCGTCCTGGACGTACTGGCCGACGCCCATCTCGTCCTCAACCCCGAGCCGGACCGGTACGTGCTCCACGACCTGCTGGGCGAGTACGCCGGGCAGCGGGGCGACGAGGAGGACCCGGAGGAGGAGCGCGCCGCCGCCGCCCTGCGGATCATCGCCTGGTACGTCGCGGCCCTGTCGGAGGCGACGCGCACGGCCACCCGGGAGACGCAGTCCCCGCCACCGCTCGACGCGGAGGCCGGGACGACCCTGTCGCTGCCCGCGTTCGCCGACGACGACGAGGCGATCCGCTGGTCCGCCAGGGAGCTCCCGGCCGTCCGGGACGCCCTCGCCCAGGCCGGCGAGCTCGGCCGCTCCGACATGGCGTGGCGACTGGCCGTAGGGCTCTTCGGCTACGCCGGCACCCACTGGTGGACGGGGGAGTGGGACACCTGCCTCGCCCAGGCGATGGACATCGCCCGTGCCCACGACGACACGCTCGGCCAGGCCTGGCTGCACCGGCGGATGGCCGTCGCCCACGGCATGGCGTTCCGCAACGAGGCCTGCCTGGAGCACCTCGGCATCGCCCTGGAGCTCTTCACCGCACGCGGCGACACGGCGGCCCGGGCCTCCATCCTCGGCAACATCTCCGCTCTGTACATCCAGATCGGCGACGCCGAGCAGGCCCTCGTCCACGCCGAGGTCTCCCGTGACCTCCACCGCGGTCTGGGGAACAGCCGCGGGGAGGCGCTGCTGCTCAGCCGGATCGCCGACATCCGTCACCTGCGCGGCGAACTCGACCTGGCGGCCGCCGACTACCGGCGGATCGTCGACCTCCTGCAGGGCGCCGGCCACGGGGTCTTCCTGGCCACCGCCCTGACGAACCAGGCGGACAACCTGCGCGTCCTCGGACGCCGCGACGAGGCGTTCGCCGCCCTCGAGAAGGCACTCGACATCCGGCACCGCATGAACGACCACGGCGGCACCGCCGACTGCCTCGTCGTCACCGCCCGGACCCACCACCACTTCGGCGAGTGGGCCGCCGCCCGCGACACCTGGGAGACCTGCCTGGAGCTCGCGCGCCGACACCGCCTCCCCACCCGCGTCGAGGAGTGCCTGGAAGGCCTCGCGGCCCTCCCCGACCCCCCGCCCGCCCCTCACGCCCCCACCCCGCGCCCCGTGCCCTGCCCGTCCGCCTCCTGGGGCGGCCGGCGCGGCTAGGGCCTGTCCGGCACTTCCCGCCGGGTCCGGGGCACCACGGCGTCAGGCCCGCCCGGGGGCGGTGGTGGGGGACGTGCGGCGTTCGCGGAGGGCGGCGAGGCGGTGTTCGAGGGCGGTGCGGCGGTCGGGCCATTCCTCGGTGATGACCGAGAAGACGGCGGAGTCCCGGAGGCGACCGTCCTCGCCGGGGGCCCAGGAGCGGGCGGAGTTCCGCAGGACGCCCTCGAAGGTGGCGCCGACGCTCTGGATGGCGGCCCGCGAGCGGGCGTTGCGGGCGTCGGTCCTGAGGTCGACCCGGGCCACGCCCCAGGTCTCGAAGGCGTGCCGGAACAGCAGGTACTTGGCCTCGGTGTTGACGCCGGTGCCCTGGGCGGAGGCCGCGAGCCAGGTGAAGCCGACCTCGACCGCGCAGAGGCCCTCCCCGGACGGCCACGGGCGCGGCTCCCAGAAGGAGGTGGCGCCGACGACGCGGCCGGTCACCGCGTCCACCTGGACGTACGGGGCGAGCCTGCCGTCGGCGGCGCGACCGAGCTGCGTGTCGATGTACGCCCCGACCTCCTCCCGGCGCGGCACCCAGGTGAAGCCGTACGAGTCCCGTTCCTCCTCCGCCGCGTCGGCGAGGCCGGTGGCGTGGTGGTGCCCCAGCGGCTCCAGACGCACGAACGCGCCCTCCAGAACCGGCCCTTCCAGGGTGAAACCCATGAATCCGCACTCCGTACGCGTCGAACCCGTCAAAGACCGTCCAGCTGGTGAGCAGAGTGGCAGAGCCCCGTAGCGGGGAGCACCCGAAATTCTCTCGGGGGAGCCGTCACGGAAAGGCGAGGGCCCGGAAGACGTCCCGGACCCGGGCCAGCGGGCCGGGGTCGCGCGTGAGGTAGAGCCGGTTGGTGAGCAGGACGGCCCAGCGGCCGCGCGTCGGCGAGACCCACAGGGCCGTGCCCGTGAAGCCGAAGTGCGCCCAGACGTCGTCCGGCGGCTCCGTGCCCGGTGCCGGATGCCAGAACAGGCCGCGCGGCGGGACGAGCGGACCCGTGCGGACGCGGAGCGAGGCCGCCGTCCAGTCGGCGGAGAAGACGCCGGGCACCGGGGCGAGCAGATGGCGCAGGAACCGGCCGATGTCGGCGGTGGTGGTGAAGACCCCGGCGATCCCGCAGGCTCCGCCGAGGAGCCGGGCCGAGAAGTCGTGGACGGTGCCCTTCAGACGGGCGCCGCTCTCCTCGTCGTACTCGGTGGGCGCGCACCGCTCCCGCGCCGCGGCGTCCAGCGGCCCGTACCGGGTCTCCGTCATGGCGAGGGGGCCCCAGACGCGCTCCCCGGCAAGCCGGGGGAGGGGCCGCCGGGTGAGGTGCTCGGCGAGGTAGCCGAGGATCAGCGCGGCCCGGTCGGTGTACGCGACCGCCTCGCCCGGCCGGTGCCGCAGCGGTTCGGCGAGGACGCCGTCCCGGACGTCCTGCGGGTCGGAGCCGTACAGATGGCGGAGGTTGGCGCGGAGCGGCAGGCCCGCGGTGTGCGTGAGCAGGTCGTGCGCGGTGGCCCCGGACAGCGGCCGGCCGGCCGCCTCCGGCCAGTACGAGCCGAGCGGAGCGGTCAGGTCCAGCTTCCCGGCGTCGACGAGGGTGCCGACGACGGCCCACACCGCGAGGATCTTCGTCAGGCTCGCGACGTCGAAGAGGGTGTCGGCGCGCACCGGTTCACCGGGGCGCGCCGGGTCGAGCAGCCCTACCGCGCCGGAGGAAAGGGTGGTGCGGGCGTCGCCCACGGCCCAGGCCGCGCCGGGGGTGACGCCCGCGCGCACGGCGTCGTCGAGGATCCGCTCGAAGGGGTCGCTGCGCTGTGCCAAGGCTGCCTCCGACGGGTCGCACGGGGCGGGCCCGCCGGGAGGGGCTGACGGGCCGCTCCGGAGTGATGCCCCGGCCGTACCGGAAGACACCCTTCCGGTGGCCCGTGTCCCGCCGTGGCGGCCTCCCCGCCCCGGTGTCGCCCGCCGGCATGTGCGGCGGCGCGGCGGACCGGCGCTGCCTCCCGGCCCGTCAGGCCCGGACGAAGGGCGAGAAGCGACCCGGGCGTCCCCGGCCCGTCAGTCCGTCGTCGTCTTGCAGGTGACCTCGTCGCGCGGGGTGTAGTGGGTCTTGAAGGTCTCCCGCTTCACCTCGGCCCCGCCGTTCCTGAAGACCCGGTCCACCGAGATGTCGAACCCCTCGAGCGGCGGCTGCGGCACGCAGGCCTCGCCGGTGCCCTCGCGCTTCGTGGGCTCCGTGAGGTTGGTGCGGGGTCCCTCGACCGCCTCGACGGAGTCGTACTTCTTCGTCCCGAGGAAGCTGACCGTCACCGAGGAGTCCGTCGCGCCCGCCTTGATGTAGATCGGCTTGCCCGTGTCGTTGCGGAACTTCAGGTCCAGGCTGCCCCAGGCGACGGTGGCCTCGCGGCCGGCGGGGTAGCGCTCGATGTAGAACGAGTGGGCGCCGTACTCGACGGGCTTCACCCCGGCGAAGAACATGGCGTTGAAGACGGTCGTGGCCATGGCCGACACACCGCCGCCGGGGGCCGACCGGTACTGGCCGTCGAGGATCATCGTGCCGTCGACGAAACCGTTGTCGGCGGTGCGCTCGCCGACCGTCCTGTTGAAGCTCCACACCTCGCCGGGCTGCACGAGCGAACCGTTGATGAGCTCGGCCGCCCGGCCGATGTTCTTCGTCCGGTACGGAGCGGTGGGGAAGTTCACCGTGAACGACGACATCTGCTCGGTGATCCCGAGGCGGGCCAGCGACTCGGCGGTCAGCTGGGGCTGGGTGACCGTGGTGGCCACCGGAGCCGTACGCGCCGCCGCACCGGTCTTCGTGAGCAGCGGGCGCACGGCGTCGCCGAGCGCCTTCGCGGTCACCTCGTGGCCCGGACGGCCCTCCGACTCGACCACGACCCTGCCGTCCCGCACGCCGAGGGCCGCCTCGACCGGCGTGCCGGTCAGCCCGGCGATCGGTCGCGCCACGTCGGGGTCGCGCAGCAGCGCCTCGGGGTCGAGGTCGGCGGTGAGCCGCCCGTCCTCGTTCTTCACGGTGAGGTGGTCGCCGAGCGTGGCGGGGGAGATGCGGAGCCGCTCGGTACCCGTGGTGAGGGTCACCGGCCCGGACACGGCGGGCTTCGCGTACGTGTCGAGGAAGCGCGTCACCTCGGCGGCGGGCAGCTTGGGCTCGGTCACGGAGACGGGGAGGCTCACGGCGGAGGCGCCCGTCGTGGCGGGATAGGCCGCGCGCAGGGTCTCCACGGCACGGCCGGTGTCCAGCTTCCGGCCCGTCACCGGCTGGGTCGCGACCGCCTTGCCGTCGCGGAAGGCGACGGATCCCTCGCGGACCGCGCGGTCGTTCTCCTTCGCGAGGCCGGCCACGGCGGCCTTCGCCTTGCCCTCGTCGTAGGCGAGCACGGGACGGATCTCGCGTTCGCCGGACGAGAAGAGCCGGCCGATCACGGTGAACGGGTCGCGGGCCGGGTCGGCTGCCAGGTCGGCGGTCTTCGCCACGTCCACGGTCAGCCCCGCCTCGGCGGGGGCGACGGTGGTCGCGCGGTCGCCGACCTGGACGGGTATCGGCGCGGTCCACGAGGCGGGGGCCTCGGCCGCGAGCCTGGCGCGCGCCTCCGCGCGGCTCATCCCGCCGATGTCGATGCCGTCGACCCGGGTGCCGGCCGATATGTCGTCCCCGGTGGCGACGAGCCCCGCCACGTACAGGCCGCCCGCGGCGACGGCGACCACGCCCGTCGCGATCGCCGCCGTGCGCAGGCGCGGGCTGCGCCCCTGGCGGGGCGTCGGGGCATGGTCGGTCCTGGAGCGGAGCACACGCTCTCCCGGGGCGTCGGGGATGGGGGATCCACACGACGGTACGCCGAAAGAGTGTCTTATGCACATAAGGAGGCTTTGACCTGCTGTGATACGAAGCGCGCCGAAGTGGCCACGGACCGTGCCCGAGCGGGATCCGGGCGGCGCCCCGAGCGGAATCCGGACGGTGCCCCGAGCGCGATCCGGGCGGGGTGCCGAGCGGGATCCGGGCAGCCCCCGAGCGGCCCGGAGGTGTCCGGATCCCGACCGGCGCGACCCATCCGCCGGGGCCTGACGCCTAAGCTGGAGCGATGTCCGTCACACCGAGCCCCAGCCCGGGTCCCCAGTCCGTCGACCGGGCCCTCGCCGTCCTGGACACGGTCGCCGACGCGGACCGGCCGGTGGCGGCGAAGGCGCTGGCGCGGCGGCTCGGGTGCGCCCTGTCGACCGTCTACCACCTGACCGGGCCGCTGCTGGCCCGCGGCTACCTGGTGCGCACCGCCGAGGGGTACGCGCCCGGCCCGCGGGTCCCGGCGCTCCACCGCTCCCACCAGCGGCACCACGGACTCGGCGCGGGGACCGGCGAACTGCTCGGCCGGCTGCGCCGCGCCACGGGCGCGGAGGCGTACCACACGGCCTACCGCGACGGGCGGATCACGGTGGTCGACACCACCGCGCCGGTGACCGACGCGGCCCACCCTTTCGTGCCGGGCCCCGAGTTCCGCGCGCACGCGACCGCCCACGGCAAGGCGCTGCTCGCCGCGCTGCCGCGCCCGCTGCGCCGCCGCTACCTGACGGAGCACGGCATGGCCCGCTTCACCGACCGGACGATCACCAGCGAGGAACGCTTCGAGGCCGAGGCCGCCCGGGTCCGCGACCAGGGCTTCGCCGTGTCGGTTGGGGAGGCCGACCCGGCGTACACCTGTCTCGCCGTGGCCCTGCCGGAACGCGGCGACGGGATCGTCCACGCGCTGTCGGTGTCCCTGCCCACCGCCGACTTCGCCCGTCGGCAGGGCGACATCAGGGCCGCGCTGGTGCGGGCCGTCCCCGGCTTTCCGGCCCTGCCGGAATCCTGACCGGTCGGACGCGCGCCGCCGCGGCGGGCGGTCGCAGAGTGGACGCATGATCTTCATCGCCGTGCGGTTCACCGCCCGCCCCGACCACGCCGACCGCTGGCTCGACCTGGTCGCCGACTTCACCCGCGCCACCCGCGAGGAGCCCGGCAACCTCTTCTTCGACTGGTCCCGCAGCGTCGACGACCCGAACGTCTTCGTCCTCCTGGAGGCCTTCGCCGACGCCGAGGCCGGCGCCGCCCACGTCGCCTCCGCGCACTTCAAGGCCGGCCTCGCCACCCTGGCCGGAGCCGTCGCCACCACCCCCGAGATCATCAACGTCGAGGTGCCGCAGCAGGGCTGGGGCGCCATGGCCGAGCTCGCGCCGACCGACGCCTGAGGAGGGTCCGCGGCCCCGCCGCACACACCCCGGCGTACGCCGTCCCGCCTGATAGGTTCGCGTGCAACGCAGGCGGGGCGGCGGCCCGAGGGGAGAAGCGGCACATGGCGGCGAGCGGACGGCAGACCGGCAGGCCCACCCTGGAGGAGGTCGCGGCCAGGGCAGGCGTCGGCCGCGGCACGGTCTCCCGGGTCATCAACGGCTCTCCCAAGGTGAGCGAACAGGCCAAGGCCGCCGTCGAACAGGCCGTCGCCGAACTCGGTTACGTCCCCAACCGGGCCGCCCGCGCACTCGCCGGAAGCCGCACCGACGCCGTCGCCCTCGTGATCCCCGAGACCGAGGCCCGGCTGTTCGCGGAGCCGTACTTCCTCGACATCATCCGCGGTGTCAGCAGCGAACTCGCCGACGCCGACAAGCAGTTGCTTCTCACCCTGATCCGCAGCGAACAGGAGCGGCAGCGCTTCGAGCAGTACCTCGCGGCGCAGCGCGTCGACGGCGTCCTCCTCGTCTCCGTACACGGCGCCGACCCGCTGCCCGACCAGGTCAGGGCACTGGGCCTGCCCGCCGTCCTCAACGGGCGCCGGACCGAGGACGAACGCGTCGCCTTCGTCGACTCCGACAACACCGGCGCCGGCCGGACCGCCGTCGCCCATCTCGCCGCCCGCGGCCGGCGCTCCATCGCCACCATCACCGGCCCCCTCGACATGTACGTGGCCCGCTGCCGGCTCGACGGCTACCGCGAGGGCCTGGCCGAGGCCGGGCTCGCCCCCGCCCCGGACCTCGTCGCCACCGGCGACTTCACCGAGGAGGGCGGCCGCCGCGCCATGCGGGAACTCCTCGGCCGAAGGCCCGACCTGGACGCCGTCTTCGCCGCCTCCGACGTGATGGCCGCGGGCGCGCGGGGCGTCCTGCGCGAGGCGGGCCGCCGCGTCCCCGAGGACGTCGCCCTCGTCGGCGTCGACGACTCCGCCGTCGCCCGGCACATGGACCCGCCCCTGACCAGCGTCCGCCAGCCCATCGAGGAGATGGGCCGCGCCATGGCCCGCGTACTCCTCCAGGAGATCGCCGACCCCAGCGACGCCGACGACCAGCCCCGCCGGATGCTCCCCACCGAACTCGTCGTCCGCGCGTCCTCCTGACGGACGGACGCCCACGGCGCCGAGATGCAGCCGCTCGGGCGGCCCCGGACAATGGACACCGTACGGGGTCCGTATCCGCGACCAGGGCGCCTCGACGCGTCCGACCCGACAAGGGGGCGGTCGACGATGCCGCTGGGCCAGCCCGACCGGTCGCCCACCAAGACCGGCGCACTGCGCAGATGGACCCTGCTGTACCTGCTGGCCGTGGCGCTCCTCACCGTCGCCTACCTGATGTTCCCCGCCCGGCACACCGTCCTGTGGGCGCTCATCGGGCTGAGCGGCGTCGCGGCGATCCTCGTCGGCGTCCATCTGCACCGGCCCGCCCGGCGCTGGCCCTGGCTGGTCCTCGCCGCCGCCAACCTGGCGTTCGTGGGCGGCGACACCACGTACAACGCCCTGGAGGCCTTCTTCGGCCAGACCAGACCCTTCCCGTCCCTCGCCGACGCGCTGTACCTGATCACCTACCCGCTGTTCGCCATCGGCCTGTTCGGCTTCATCCGCTACCGGGCGGTCGGGCGCGACCTCGGCGTCGTCCTCGACGCGCTCATCCTCACCTCCGGCCTCGCGCTGCTGTCCTGGGTCAACCTCATCACCCCGCTCGCCAGGAGCGAGGACATGAGCTGGACCGAGAAGGCGATCTCCATCGCCTATCCCCTCGGCGACGTGCTCATGCTCGCCATGCTCGCCCGGCTCCTCGTCCCCGGCGGCCTGCGCTCCCGGTCCGTGCAGCTCCTCACCCTCGGCACCTGCGGCATCCTCGCCTCCGACGTCATCTACGGCACCCTCCAGCTCAAGGGCACCTGGCAGGTCGGCACCGCCTGGGACCTGGGCTGGGTCGTCTTCTTCACCGCCTGGGGCCTCGCCGCCCTCCACCCCTCGATGACCGGCCTCACCGAACGCGCCCCGGAGCCGGCGCCGAAGATGGCCGAACGACGGCTCGCGCTGCTCGCCGGGGCCTCCCTCGTCGCCCCCGCCCTGCTCCTCTTCCAGTCGCTGCGCCACGACCGGGACCAGGACATCGCCGTCATCGCGATCTTCTCGGCGCTGATGTTCCTCCTGGTCCTCGCCCGTCTCTGGGGCATGATGAACGAGCACGACCGGGCCGAGGCACGCGAACGGAGCCTCAGGACCGCCGCCGCCTCCCTCGTCGCCGCCCTGAGCCCCCGCGAGGTCGCCGGCGCCGTGGAGACGGCGTCCGCGACGCTCTTCGGCCAGGACGCCGACCACCGGGTCCTGCTCTTCACCCGGGACCGCGGGGGCGGCCTCGACGCCGTCGCCACCGTCAACCACCCCTGGAGCTGCCGGACCGAGGTGCTGACCCGGCACCCCGACACCGCCTGGCCCCAGCTCGTGGCCGACGGCGCCCGCCTCCTGCCCGTCCTGCGGCTCGACCCCGCCGTCGCCGCCGAGGTGGCCGGCGAGACCCACGCCCTGCTCTGCCCCCTGGAGCTCCAGACACCCACGGGGCGCGAACCGCTGCTCGGCGTGCTGCTGCTCGCCGGACCCGAGAAGAAGCTCGCCGAGATCGCCGCGCCCGCCCAGTCCCTGGCCTCCCAGGCCGCGCTCGCCCTCGAACGCTTCCGGCTCAGCGAGGAGGTCAACCGCCGGACCAGCGAGGCCTACTTCCGCACCCTCGTGCACAACACCTCGGACGTCATCCTCATCGTCGACGACGACGACACCGTCCGGTACGCGAGCCCCTCCGCCGAGAGCCTGTTCGGCCACCCGCTCCTCCCCGGCACCCCGCTCACCGACCTGATCGCCCCCGCCGACGCCCCCGGCGCCCTGCGCGTCCTCGCCGACGCCCGGGGCCGCGGCTCCGTCGACGCCCGCGACGACTGGAAGCTCCTCCACGGCGACGCATCCGACCTGGAGGTCGAGGTCCGGTGCAGCAACCTGCGCAACGAACGCACGGTGCACGGCCTCGTCCTCACCCTGCGGGACGTCACCGAGCAGCGGAAACTCGAACGGGAACTGACCCACCGGGCCTTCCACGACTCCCTCACCGGCCTCCCCAACCGGGTCCTGCTCCTGGAGCGGGTCGAGCGGGCGCTGCTCCGCGGCCGCCGCGAGTCCACCCTCACCTGCATGCTCTTCGTCGACCTCGACGACTTCAAGGTCGTCAACGACACCATGGGCCACTCCGTCGGCGACGAACTCCTCGTCGCCGTCGCCCGCCGCCTCACCGCCGTCCTGCGGCTCACCGACACCGCCGCCAGGCTCGGCGGCGACGAGTTCGCCGTCCTCATCGAGGGCGCCCGCGAACCCCGCGACGCCGAGGCCCTGGCGGCCGAGATCGTGCACACCCTGAGCCAGCCCTTCCACCTCACCGACGGAGCCGTCTCCGTCTCCACGAGCGTCGGCATCGCGACCGTCCTCGACAGCGCCCACGCCGAGGAACTCCTCGGCCACGCCGACCTCGCCCTGTACGCGGCGAAGGCGGCCGGCAAGAAGCGCTGGCGGCTCTTCCACCCCGAGCTCCACTCCCGGCTCGTCGCCCGCCACGAGCTCCAGGCGGGCATGGACGCCGCCATCGCCGACCACGCCTTCGCCCTGCGCTACCAGCCGATCGTCGAGGTGGACACCGGCGCCCCGGCCGGCCTCGAAGCGCTCATCCGGTGGCCGCACGCCCGGCGCGGGATGGTGCCGCCCGACCAGTTCATCACCCTCGCCGAGGAGAGCGGCCACATCATGCCGCTGGGCGCCTGGGTCCTCGAACACGCGGCGCTCGACATCGCCCGCTGGCAGCGCGCCCACCCCCGCGCCGTCCCCCTGTACGCCAACGTCAACGTCTCCGCCCGCCAGTTCCGCGACCCGGGACTCCTGGAAGAGGTACGGCGCGCCCTCCACTCGTCCGGACTCGCGGCCGGCTCGCTCGTCCTGGAGCTCACCGAGACCGTCCTCATGCGGCAGGACGCCCAGATCCGCACGACGATGGCCGCCCTCAAGGACCTGGGCGTCTCCATCGCCATCGACGACTTCGGCACCGGGTTCTCCTCGCTCAGCTACCTCCGCGAGTTCCCCATCGACGTCCTGAAGGTCGACAAGTCGTTCATCGACGACATCACCACCGACCCGCAGCAGGTCGCGCTCGTCGAGGGCATCGTGCGCATCGCCGACGTCCTCGGCCTCCAGGTCGTCGCCGAGGGCATCGAGCACGAGGAACAACGGGCACTCCTCGCCGACATGGGCTGCCGGTTCGGGCAGGGCTACCTCTTCGCCCGCCCGATGACCGCGCACCAGGCGGAGTCGTACCTGCACCGCGCCCCGCACGCGGCGGACCGCCCGGCCGTCCGGCTCGCCGATCCCCCCGTCCCCGGCCCGGCCGCCCGCATCGCCGGGCACACCACCGTCCACGAGGTGACGTCCGCGACCGGACGACCCCCGCGGCCGTCCCGCTGGCGGGACCTGGAACACCTCCAGCGGACCAGCCGCATGTGCGACGCCGTCATCGACGAGATCGACGGCCGGCGCATCCGCGTCGGCGACGACTGGCTCGTCGACTTCGCCTCCTGCAACTACCTCGGCCTCGACCTCGACCCCACCGTCATCGACGCGATCGAACCGGAGGTGAGACGCTGGGGCACCCACCCGAGCTGGTCGCGCCTCATCGGCAGCCCCCGGCTCTACCCCCGGATCGAGGAGCGGCTCACCGAACTCCTCGGCGCCTCCGACACCCTCCTCCTGCCCACCATCACCCTCATCCACCAGTCGGTCATCCCGCTGCTCGCCGGCACCGGCCAGGTCTTCGTCGAGGCGCAGGCGCACCGCACGGTGTACGACGGCTGCGTCGCCGCCCGCGGCCAGGGCGCCGAGATCCACCGCTTCCGTTCCGACCGGCCCGAGGAGCTGGACGCCCTGCTGCGCGGCGCGCCCGCCGACGCCGGCCGGCTCGTCTGCATGGACGGCGTCAACAGCATGACCGGCAACTTCCCCGACCTGCCCGCCCTGGCCCGGATCTGCCGGGAGAACGGCGCCCTGCTGTACATCGACGACGCCCACGGCTTCGGCGTCATCGGGGAACGCACCCCCGGCGAGAGCAGCCCGTACGGCTCGCGCGGCAACAGCATCGTCCGCCACCTCGGCGAGAGCTACGACGACCTCGTCCTGGTCGGCGGCTTCTCCAAGGCGTTCTCCTCGCTGCTCGCCTTCCTCGCCGTACCGCGGTGGCTCAAGGACCACCTCAAGGTGGCGGCGGCGCCGTACCTCTACTCGGGACCCTCGCCGACCGCCTCGCTGGCCACCGCCCTCGCCGGACTCGACGTCAACGAGGAGCGCGGGGACGAGATCCGCGCCGACCTGTACCGCAAGACGGCCCGCGTCCTCGCCCACGTCCGCGGCCTCGGGATCGTCACCCCCAACACCGACGGGCTGCCGATCATCGAGATCCCCCTCGGCGACGCCGGCGACCTCGACGCCGTCGCCGACTTCCTCTGGGAACACGGCATCTACGTGACCCTCGCCTCCTACCCCCTCGTCCCGCGCGACCGGGTGGGCTTCCGCGTCCAGGTCACCGCCGCCAACACCGACGAGGAGATCGACGAACTCTGCGCGGCCCTCACCGAACTCGCCGGCCGCTTCGCCCTCCAGCCCGCCGCCGACGGCCCCGTCGCGGCCGGCCGGCCGCCGGAGCAGTGATGGGCCGCACCGAACCGCGCCCGCGGGCGGACCACCGGGCCCGCCGCAACCGCGACGCCGACTGGAACGCCTGGCCCGTCGCCGACTACCTCGCCGAGAACTACCGCCGGCTCCACCCGTGCGACGTCGGCGTCATCCACCACCACTCCGCCGTCTACCGGAGCTACGGCCCCGCCTCCCTGACCCGCACGCTGGAACTGGGCGCCGGGCCCAACCTGTACCCGCTGATGCTGGCGGGCGCCGCCAGCCGTCACGTCGACGCACTCGAACCCAGCGCCGCCAGCGTCCGCTACCTCCGCCACCAGCTCGTCCACGGGGCCGACGACAGCTGGCAGCCCTTCTACGCGCTCTGCCGCTCGCTCGACCCCGCCCTCCCGGAGGACTGCGCCGAGGCGCTCGCCCGGGTCCGGGTCGTGCCCGGCACCGCCGGCGACCTGACCCCGGGCCGCTACGACCTCGCGTCCATGAACTTCGTCGCCGAGAGCGTCACCGAGGACTTCGAGGAGTTCACCGCGCTGTGCACCGCCTTCGTCCGGGCGGTACGCCCCGGCGGCCGGCTTCTCGCCTCCTTCATGGAACAGATGCCGAGCTACCGCATCGGCACCGGACCGGTCTGGCCCGCCTGCCCGGTCGACGAGGAGACCCTGCGGAGCGTGTTCGCGCCCCGCACCACCGGCCTGCGGATCGTCCGGCTGGCCAAGGACCGCACGCTGCCCGAGTACGGGGACACCGGCGTGCTCCTGCTGACGGCGGAGCGGCCCGGCTGAGCGCCCGTCGTCAGGACAGCAACTCCCGGTAGAGGGCCGCGTACCGGGCGGCGAACCGCTCCGGGCCGAAGTGGTCCTCGACCAGCGCCCTTCCCCGGTCGGCGAGCATGTCCCAGGAGCGCGGCCGGTCGAGCAGCCACGCCAACTGCTGCCCCGTGCGGCGCGCGTCACCGGCGGGGGCCCGCAGCACGGCGTGCCCGAAGTCGGCGAACTGCGGCAGGTCGCTGAGGACGGCCGGCCGGCCCGAGGCCAGGGCCTCCAGCACCGTGAACGGGATGTCCGCCTTGCGGCCGAGGGAGACCGGCGGGAACAGCAGCACGTGGACGGAGGCCAGCAGGGCGTGCATGTCCTCGACGTACCCCCGCACCTCCACGTCGACGAGACCCGCCGCACCGGCCCGCTCCCGCAGCGCCTCGTTCAGCGCCTCCTGGTCCTGGCCCGGCCGGCCGCGCATCGCGAGCACGAGCCGGAACCGGCTGCCCGCGCGGTGGGCCTCCGCCGCCGCGTCGATCGA
This sequence comes from Streptomyces sp. NPDC043176, assembly GCF_056436715.1. Classification (NCBI taxonomy): domain Bacteria; kingdom Bacillati; phylum Actinomycetota; class Actinomycetes; order Kitasatosporales; family Streptomycetaceae; genus Streptomyces; species Streptomyces sp. NPDC043176. The sequence continues at coordinate 17,067 of NZ_JBWKCA010000024.1, forward strand.
CAACTCCGCCCCGCCGTGCGGATCGTGGTGGCCGGTGAACAGGACCGTGGGGAAGCCCTCGGGACGCGGCAGGTACGGCCACCGGTCCAGGGCGATCATGGGCGGCACCACCCGTACGTCGCCGAAGTCGGCGGCCCGCAGCCGGCGCGCCATCGACTCCGAGAGGGCCACCGTCGTCCCCAGCGGCCGGACGCGCGCCAGGATCCCGGGGTCCACCACGCAGGGCACCGTGTGGACGACCGGCCGCCCGCCGAGCAGCAGCGGACGCAGCCACGAGAACACCGGGAAGACGCGACCGACCGTCAGGACGGCGTGCACCAGGTCGACCCGGCGCGAGAACACCGCCGCGGCCAGCGCCGCCTGCACGCGTTCGGAGGCGTGCGGCTCCTCACCGCGGGAGAGGACGCGGACGGGGCGCCCCCGCCGCGGCCCGGCGCGCCGCGGATGCGGCCACTGGGTGAGCCAGAAGAAGTCCACGTCGGGCAGGGCGTCGAGGACGGACCTGGCGAGCCGCACGTCACTGCCCTCCGTCCCGTCCAGCGGACCGCTGGTCAGGAGCAGCACGCGGGGACGCCGCTCGACGACGGCCATCACGCACCGCCGGTGCGGCCGCTCCGCCGACGGCGCGGAACACCTGACGCGGAGGCGGGACCCGTCAGCAGGTCGACTGCCATGACGCCCCCTTCTTCCGCGGCCGCCGGGGGAAGGCGGGGGAGTCCAGGAGCCGGTGGGCGAGGGCCAGGTAGCGGCCCGTCGTCTCGTCCCACGTGTAGTGCCGTGCGGCCAGCCCCGCGCGCCGCCCGAGACGACGGCGGAGCGCCGCGTCGGCGGCCAGCTCGGCCATGCGCTCCCCGAAGGCCGCCACGTCGAACGGCCGCACGGCCACGTCCCCGCCGTCGCGCATCCAGCGCAGCGCCGGCAGGTCGAAGTGGAGCACGGGCTTGCCGTACGCCATGCCTTCGAGGGCCGCGAGACCGAAGGTCTCGTGGCGGGACGGAAGCACCAGGAACGCGCTGTCGCGCAGGAGTTGGCGTCTGCGCTCGTCCTCGGCGGGACCCACCCAGTGGATCCGCGGCTCCGCCCCGTGGGGCCGGTCGGCGAGGAGGTCGGCGAGGCGGCGTTCCTCCTCCGGGGTGCCGCTCCCCGCCAGCAGCAGGTCCAGCGGAGGCCGGGCCCGGTCGTACGCGTCGAGCAGCAGGTCGAGGCCCGAGGCCCAGCTGTCGACGCGGCCCAGGAAGAGGATGAACTGCCCCGTGCCGAGCCGTGTCTCGTCGAGACCGTGCTGCTCGACGCCGCCGGTGATCACCTGCACGTCGGCCCGGGGGCTGAGCCGCCGGACCTCCACGCCGTCCGCCGTGTTCGTCACCACGATGTGCCGGTAGCAGCGCAGTCCCAGCCTCTCCACCAGGAAGAACGGGATGTGATAGCGCCGCCACAGCGCCTTCGCGCAGCGACCCTGGTCGATGCCGACGACGGGGGCGGCCGTGGTCAGCGGCAGGAAGCTCGTCGAGAACGGGGGCGTGAAGCTCTCCAGCCACAGATCGTGCCGGATGCGGCGGGACACGAGCGGCAGCAGCGCCAGGAACAGCAGCCGTCCCGCGCGCGGCCCGGCCCGGCCCACCGGCAGCCGCACGTACCGGACGCCGTCGCGCTCCTCCGTGCCGCCGTGCCGCCCCGCCGTCACGACCGTGACCCGGAAGTCCTCGGCGAGCCGCCGGGCCACCTTCGCGGCCACCAGGGCTCCGCCGCCCCGGTGGCCGGGCAGGTCGTCGCCGTCGTAGACGGACACCACCACGTGCCGCCGCACGCCCTCGCCCGGGTTCCGCGAGGCGTCCCGCACGCCTGCCCGCGCCCGCTCGGCGGCCCGTCCCCGCATCCGGGCCCGAGGCCGCTCGACGGCCCGCTCCCGTTCCCGTACCGCGTCGACGATCCGCTCCAGGGCCGAGCCCGCGACCAGGGACGGCGCCCGCTCGCCGGCGAGCCGGGCGATCCGCGGCAGCCGCCGCGACCAGGCGCGGTAACGGGCCCAGGAGGGGGCCGGGTGACCGGCCGTCTCCGACCGGTCGCGGCCCCGGGGCGCGTCCGGTCCGGTGTCGACGAGGAGCGTCAGGTGGTAGCGGCCGGCGATCCCGCGGAAGGCACCCGCCACGCCGGAGGAGGCCGGCGGGTCGAACGCCACCAGGCCGTCCAGCGGCCCCCGTTCGGTCACGACCACCGCCTGTCCGCCGCGTGTCCGGGCGCGCCTCCGTGCCACCGTCCGGGCCACCGCGATCCGGACGGCGAGTTCGCCCGCCTCCAGGAACGCGTGGGCACGGCGCGGCGCGGCTCCCCGGCGCTTGGGATCCGTCGCGCGTCGTGCCCACCCGTCCCCGCCCGGTTTCCCCGCGCCCCTCGCGGGCGTGCGAACCGGGAGCAGGCGGCACAGGAGACAGCCGTGACCCCGTACGACGACCACGGCCAGGCCGCGTTCGTCGAGCAGCGCCGCCAGCCTGTCGACGAGAGCGGACCGGCCGGCGTCGGCGGGCCCCGACACGGCGACCAGAAGAGGACCTCGTACGGCGGTCATGGCAGCCGCCTCCGAGGTCCACCGGTCCGCCGGATCCCGTCGGGGTACGCCCGGGCGCGTGAACCGGGGTACGGCGACGGGACGTCCGAAGCGGGGGACGGCGAGGGGACGTCCGAACCGGGGGACGGCAAGTGGACGTCCGAACCGGGGCACGGCGAGGGGACGTCGATGAGCCGGGTGACGTGGCTGAGGTGGGTGACGGCGTGCGGGGGGGCGTGCGTGACGCGGGTGCCCGGAGCGGCGCCGTCAGAGCCGCCCGATCGATCTGGTCCGCCCGATGGGGCGGAGGCGCCTCGTCCGCCGGAACCGCGGCGACGCGGGGCGTGCGCGCGCACCGAACGGGCGCGCCGCCGCCGGGCCGCGCCGTGCGGCCTGCACGTCCGGCCTGCGGGCGGCGTGGCGGCGGCGTGGATCCGGTCGGAGACCCGGCGCGCCGGGTGGGCGGTCGGGCGGTGCGGGGCGGTGCGGAGCGGACGGCGCCGGGCCTCGGACAGGGGCCAGTCGGTCACCCGCCGCAGGGGATGCGGTGCGGATGCCGCCGGCGTTCGGCTGATGGGGAGGAAGGTCACGACGAGCCTCTTCCGGCAACCGACCCTACCGAGGGCCTGACGAGTTCTGGGCCGATCCGTCTCGAAACGTCTGTCCTGTAGCGCTTGTCCTGAAAAGCGCTGTATCCAGCCTTAGCTTCCGGGGGGTGATTCGTCAACCGGAGGAGCCGCGGAAGGGGCCGCGGGCCAGGCGGGACAGCGCGTTGTGCGGTCGTTCGTCGAGGAGCGTGCCGAGGATGCGGGCACCGTCACGGACGGTGCGCAGGCGCGACGCCCCGTGGCGGCACGGCAGCTCGCGGCTGGGTACCTCGGCCACGCGCAGCCCGTAGTGCAGCGCGTGCGCGACGAGTTCCGCCCCGAGTTCCACCCCGTCCTCGCGCAGGTCGAGAAGATCGACGAACGAGCGCCGGAATGCGCAGAACCCGTACCAGAGATCGGTGAGGTGCTGGCCGTACAGCCTGCGTGCCACGCGCAGCAGCGCGCGATGTCCCAGGCGCCGCGCCAGCGAGGAGGCGGCGACGTCCCCGCCCGCGATGAAACGCGATCCCTTGACGAAGTCGTAGCCGTTCTCCAGGTAATGCAGGAAATGCGGGATCTCGTGCGGGGACATGCTTCCGTCGGCGTTCATCAGCACGATCAGGTCCCCGGTGGCGGCCAGCAGGCCCGCGTGCGGGGTGTCGCCCCTCCCGAAGTCCCAGGCCCCCACGCTCCGCACCGTCAGGCCCGGTCGCGCCCCGCCCCCGTCGGTACCTCCCGCACCGTCCGGCGCCCCGACCAGCACCACCTCCCGCACGCTCGCGGGCACCTGTCCGAGCAGGACGTCGAGACCGGCCCCCGGGTCCTCGTGGCCGGGGCGGATCGTGAGCACGAGGCTCACCGTCCGCGCCCCGGCACCCGGCGTCCGGTCGGTCGACCGGCGCAGGGGGTGCGAATCACTACTCATCGGTACGCCTTCCGCGCGGCGGACCCGCGTCTTCCAGAATCCTGCGCGGAGGTCCACAGCGTCAAGAAAAGCGGAAGAATATGCCGTCCTGTGCGAAGGAATACCCGGAAAGGAACGGCCCCTGTGACCTGACGACTTCCCGCGGGAAAGCCGGTCGCTTATGCAACGGCCCCCCGCCCGGCATACAATCCCGTCATGGCAGGGCGAATTGAAGACTACGCCCTCGTCGGTGACCTGGAGACGGCGGCGCTCATCGGGACCGACGGGTCCGTCGACTGGTGGTGCGCACCCCGCTTCGACTCGCCCGCCTGTCTCGCCGCCCTCCTGGGCGAGCCGGAACACGGCCGGTGGCTCCTCGCCCCCGTCGACGCGGCCCGCTGCACGCGCAGGAGTTACCGCGGCGACACGCTCGTCCTCGACACCGTCTGGGAATCCGTCTCGGGCACGGTCCGGGTCACCGACTTCATGCCGCCGCGCTCCCCCGGGGAGGACGCCCCGACGATCGTCCGCCTGGTCGAGGGAGTCGCCGGACGGGTCGCGATGCGCGGCGAGTCGACGGTCCGCTTCCACCACGGCAGCATCGTGCCGTGGACCCGCTCCGTGGACCGCCGCACCGTCGCCTCCATCGCCGGACCCGACGCCGCCTACCTCTCCTGCGGCCCCGGCGTCGACCCCGTCCTCACCCCGGACGGCAGCACCGTCGACTTCACCGTCACGGCCGGCCGCCGCGTCGCCTTCACCCTCGGCTGGCGCCCCTCGCACGCCGCCGCGCCCCCCGCCGTCACGCCCGCGGGGATCGACGGCGCCCTCACCCGGACCCTCGCCTTCTGGAACGACTGGGCCGCCGCGCTGCGTTACGACGGTCCCGCCAGGGAGGCCGTCATCCGCTCCCTGCTCACCCTCAAGGCGCTCACGTACGCCCCCACCGGCGGCGTCGTCGCGGCGGCCACGGCCTCCCTCCCCGAGTCCATCGGAGGCGAACGCAACTGGGACTACCGCTTCTGCTGGTTGCGCGACTCCACCTTCACGCTCTCCTGCCTGCTGCGCGGCGGCTACCGGAGGGAGGCGCTCGCCTGGACGGCGTGGCTCCTCCGCGCCGTCGCGGGCGCCCCGGCCGACCTCCAGCCGCTGTACGGGGTCGAGGGGCAGCGCCGCCTCCCGGAGACGGACGCCGACTGGCTTCCCGGCTACGAGGGTTCACGTCCCGTCAGGTTCGGCAACGCGGCCGTCGACCAGTTCCAGCTCGACATCTACGGCGAGGTGCTCAACACCGTCTACTCGGCGGTCCGGGCCGGTGTCGTCCTCGACCCCCCGACCTGGGCCCTGGTCGCCGCGCTCCTGGAATACCTCGGCGAACGCTGGCAGGAACCCGACGAGGGCATCTGGGAGGTCCGCGGCCCGCGCCGCCACTTCGTCCACTCCAAGGTGATGGCCTGGGTCGCCGCCGACCGGGCCGTCCGCCTCGCCCGCGTCGCCGGACTCCGCGGCTCCGTGCACCGCTGGCAGGCGCTGCGCCACGAGCTGCACGCGGAGATCTGCGACCGGGGCTGGAGCCCCGAGCAGCGCTCCTTCACCCAGTCCTACGGAAGCCCCCAGGTCGACGCCACCGCCCTGCTGATCCCCCGGCTCGGCTTCCTCCCGCCCGGCGACCCGCGGGTCGTCGGCACCGTGCAGGCGATGGAACGGCTCGACGACCACGGGTTCCTGCGCCGGTACGGGGACGTACGGGACGGCGGCACCCACGCCCTCGACGACCTCGGCGGCACCGAGGGAGCCTTCGTCGCCTGCACGTTCTGGTACGCCGACGCCCTCGCCATGACGGGCCGTCCCGCCGAGGCCCGCGCCGTCTTCGAGCGCGTCCTCGACATCCGCAACGACGTCGGCCTCCTCGCCGAGGAATGGGACCCGGCCGCCGCCCGCCAGCTCGGCAACATGCCCCAGGCGCTCAGTCATGTCGCCCTGGTGAACACGGCGTTCACCCTCTACGGCACCCGCCGTCACGACCGCGACGGCTCCCGTCACCTCGCTGTGGCATGATCGCCCCGACCCCGACCCCGACCCCGACCCCGGCAGCGGGCCGGGGACGAGGGGGCCGGACATGGACCGGCACGTCGCCGTCCCGGGCGCCATCGCGCTCCTCTTCGCCGCCGGCGGCGCCGCCGCGATCCGCACCGGCCGGGTCCGGCCCTGGCTGCGTGCCCGGGTCTTCCGGACGGGCCTCTACGGCGGGGGCCGGCCGCTGACGGCCGCCGCCTTCGCCGTCCAGGTCGCAGCCCCCCTCGCCGACGACCGGGCCGTACGCGCCGGCCCCGGCGGGGCGAGCGTGCTCGTCCTGCTGCTGGGCCTCGTCCTCCTGCTCCTCGGCGAGGCACCCGTCCCGCGAGCACTGACCGCCGCCGCGGCCGCGCGCCCCGCCGTCGAGGGCGGCCGGCCCGGACGGAAGCGGCGCCCGCGTGTCGTTCGGGTGAGTCCAGCGGGCGGGGCGGCCGCGCGTGGGTTCGAATCGGGGCATGGCTTCCTACGACAGGCTCCGCGCCGGCGGCTCCCCGAGGCCGCTGGAGACCGGTGACACCTGGTGGTACGCCGCCGTGGCCGGCGAGACCGCCGGCTCCTTCAGCACCCGGGTCCGCACCCGGACACGGCGCGCCTGCCTCGGGGCAGTCCTCCTCCTCACGGTCGTCTACGCGGGCCTCGTGCTCACGGCGACCGGCCGCCGCTGGGGCGACGCCGCCGTGACCGGCCGACGCGCGGACTCCGCCGCCGCCACCCTGCTGCGCGATCACCCCTCCCTCGCCGGCCTCACCACCTTCTCGCTGGCCGCCGGATGCGTCCTCCTCCTCGCCGTGGGCCTGATACGCAAGCGGTACGCGCTCACCGGGGCCGCGGCGGGCGGGCTGGTCACGGCCCTCGCCGTCACCGGCCTGCTCCAGCGGTACGCGCCCCGCCCCCGCCTCCTCGACACCGCGGGCGCCCTCGTCCCCAGCGGCTTCCCCAGCGCCCAGACCACGCTGGTCCTGGGCATCGCCTTCGGCCTCGTCCTCGTCGTCCCCTACCGGTTCAGGGCCCTGGCCGTCGGCGCGGGCACCCTCTGGGCCGCCGCCGTCGGCGCGTACACCATCGCCTCGGGCCGGCACCGGCCCGGCGACGTCATCGCCGCCGCCCTCGTCGTGCTCGCGGTCGACTGCGGGCTGATCGCCTTCCTCGCGCGCAAGGGCAAGGTCCGCCCCGGCGCCCGGCGCGGCCCCTTCCTGCCGGGCCTCCCGGTGACCGTCCCGCTCGCCCTGATCGCCGCGGCGGGACTCGGCGCCGGCCTCTGGCTGCTCGGCGACACCCTCAGCCTGCCCGCCACCGCCCCCTACGACCCCGCCGAGCTCCGGCTCGCCCACCGCTGCGGGCAGGCCCTCGCCGCCGGCGTGACGGCCGCCGCCGGACTCGTCCTGCTCGGACTGCTGCGCCGCGTCGACGTGGACGGCGCGCCCGCCCCGTACCGGCTCGGCGGGCCCTTCGTGGAGGCCGCCGGGGTGCGGCGCGAGGACGAGCCGGTGGGGCCCTTTACCGAGGACCGCGATCACGAGATATCTTGATGTCGAGCAATCTCGCATACGCAGACGTGGAGCGGAGCACCCGGTGACTGACTCGACCATCATCTACACCCACACTGACGAGGCGCCCGCCCTGGCGACGTACTCGTTCCTGCCCGTGATCCAGGCGTATGCCTCGCAGGCCGGCGTCACGGTCGAGACGCGTGACATCTCGCTCGCGGGCCGCATCATCGCCGTCTTCCCGGAGTTCCTGGAGGAGGGCCAGCGCATCGCCGACGCCCTCGCCGAGCTCGGTGACCTGGCCAAGACGCCCGGCGCCAACATCATCAAGCTGCCGAACGTCTCGGCGTCCATCCCGCAGCTCAAGGCCGCGATCGCCGAGCTCCAGGCGCAGGGCTACGCCCTCCCGGACTACCCGGACGACCCGCAGACGGACCAGGACAAGGACGTCCGCGCCCGCTACGACAAGATCAAGGGCTCGGCCGTCAACCCGGTCCTGCGCGAGGGCAACTCCGACCGCCGCGCGCCCGGCTCGGTCAAGAACTACGCCAAGGCCCACCCGCACCGCATGGGCGCCTGGACCCCCGAGTCGAAGACGAACGTCGCCACCATGAGCGAGAACGACTTCGCCTCCACGGAGAAGTCCGTCGTCATCGCGAAGGACGACACCCTCCGCTTCGAGTTCACCGCCGCCGACGGCACCACCAGCGAGCTCCGTGCCCCGCTGAAGGTCATCGCCGGCGAGGTCGTCGACGCCGCCGTCATGCGCGCCGCCGCGCTCCGCACCTTCCTGAGCGAGCAGGTCGCCCGCGCCAAGGCCGAGAACGTGCTCTTCTCCGTGCACCTCAAGGCCACGATGATGAAGGTCTCCGACCCGATCGTCTTCGGCCACGTCGTGCGCGCCTTCTTCCCGAACACCTTCGCCAAGTACGGCGAGGCGCTCACCGCCGCCGGTCTGTCCCCGAACGACGGCCTCGGCACCGTCCTGGGCGGCCTCGACGCCCTCCCGCACGGCCTCGGCGCCGAGATCAAGGCCTCCTTCGAGGCCGAGCTCGCCGAGGGCCCGGCCCTCGCCATGGTCGACTCCGACAAGGGCATCACCAACCTGCACGTGCCGTCCGACGTCATCGTCGACGCCTCGATGCCGGCCATGATCCGCACCTCCGGCCACATGTGGGGCCCGGACGGCCAGGAGGCCGACACCCTCGCCGTCCTCCCGGACCACAGCTACTCCGGTGTGTACCAGACCGTCATCGAGGACTGCCGCGCCCACGGCGCCTTCGACCCGTCGACCATGGGCTCCGTCCCGAACGTCGGCCTCATGGCGCAGAAGGCCGAGGAGTACGGCTCCCACGACAAGACCTTCGAGATCGCCGAGGCCGGCACCGTCCGCCTCGTCGACTCCGAGGGCAACGTCGTCCTGGAGCAGGAGGTCGCCGAGGGCGACATCTTCCGCGCCTGCCAGACCAAGGACCTGCCCATCCAGGACTGGGTCAAGCTCGCCGTCACCCGCGCCCGCGCCACCGGCGCCCCGGCCGTCTTCTGGCTGGACGAGAACCGCGCCCACGACGCGCAGCTCATCGCCAAGGTGAAGCAGTACCTCCCGGAGCACGACACCGAGGGCCTGGACATCAAGATCCTGTCCCCGGTCGAGGCCACCGCGTTCTCCCTGGAGCGCATCCGCCGCGGCGAGGACACCATCTCGGTCACCGGCAACGTCCTCCGCGACTACCTGACCGACCTCTTCCCGATCCTGGAGCTGGGCACCAGCGCCAAGATGCTGTCGGTCGTCCCGCTGATGGCGGGCGGCGGCCTCTTCGAGACCGGCGCCGGCGGCTCCGCCCCGAAGCACGTCCAGCAGCTCGTCAAGGAGAACTACCTCCGCTGGGACAGCCTCGGCGAGTTCTTCGCCCTGGCCGCCTCCTTCGAGCACCTCGCGACCACCACGGGCAACGCCCGCGCCCAGGTCCTCGCCGACACCCTCGACCGCGCCACCGGCACCTTCCTCAACGAGGACAAGTCGCCGACCCGTCGCCTCGGTGGTATCGACAACCGCGGCAGCCACTTCTACCTGGCCTTCTACTGGGCCCAGGAGCTCGCCGCCCAGACCGAGGACGCGGACCTGGCCAAGGCCTTCGCCCCGCTCGCCGAGACGCTGGCCGCCAACGAGCAGAAGATCGTCGACGAGCTCGTCGCGGTCCAGGGCTCCCCGGCCGAGATCGGCGGCTACTACCAGCCCGACCCGGCCAAGGCCGCGGCCGTGATGCGCCCGTCCGCCACGTTCAACGAGGCCGTCGCGTCCCTCGCCTGAACCGGCGCGGGACCCGTCGCCCGCACCCGCGCGTGACCGCCACCGCCCCGGCCGGAACTCCTCCGGCCGGGGCGGTCCCGTCGGTGGCGCATCTCACGTCCGGGTGTGAACCTGGATGGATGAGTTGGGCATCTTGGACGACCGCCGGTGTCTACACCGGGCGAGGTGGGGTGCTGACCGACGAGGCCGGAGCCGTCACGGGCGATCTGACCGTGCACACGACCTGGGCCGATCGAGAGGCACGCGTGGCCGTGCAGTACAGCGGCGCGTCCGACTGGTTCACCATGTCGGGCAGTCCCGTTCCGTGCGCGACGGAGGAGGAGAGCCGCGACCTGCACGACGCCGTCGTGGAAGCAGTCCGGGAGGGCAGAGGGGCCACGGTCCCGACCCTGCCCGCGGCACCACCGGTGTAAGGTCCCCAGGCACCACCGGAAGAAGTGTTATCCCTCCCGCGCCCACGGGTCTCCGAACCACGGGGGACTCGGACCAGGGATGAGGGAGCAGATCCATGCACAGCGACGAGGCCCGCACCACCGCACTGGTGGAGGCGGCCAGGGCCGGTGACGCGCACGCCAGGGACGCCTTGGTGCGCGCGTACCTGCCCCTCGTCCACAACGTCGTCGGCCGGGCCCTCGACGGCCACGCCGACACCGACGACATCGTCCAGGAGACGATGGTCCGCGCCCTCGACGGCCTCACCGGCCTCCGCGACCCCGACCGCTTCCGCTCCTGGCTCGTCGCCATCGCCATGAACGGGATACGGCGCCGCTGGCGCGAACGCCAGCAGGCGCCCGTACCCGGCCTGGACCGGGCGGCCGACCTCGCCGACCCGGCCGGCGACTTCACCGAACTCACCATCCTCCGCCTCGGCCTCTCCGGGCAGCGACGCGACGTGGCCCGCGCCACCCGCTGGCTCGACGAGGACGACCGTGAACTCCTCTCCCTGTGGTGGCTCGAGGCCGCCGGCGAGCTGACCCGGGCCGACGTCGCCGAGGGCCTCGACCTGTCCCCCCAGCACGCCGCCGTACGGATCCAGCGCATGAAGGAACGCCTGGAGACCGGCCGGGCCGTGGTCCGCGCCCTGGACGCGGTGCCGCGGTGTCCCGAACTCGCGGAGACCCTCACGACCTGGGACGGACGGCCCTCCCCGCTCTGGCGCAAGCGCGTCGCCCGGCACCTGCGCACCTGCGCCGGATGCACGGGACGCGTGACCGGCCGCCGCGGACTCGCCCCGGTCGAGGGCCTGCTCGTCGGCATCGGCCTGGTGCCCCCGCTCGCCGCCGGGGTGCTGCGCGGCGCGGAGTCCTTCGCACCCGGGCCCGTCGTCTTCGAGACCGCCTCCCGGTGGACACCGGTCCGGCGCGCCTGCGTCGCCGCGGCCGCGGCCGTCGCCGTCCTCGGGGCCGCCGCCCTCCTCGTGCCCCGGCAGCCCGACACCCGGCTGACGCCCGCCCGGCCCGCCGCCGCGCCGCCGCCCGCCACGACACCGCCCCCGGCACCCGTGACGACCGTCGCCGTCCCGGCCCCGACCACCCGGCCGCCCCGGCCCCCCAGGACGACGCCCCCGGCCCCCCGGCCCACCGCCGAGGAACGGCTGACCGCGAAGGTCAACCGGCTGCGGACGGCGGCGGGTTGCGGACCGCTGCACACCGATCCGCGGCTGGTCGCCGCGGCCCGCGCCTACGCCCGGGACATGGCCGCGCGCGGCTACTACGGGCACAGCAGCCCGGAGGGCGACTTCGCGGACGCGCGGATCACCGCCGCCGGGTACGACTGGAGCGCCTGGGCCGAGAACCTGGCCCGCGGTTCGTCCGACCCCGGGTCCGTCGTCGACGACTGGACCGACGGCGCGATGCACGAGGAGAACATGCTGAACTGCCGCTACCGGGACACCGGCGTGGCCTCGGTGCCCGGCCCGGCCGGCACGATCTGGGTGCAGAAACTGGCCGCCCCCGCGTCCTGACGGCCCTGCCGCGGGATCAGCGTCGGGAGCCGAAGTCCTGCACCCACCAGGGGCCGTTGGCGGTCAGCGTCACGCCGACGCCGACGTCCCTGAAGGCGCAGTTCAGGATGTTCGCCCGGTGACCGGGACTGTTCATCCAGTCCTCCATCGCCCGGGCCGGGGTCTTCGGCCCGCGGTGGATGTTCTCCCCCCAGGCCGACCACGCGTACCCTGCGCCGGTGATCCGGTCGCCCGCGTCGCGCCCCTCCGGGGTGTGGTGCTCGTAGTAGTCACGCGCCGCCATGTCGTCGGCGTGTCCCTGGGCGGCGGTCCGCAGGTGGCTCTCGGAGCGCAGCGGTCCGCAACCCGCCCTCTCCCGCTCGGCGTTGGCGATATCGACGACCTCCTGGACGAACTGCCGGGCCTTGGCGCCGGCCGCCGCGGGAGCGCCCGCGGCGGAGACGGCCGGGGCCGGCGAGGCCACGTACATCCCGGTCACCACCGCCAGCACGGCGGCGGCCCCGGACAGCGCGACGGTGATCCGGAAGGAGGGGCGGGACGCCCGGCGGCGCGCGCCCCGGCTCCCGCGGTGCCGGCCGCGCGCGGGCGCGGGATGGTCGTGGTGGCCGGGACGGTCGTGGTGCCGCATGGAGCTCCGCTCTCTCGCCGAGGTCGCCGGAGGTCCGGTGCCGGGAGAGCCACCGGGGCGACGGCGGTAACACTGTCCGCCGCGGCCCGCCCCGACACTCTCCGTCAACCCGACGCGTCAACCCGCGTCCGAGCTTTTCAGCCCTGCGGAATCACCGCCACCGGGCAGGGCGCGAGATGCAGCGCCGCGTGCGCCACCGAACCGATCCGCGGACCGATCGCGCCCCGCCGGGCCCGGCGCCCGACCACCAGGAGCCCGGCGGCCCCCGAGGTCGAGAGCAGCACCTGCCCCGCGCTGCCCAGTTCGACGTGCTCGGTCACCGGCACGTCCGGGTACCGCTCGCGCCACGGGGCCAGGGCCTCCCGCAGTGCCTTCTCCTCGTACGGCACGAGCCCGCCGGCCTCGTCGGCGAGTCGCATCGAGGCCGGGCTGTACGCGTACAGCGGCGGCAGGCTCCACGCGCGGACGGCCCGCACCGACGCCCCGCGCGCGGCGGCGGTCTCGAAGGCGAAGCCCAGGGCCGCGGCGCTGTCCTCGGGGTCGCCGTGCTGCCCGACCAGGACGTGTCCGGCGGGCGCTTCGGCCTGTTCGCCGTCGCGGGAGCGGACGGCCACCACCGGGCGGGTGGCGCCGGCGATGATCTGCTGGCCGTACGAGCCGAGCAGGAATCCGGTCAGGGCGCCGTGACCCCGCGAGCCGATGACGAGCATCTCGGCCCGCTCCTCGGTGCCGAGCAGCGCGGCCACCGGCGTGTCGGGGAGCACCTCGGCCGTGAGCGTGAGGTCCGGGTGGCGCGCCGCGATGGTGGCCTCGGCCTCGCGCAGGACGTCGAACGCCGCGCGCTGCTGGGTCTCGGGGTCCTGGACCAGCGGGATGTCGAGGGGCTCCCAGCGCCAGGCGTGCGCGAGCCGGAGCGGAAGCCCCCGCTGGAGGGCCTCGCGGGCGGCCCAGTCGGCCGCGGCGAGGCTCTCCGGGGAGCCGTCCACTCCGGCGACGATCTCACGACTCATCAGGCTGCCTCCGCGGTGACGGGCCCGCCAGGCGGCCGGGCCCTGCTGTCTCCAGCTTGGGCCCATCGGCAGCCTGACGGGAGGGCCGGAGGTCCCGACATGCCGGACCGTCAGCCCCGTTCGTACGACTTCCGGCCGCGCGGCTTCGGACGAGGTTCCCGCCGCGCGGCTTCGTACGGCGTCCCGGACGCGCGGCTCCGTGCACCGTCCTGGTCGTCTTGCTTCGTGCGGTGTTTCGGGCGCGCGGCTCCCCGCGCTGTCCTGGTCGCCTGGCTTCGTACGGCGTTCCCGCGCGTGGCTCCGTGCGCCGTTCGGGTGGCGTGGCTCCGTGCGCCGTTCCGGGCGCGTGGTGCGCTCAGGCCCGGAGGGTGAGCCGCGCGTGGGTGCCGTTGAGGTAGTGGTCCCCGATGTCCCGGAGCCGGTGGGAGGCCTGGGTGGGGGCGGTGAGGGCGCGGGCGTTGCGCCAGAAGCGGTCGAAGCCCGGTCCGCCGCCGCGGGCGTCGGGTCCCGGGCCGGTGTCGACGAGTTCCAGGATGCGGGTGGTGATGTGGACGGCGGCCCGGCCGGTGACCGTCTCGGCCGCCGCCACCAGGACGGCGATGTCGGCCCGTTCCTCCGGGCCGAGCGACCGTCCGGCGAGCAGCCCGTGTGCCAGGGCGTCGGTCGCCCGCTCCACCACGGCGGCGGCGGTGTGCGCGGCCGTCGCCAGCTCCCCGTACGCGAGGAGGAGGTAGGGGTCGTCCCCGGCCCCGCCCGCGGCGGCGCCGTCCGGGGCGATCGGGCCCTCCGGCCGGTCGGCCGGTGCCGGGCCCGACTGCCCGGCGCGGCTGACGTCCCGGGCCTCGGCGAGCGCGCCCTCGGCTATGCCGAGTCCGACCTGGACGAGCAGCAGCCGCAGGGCGAGCGGCGCGAGGGTGGCGAACGGGGCGACGGCGTGCTCGTCGTGGGGGAGCGCGCCGAGGACGTGTTCGGGCGCCACCGGCACGTGGTCGAAGGTGACGGTCCCCGCGCCGGCCAGCCGCTGCCCGACCCGGTCCGTCCCCGCGTCCGTGAACACCCCCGGGTGGGCCGGGTCCACCAGGACCACCAGCAGGTCGCCGGTGCCGCCGGGCCGGGCGCCGACGACGAGCCGGTCGGCCACCGTCACGCCGGAGGCGAACGAGCGCCGGCCGTCGAGGACCCAGCCGTCGTTCCCGGCGGGCGTGAGCGTGAGCCCCGGGTCGGCCTCGCCCCGCGCCGGTTCGATGCCGCCGGCGAGCAGCCAGCGCTCCTCCGCCGTACAGGCGTCGAGGGCGAGCGGGGACCGCGCGGTGTGCGGGGCGCCCGCCGTCCGTCCGGCGCCCCGCGTGCGTGTCGTCGCCGTCGACGAGTCGCCGCCGTCCTCGTCGGAGGCGGCTTCGGGGACCTGGTCCTCCGCCGGCGCCGGGCCGAAGAAACGGCTGCTCCACGACAGCGCGTAGTGGTGGGCGAGGAGTTCGCCCACCGAGCTGTCGGCGGCGGAGATCTCGCGCACGACGGCGCACGCGGCGCGCCAGTCGGCGCCGCGCCGGGTCGGCCCGGGTGCCGTCAGGAGGGCGGGCAGCCCGGCTTCCTGGAGGCGGGCCACCTCGTCGAACGGCGCCTTGCCGGCGCGGTCCCTGACGAGGGCGTCGACGGCGAGGTCGTCGGCCAGCTCGCGGGTGACGCGGGGCCAGATCTCGTCGTCGGCCGGCCGGTCGACGGGACGGACGGCCGGTGCGGAGTCGGTGCGCGGGGCGGGTCTCTTCGGCGATTTCCTCGGCGTGCTCACGTCACCTCACCTGATCTCTCGTATCCCCACTGGAATAGTAGGGATAGTGGCAGAGGTGAGGCGCCCACCCCAAGGGGCGTCCGTACCGTGGACAGGGGTGTCTTGACCAGTGGGATGGCGTCAAGTCGGCGCGGCCCGGCCGGGGTTCGATCCGCCGGTCAGGGGTTGGTCCACGCCTCCGGATCGTCCGCGAGCGCGATGACCCCGTCCGGCAGCCTGGCCGCGGCCACCTCGGCGAGCGAGACCCCGAGGACCTCGCGGACCCCCGCCCGCAGGGCGATCCACAGCGTGAGCAGCGACTCGGCCGGGCCCGTGTACGACAGGTCCGGCGGGCGCTCCCCGCGGACGGAGACCAGCGGCCCGTCCACGCAGCGGATGACGTCCGCGACCGAGATCGTCTCCGCGGGCCTGGCCAGCCAGTACCCGCCGTTGCCGCCGCGCTGGCTCTGCACCAGGCCGCCCTTGCGCATGTCTCCGAGAATCCCCTCCAGGAACTTGTGCGAGATGCCCTGGCCCTCGGCGATGGCCTCGGCCTTCAGCGGCCCCGAGTCCTGGGAGGCGGCGAGCTGGAGGGCTGCCCGCACCGCGTAGTCGGCCCTGGCTGAAATGCGCATGCGCGCATTATTCCGTACCGGCGAGGGGCCCGCCGCCCGCACGCCCACCCGCCGAGCCGCGACCCCGTCGGGCACGCCCGACGCGGGCTCCCGGGTCCGGAGTGCGGTCCGCCGGGCCCTGGGCGCGGTCCGCCGAGGGGACCGCCCGTCCGGGACCGCGCGCCCGACAAGTCGGGCCGTACCGCACCCTTGACGCCGCCGGTGGCCCGCCGGACACTCATGGACGGGAAAACCGAGCGAACGGGTAGGGAACCATGGGGCGCAGCGGCAGACGGGACACGTACCGCGCAGCGCTCCTCCCGCGCTCCCTGCCCCTCACCTCCCGCCGCCACATCGATCTCCTGCGGGTCTGCAGCGCCGCCTAGCTGCCCGTCCGAGGGCCGGGGCCGACGGGCCCGACCATCCGGGGCTTCCTCCCGCCGGGCCGTCCGAAGCCCTCAAGCCGGATCCGGGGGCGGGGCGGGCCGTCCGGCGGGCCGACGCGCCGGAGCCCGCCCGTCGGGTGGGTCGGTGCTCCGCCCCGCCCGGCAGGTGGGTCGAGGCTCCGTCCCCCTCGGGTGGGGCGATCGGCCCGAGCCCGCCCGGTCCGCCTGGCGAGTCGACCCACCCGCGCCGGTCCGGGCGGTCCACTGGTTCGACGCGCCCGGCCCCGCCCCGGCGGTCCGGTCGGTCGACGCGTCGGGCCCGGTACCGGCGTTCCGGTGGCCGGACGCACCGGTCCCATCCGGCCCGTCCGGCGGGTCGACGCGTCCCGGCCTGCCCGGCACGGCAACGCGCCGTGCCGCGTCCGCACTTCCTTTCCGCACCTCTGCCGCCCCCGGCCGGACCGCCGGTGCCGTCCGTCGCGCCTCGCGACCGGCACCGGCGGGCATCGGACGGACCCGGCACCGAGCACCCAGGGAGAAGCATGTCCGTCGTCCCGTCCTCGCTCCTGCCCGCCTCCGCCGTGCCCGCCTTCCGGGGCAGGATCGGCCGCGACGCGGCGAGCGGCCACTACGCCGTCCCGCACCGCTACCGCCTCCACGTGGCACCGTCGACACCCGGCTGTCTGAGGATCGCCGTCACCCACGCCCTGCTCGGACTCGACGACACGCTCCCGCTCACCGTGCTGCCCGAGAACCCCGACACGCCCGACGGCGGATATGCCGCACTCCGGCCGCTGTACGAGGCGAGCGCCCACCTCTACGACGGTCCGGCCGCCGCGCCCGTCCTGAGCGACGGCTGGACCGGACGGATCGTCAGCACCCACGTCCCCGACATCCTCCGCGACCTGGCCCTCCGCTTCCGCGGTGACGGCCCCGACCTGCTGCCGAGCGCGCGGCGGCGCGAGATCGACGCGATCGCGGACCTGTGCGAGCGGAGCGTGAACCGGGCGGCCCAGCAGGCCGGTGAACTCGGCATCGACGGCGAGGCGGCCCACCGCGACCCGCTGACGGTCCTCTTCTCCGCGCTCGGCCGCCTGGAACGGCGGCTCGCCCGCGGGCCGTACGTCCTCGGCGACGCGCCGACCGCCGCGGACGTGCACGTCTGGGTCACCCTCGTCCAGCTCGACACCGTCCACCGCTGGCACCTGGACGCCGCCGCCATGGACCGCGTCGCCGGGCATCCGGCCCTCTGGTCCTACGCCCAACGCCTGGCCGCCCGGCCCGAGTTCGCCCGCTGCCTCGACATCGACGCCGTCCTGCGCCGCCACCGCGCCCACTGCCGGGGCCGCGAGGCCGCCGGCGCGGCGATCCGCATCGTCGACTGGTCGGCGTGCCCGACCCGACAGCCCGGACACGCCGGTTCGTAGGGCGCGCCCCGGCCGAACGCCCCGGCCCGGACGCGCCGACGCGCAGGGGACGCGCCGGCCGAAGGCCCCACGGCCCACGCCACGGCCCACGGCCCACGCCACGGCCCACGGCCCACGCCACGGCCCCGTGGCCCGTGCCTCGCGGACCAGCGCCTCACGGGGCCGGGTTCAGCCGATCCGGTGGCCGGCCAGTGGGGCCGTGTCGTCGCCGGCGCCGGCCCGGACGCCGCGCAGGAACGCGGAGAGGGCCTCCTCGGCGCTCGAGGACGGCTCCCAGCCGAGCTCCCGACGGGCCCGTTCGGTGGCGAGCAGCGGGAGGTGCCGGAGTGCCTCGAAGAGGCCGGGGGAGGCGGGGACGAGCCGGAGGCGCCAGGCGGCGGACAGGGCGCCGCGCACCGCGCCGGCCGGTACCTTCACGGGCTTGGCGTGCAGCATCCGGCCCAGTGTCGCGGCGTCGAGCACCGGCTCGGCGGCGAGGTTGAACGCGCCGCGGACGTCCCGCAGGAGCGCCCTCCGGTAGGCGTCCGCGGCGTCGTCCGTGTGCAGGACCTGGAAGCGCAGCCCGTCGAACTCCGGGAGCAGCGGCAGCAGATCGGGCCGCATCAGCTGGCCGGGGAAGAACCGTCCCGCGAAGATCCGCCGCTGGCCGCTCGCCGACTCCTCCTTGAAGAGGAACGCCGGACGCATCCGTACCACCCGGGTCTGCGGATGGTCGCGCTCGAAGGTGTCGAGGACCCGTTCCAGATAGGACTTCTCCCGGGTGTACGCGGCACCCGGCCAGCCGTGCGTCGGCCACGCCTCGGACACCGGGGCGTGGCCCTCGGGGCCGGGGGAGTACGCGCCCACGGACGAGGCGTGCACGAGCACCGGCACATGCGCGGCCGCGACCGCGTCGAAGACGCGCACCGCGCCGAGGACGTTGGTCCGCCAGGTCTCCACGGGGTCGTGCGTCGGCCCGAACCGCCAGGCGAGGTGGACCACCGCGTCCGCGTCCGCCACGTACTGCGCGAGCCGCGGTTCGTCTCCGTCACGGGAGAGGTCCACCTCGGCCCACTCCACGCCGGGCAACTCCAGGTCCGGCCGTCGCCGGGCGAGGCCGAGGACCGATCCGACCCGCGGTTCGGCCGCCAGGATCCGCACCAGACTCGTCCCCACATTGCCGGTGGCGCCGGTGACGACCACCCGCTGAATCGTGCTCGGGTTCATGTCCTCGACCCTCCTTCATGGGCGGCGCGAGCGCACCCGGAGCGCCGCACCGAAAGCCCCTCGTCACTCAACGTGTCCGTGTCGGTCGCGGGGGCGGCCGACGGCCGGGAGTATGGAGCGACGCAGGAGACAGGAGAACGCCATGCTGCTGCCCGACAGGAACACGGTCGACCGGCTGCTCCGGCACTACCGCACCCAGGAGCGGACCGTGCTGGACAGTCCGTGCGACCTGTCGGCCCGCCGGCGCTTCGAGGACACGGTGTACACCCTGTGCGTGCTGATGGGAAAGCGCACCGCCCAGGAGGCCGTGCACGCCGCCGAGCGCTATGTGACCGGCGCCCGGACCACGGCGCCCGGGTATCCGTGGCGGAGTGGCTGACCGGACCGGCCGGCCGTCGACAAGCGCGTCCCCGGGGCCGCGGTTAGCGTGGCGGGGTGCGTCGCACGCCCCCCCGGTGCCGGGTGCGGCGGTACGTGGCGCCTCGCGTTCCGGCCTGCCCGGCGGAGGGAGACACGATGACCAAGGCCCGCAGGACGGACACCGCGAGGACCGGCGCCGCCGAGACCGGCAACGGCCGGGCAGGCACGGCGAAGACCTCCACCGCGAAGACCTCGGCCGTGAAGACCTCCGCCGCGAAGTCCGGCACCGCGAAGTCCGGCACCGCGAAGTCCCCCGCACCGCACGCCGCCGACCGGCAGAACCTGATCCGCGTGCACGGGGCGCGGGTGAACAACCTCAAGGACGTCAGCATCGAGATCCCGAAGCGCCGGCTCACGGTCTTCACCGGCGTCTCCGGCTCGGGCAAGAGCTCCCTGGTGTTCGACACGATCGCCGCCGAGTCGCAGCGGTTGATCAACGAGACGTACAGCGCGTTCGTGCAGGGCTTCATGCCGACGCTCGCGCGCCCGGAGGTCGACGTGCTCGAAGGCCTGACCACCGCGATCATCGTCGACCAGCAGCGTCTCGGTGCCGACCCGCGCTCCACCGTCGGCACCGCCACCGATGCCAACGCGATGCTCCGCATCCTCTTCAGCCGCCTCGGCAGACCGCACATCGGCCCGCCCGGCGCGTACGCCTTCAACGTCCCCTCCGTACGGGCCAGCGGCGCGATCACCGTCGAACGCGGTGCCAAGAAGGCCGTCAAGGCGACGTTCAGCCGCACGGGCGGCATGTGTCCGCGCTGCGAGGGCCGCGGCACGGTCTCCGACATCGACCTCACGCAGCTCTACGACGACGCCAAGTCGCTCGCCGACGGGGCGCTGACCATCCCCGGCTACACCCCGGGCGGCTGGAACCACCGGCTCTACAGCGAGTCGGGCTTCGTCGACGCGGACAAGCCCATCCGCCGGTACACCAGACGGGAACTGGCGGACTTCCTCCACCACGAGCCGGTCAGGATGAAGATCGCGGGCATCAACATGACCTACGAGGGTCTGATCCCGCGCATCCAGAAGTCGTTCCTGGCCAAGGACAAGGAGGGGATGCAGCCGCACATCCGGGCCTTCGTGGAGCGGGCCGTCACCTTCACCACCTGCCCCGAGTGCGACGGCACCCGCCTCGCCGAGGGCGCCCGGTCGTCGAAGATCAGGCGGAAGAGCATCGCCGACGTCTGCGCGATGCAGATCAGCGACCTGGCCGAGTGGGTGCGGGGCCTCGACGAACCCTCGGTGGCCCCCCTCCTCACCGCGCTCCGCGAGACCCTCGACTCGTTCGTCGAGATCGGCCTCGGCTACCTGTCCCTCGACCGGCCCTCGGGCACGCTCTCGGGCGGCGAGGCCCAGCGGGTCAAGATGATCCGCCACCTCGGCTCCTCGCTCACCGACGTCACCTACGTCTTCGACGAGCCCACCACCGGCCTGCACCCCCACGACATCAACCGCATGAACGACCTGCTCCTGCGCCTGCGAGACAAGGGCAACACGGTGCTCGTCGTGGAGCACAAGCCGCAGACCATCGCGATCGCCGACCACGTCGTCGACCTCGGCCCCGGCGCGGGCACCGCGGGCGGCTCCGTCTGTTTCGAGGGCACCGTCGAGGGGCTGCGGGCCGGCGACACGGTCACCGGCCGCCACTTCGGCGACCGCGCCGCACTCAAGGAGAGCGTGCGCGAACCCACCGGTGCCCTGGAGATCAGGGGCGCGACCGCCCACAACCTGCGGAAGGTCGACGTCGACGTCCCGCTCGGCGTGCTCTGCGTGGTCACCGGCGTCGCCGGCTCCGGCAAGAGCTCCCTCGTCCACGGATCGATCCCGGCGGGCGAGGACGTGGTCTCGGTCGACCAGGGTGCGATCCGCGGCTCGCGCCGCAGCAACCCGGCGACGTACACCGGCCTGCTCGACCCGATCCGCAAGGCGTTCGCCAAGGCCAACGGGGTGAAGCCCGCGCTGTTCAGCGCCAACTCCGAGGGCGCCTGCCCCACCTGCAACGGCGCCGGAGTCGTCTACACCGACCTGGCGATGATGGCCGGTGTCGCGACCGCCTGCGAGGACTGCGAGGGCAAGCGGTTCCAGGCCTCGGTGCTCGCGTACCACCTGGGCGGCCGGGACATCAGCGAGGTCCTCGCGATGCCGGTCGACGAGGCCGAGGAGTTCTTCGGCGCGGGCGAGGCCCGCACCCCGGCCGCGCAGCGCATCCTGGAGCGGCTCTCCGACGTCGGACTCGGCTACCTCTCCCTCGGGCAGCCGCTCACCACCCTCTCCGGCGGGGAACGGCAACGCCTGAGGCTGGCCACGCACATGGCCGACAAGGGCGGCGTCTACGTCCTGGACGAGCCGACCACCGGCCTGCACCTCGCCGACGTCGAACAGCTCCTCGGCCTGCTCGACCGCCTGGTCGACTCCGGCAAGTCGGTCGTCGTCGTCGAACACCACCCGGCGGTCATGGCCCATGCCGACTGGATCATCGACCTCGGGCCCGGCGCCGGTCACGACGGCGGCCGGATCGTCTACCAGGGCCCGCCCGCCGGCCTCGTCGCCCGCCGTGCGACCCTCACCGGCGAGCACCTGGCGCAGTACGTCGGCGCCTGACCCCGGCGCCGGGGGCGGCGCCCCCGCTTCACGACGGCACGCCACCGGTACGCGTGCGGGCGACGCCCCGGACGCGTACCGGACCAGGCGTCACGTACCGGTCACACCACGCGGATCAGCCCCGGTGGGCCGCCCTGCGCCGCCACCCCCACAGGGCGATCGCCGCCGCGCAGGCCGAGGCGACCAGGGCCAGCGGCAGGCCGGCGGACATGCCCGACGGGGCCTCGTCCCGCTCGGGCGCCGCCGCGCCGGCCCGGTGCTCCGGGCCGGCGCGGAGCACCGGGCCGGCGGCCGGTGCGGCGCGGCCGGACACCGCGACGGCCCGGGTGTCCGGGCCGGCGGCCGCCTTCGTCCGCGCCGGCAGCAGCGAACCCACCGGCCGGACCCGGCCCGCCGCCTCGAAGCCCCAGTCGAGCAGGGAGCGGGCCTCCTCGTAGACGGCGAGGCCACCGCCGCCCTGCGGGTTCATCACCGACACGACGAGGGTCCGGTCGCCCCGCTGGGCCGCGGAGATCAGCGTGTTGCCCGCGTTGCTGGTGTAGCCGTTCTTGATCCCGAGGAGTCCCGGGTAGCGGGCCACGCCGTCCGCGCCGGTCAGCAGCCGGTTGGTGTTGGCGATGCCGTACGACCAGGTGCCGGCCGGGAAGTCCGCGTACCGGGTCGAGCTGTACCGGACGAACGCGGGGTCCTGCAGTCCGGCCCGGCCGAAGACCGCCAGGTCGAACGCGGAGGACACCTGGTCGGGTGCGTCGTAGCCGTCGGGGGAGACCACATGGGTGTCCCGGGCACCGAGGGCCCTGGCCTTGTCCTGCATCTGGCGGGCCATCGACTCCCAGCCGCCGCTCATCGCGGCCAGGACGTGCACGGCGTCGTTGCCCGAGCTGAGGAAGACCCCGTTCCACAGGTCCGAGACCTTGTACGTGTACCCCTCCTTCAGGCCGACGAGACTGCTGCCCGCCCCGATCCCGGTCAGCTCGGCGTCCGCCACCGTGTGCCGCTCGGAGGGCTCGTGGTGGGGGAGCGCGGTGAGGGCGAACAGCGCCTTGAGGGTGCTGGCCGGCGGCAGCCTCCGGTGCGCGTTCCGCGCGGCGAGCACCTCGCCGGTGGCGGCGTCCGCAACCACCCACGAGAGCGCCGACACCGAGGGGACCTGGGGGGCGCCCGGCAGTCGCTGCACCTGGGTGCCCTGCCGGTCGAGCCGGGCGGGATCGACGTACTGCCGTGCGGGCGGCGTGGGTTCCCCGACGGAGGTCCCGGCCGAGGCCGTGGCCACCGGAACCGGCAGGACGAACAGCAGCGCCGCGGTACCGGCGACAACATGACGGACAGCTGACGTGACGATCATTCGGTCACCGTAGGAAGGCACCGCCGAACACGCAGAGCGGAGTGCGCCGACCGGCGTAGCGAACGTGCCGGACGGGGGCGCGTCGTGCGCCCGCCCGGGTGGTGGGCGGCCACCCGGTCCGCTGTCGGCGGCGCAGGGCATCCTTGTGACGTGTCCTCACACCCGCAGCCCAGCAACGCCGTTCCGGTCGGCGGCGACGGATCCGGACCTCCGGACGCCACCGCCCGCGCCCTCCCCGGCCCTGCCCGCCCGCCCGGCGCGGCCGCCGCGGGCCCCTTCGGCGCGCCCGCCCTCCGGACGGACCGGCCGTCCCGTACGGCCCCGGCCGGGCACATGGTCGTGTGCGGTGACGACGCCCTCGCCCACCGCCTCGCGCGCGAACTGCACGAGGTGTACGGGGAGCGGGTGACCCTCCTGGTGCCGGCGCCGCCCGAGGCACCCCGCGCGCCCGCCGCCCGGACCGGCCGGGCACTGGCCCTGTTCGGCCGGGTGACCGCCGCCGTCACCCGCACCACCGGGTCCGGCGCGGCGCCCGGGGCCTCCGGCGACGGCGGCGAACCCGGCGGCGCCCCCCGGGTCGTCGAGGCCGCCGAGGCGGACGACCGGGCCCTGGTCGACGCCGGCGTCGAGCGGGCCGCCGCGCTCGCCCTCGTCCACGAGGACGACGAGACCAACATCCGGGCCGCGCTCACCGCCCGCCGCCTCAACCCCCGGCTGCGCCTGGTCATCCGGCTGTACAACCGCAAGCTGGGCCAGCACCTCGAAACCCTCCTCGACCAGGCCGCCGCCGTCGTGGAACCGGGCCTCGACCCCGAGAAGCTCGACGCCGCCACCACGGTCCTCTCCGACGTCGACACCGCGGCCCCCGGACTCGCGGCGGCCGCCGTCGCGGGCACCAGCAAGGTCGTCCAGGCCGGCGGACTGCTGTTCCACGCCGTCGACCGGCCGCCGCGCGAGGGCGAGCCGCCCGATCCCGGCCTCTGCACGCTCGCACTGCTCTCGGCCACGGCCGGCGACCCGGCGGGCTGCGAGGGTTCCGAGCACAGCGGGGACGCCGGCCCCCGGCTCCTCCCCGACGACCGCACGGTGGCCGCCGCGACCGGCCGCGCCGCCGTCACCCTCGAAGCGGTCACGGCGGCGGGCCCGGACCTCCCGGCGCCTCGCCTCGCCGCCTCCGCCCTGCCCGTCGCCTCCCTCTTCTCCCGCCGACTGCGCTGGTCGCTCGCCGGTGCGGCCGGCGCCGTCCTCGCGCTCGCCCTCGCCTCCACCTTCACCACCGGCGACCACCCCCTGCACGCCGCCTATCTGACGCTGCTCGACATCTTCGCCATCGGCGACCCGGCCGTCGGCGAGCCGACCAGCCGCCAACTGCTCCAGATCCTCGCCGGGTTCGTCGGGCTGCTCCTGCTGCCGGTGATCGTCGCCGCCCTCCTCGAAGGCCTCGGCACCTTCCGCACGGCGACCACCCTGCGCAGGCCGTCCCGCGGCCTCTCCGGCCACGTCGTCCTCCTCGGCCTCGGCAAGGTCGGCACCCGGGTCCTGGCACGCCTCCGCCGGCTCGGCATCCCGGTGGTCTGCGTCGAGTCCGACCCGGAGGCCCGCGGCATCGCCGTCGCCCGCCGGCTCCGCGTCCCCACCGTCATCGGCGACGTCACGGAGGAGGGCGTCCTGGAGGCGGCCCGGATCCACCGCGCCCACGCACTCCTCGCCCTGACCAGCGTCGACATCACCAACCTGGAAGCCGCGCTGTCCGCCCGGGCCGTCACCCCCGACCTGCGGGTCGTCCTGCGCCTGTACGACGACGACTTCGCCACGGCCGTCTTCCGCACCCTGCGCACCGCCCACCCCACGGCCGTCACCCGCAGCCGCAGCGTCTCCCACCTCGCCGCGCCCGCGTTCGCCGGCGCCATGATGGGGCGCCGGATCCTGGGCGCCGTGCCCGTCGAGCGCCGGGTGCTGCTCTTCGCCGCCGTGGACGTCGCCGCGCACCCCCTCCTGGACGGCCGGACGGTCGCCGACGCCTTCGTCCCCGGCGCCTGGCGGGTCATCGCCCTCGACGGCGCGGCGGCGGGTCGGGCGGACCGCGCGAGGGGCTGGCGCCTCCACCCCGACCGGCGGCTCGTCCCGGGCGACCGCGTCGTCGTGGCCGCCACCCGCCGCGGCCTCGCCGAGCTCCTCGGCAGGGGCGGCCCGGGCGGCCCGGCGGGTGAAGACGCCGTGCGGGACAACTCCGTACGAACGGAGGCGGGTTGACCGTAGGATCTGAGCGCTCACGTGCCGAGACGGCCCGCATCCGCAGTCAGGAGTGCCTTCCTTGAACACACCGCACAGCACCGCCTCCGGCCGGCCCCCGTACCGCATGGACACGGGCGGCTGCCCGCACGCGGCGAACGCGCGGCTGCTCGCCCAAGGCGCCGTGGCCCCGGTGATCCTGCCCGGCGGGATCGAGGGCATGGCGGTGCTCGGCCACGACGCCCTGCGGGACTTCCTCACCCACCCCGACGTCGCCAAGGCGCCCCACCACTTCACGGCGCTCACCGAGGGCCGCATACCCGAAGGCTGGCCGCTGCTGACCTTCGCCACCGTGCCGGGCATGACCACCGCCGACGGGGCCGACCACCGCAGGCTGCGGACCCTCGTGAGCAGCGCTTTCACCGCACGCCGGGTCGAGGAGCTCCGCCCGCGCGTGGAGGCGGTCACCGCCGGACTGCTCGACGGCCTCGCCGAGGCCGCCCGTGCTGGTGACGGCGTCGCCGATCTGCGCCGCCACTACGCGCTTCCGCTGCCGCTCGGCGTCATCTGCGAACTCCTCGGCGTCGACCCGGTCCACCAGGACCGGCTGCACCACCTCTCCAGCCTCGTCGTGGCCACCGACACGGAGCCCGCCCAGGCCGTCGCCACCAACCGCGAACTCGCCGGACTCCTGGGCTCCATCGCCGCCGCCAAGGCCGCCGACCCCGGCGACGACCTCATCAGCGCCCTCATCGCGGCCCGGGACGAGGGCGGCGACCGGCTCAGCCAGTCCGAGCTCATCGGCACCCTGGTCCTGATGATCATCGCGGGTCACGAGACCACCCTGAACCTCGTCACCAACGCCGTCCGGGCGCTCTGCGCCCACCGCGACCAGCTCGCCCTCGTCGTCGAGGGCCGAGCCGACTGGGCGGACGTGGTGGAGGAGACGCTCCGCTGGGACAGCCCGGTCAGCTCCTTCCCGTTCCGCTACCCCACCCGCGACCTCACGGTCGACGGCACGCTCATCCCCCGGGGCACCCCGGTCCTCGCCGGGTACTCGGCGGCAGGCCGCGACGCGAAGGCCCACGGCCCGGACGCCGACCGCTTCGACATCACCCGCACGCCGGCGGCGAAGCACCTCTCGCTCGGTCACGGCCCCCACTACTGCCTGGGCGCCCCGCTCGCCCGGATGGAGGCCGCGATCGCCCTGGAAGCGCTCTTCACCCGCTTCCCGGACCTCGACCTGGCCCTCCCCGAGAGCGAGCTGACCCGCCACGCCGGCTTCGTCGGCAACAGCGTCCGAGCCCTCCCGGTCCGCCCGGGAGCCTGAGCGCCCACGACACACCCGTCGGCCCGGAGCCGGGCCTCCGACGGCCCGGCACGCGACGCGCGGGCGTACCCGCTCACCCCGTGCGCCCCCATGCGGTCGCGGGGGAGACCCGCAGGGAGGAGACGAGGCGCAGCAGGCGGTCCTCGTTCCCGGAGAGGCCCGCGGCGCGGAGCGCCTCGTCGGCCTCGGCCATCGGGTGGCGGAGCATCACCCCCGCGTAGGGGGCGAGCTGCGGGTCGGTCAGCACGGCCTGGGTGGACTCGAGGAGACGCAGGTACGCCTGGGCCGCCGCGCGCTCGGTTGCGGTGAACGTGGTCATGTCGGGCTCCCTCTCGACAGTTCGGCGCTCACCACCTTCTCGTACGGGTCTGACAATCGGGCTCAGCCCCGCCCGTCGAGGTGCTCCCGGAGCCGCTCGAGGAAGACCCGCTGCCCCGTGACCAGCAGCGGAGCGGCCGCCTCCGGGGCGAACCAGCCCACCCGGTCGATCTCCGGGAACTCCGCCGTGACGCCGGAACGCGGCGGCCACTCCATGGTGAAGGTGCCCGGCACCACCCGGGCCGGGTCGAGATCGCCCTCGACGGCCCAGATGGTGACGATCTTCCCGTTGCGCTGCCGGGCCTCCCCGAGCGGGAACCACTCGCCGTCCGGTGCCGCCAGCCCCAGCTCCTCCCGGAACTCCCGCCGCGCCGCGTCCTCGGCGGTCTCGTCCGGCTCGTACTGGCCCTTGGGGAACGACCAGGCCTCCTCCTCCCGGGACTCCCAGAAAGGCCCGCCCATGTGCCCGATGAGTACCTCGACGTCCTCGCCCCCCGTACGACGGAAGACCAGAAGACCCGCGCTGCGTTTGTCCGACATGAGCCCCAGTGTGGCCGACCGCCCCGGCCCACGGGGCCCACCCACGGAGCCCGCCCACGCAGCCCACCCGCCGCCCGGCGGGGGCGGCGGGGGCATGCTTCCGGGCCTCACCCCTCGGCGGCTGCCACCACCACCGGACCGCCCGAGCCGTCGACGCCGTCGGTCCACGCGGATCCGAGCAGCACCGAGCGCCAGGGGACCAGCGTCCCGGCCAGCCGCTCCCGTCTGAGCAGCACGTCCCCCTGCCGGGCGGTCAGCACCGGCCGCAGGAGCCGCCGCTCCGGCCGGACGAGCAGAGGGACCGCCGGCGCCGATCCCAGCAGACCGGGCGTCACCCACCGCAGCGGGCCCTCCGTCGTCACCGGGACCCCTCCGGCGGGCCAGGCACCGCCGGCGAGCCGGGCGAGGACGGCGCCGGCCACCGCACGCCCCTCCGCGGCGGCCCGCCGCGCCGGCTCCCCGCCGTGGAGGAGGTTCCCGACGGCGAAGACGCCGGGCGCGGCGGTACGGAGACCGCCGTCGGTCACCGGGCCGCGGGAGCCCGGCGCGAGCGGCACCCCCAGGAGCCGGACCAGCTCGTGGTCGGGGATCCAGTCGCCGGTGAACACCACGGTGTCGCACCGCAGGACGGCCGACCGCCCGTCCGCTCCCCGGACCGCGACGCCGGTCAGCCGGCCGCGTCCGATCAGCTCCGTCACGACCGTGCCGCGGAGCACCGGCACCGGAGGCGCGGACGTGCCGACGGTCCGGAAGGCGAGGGCGGCCTCCGGCGGTCCGGCGACGACGGCCGTCACCACGGCGCCCGCCTCCCGCAGCGTACGCACCGCGTGCCGGGCGACCGGGTCGCCGCCGACGACCACCGCCCGCCGCCCGGCCAGACCGGCCCGCGCCCCGAACCGGGCGACCGTCCGCTGGAGCTCACCGGTGGTCAGCACCCCGGCGGGCCGCGAGCCCGGCACCAGACGGGCGCTGCGCGGCCGCTCGCGGGCTCCCGTGGCCAGGACGACCGCGCGGGCCCGGATCCTCTCGAGCCCCGTCGGGGCGGTGACGTCCAGGGTCAGAGGTCCGGCCCACCCGGTGGCGGAGACCCCCGTGCGGACGGTGGCGCCGGCCCGGGTGGCCGCCCGCACCGCGCGCCGCGCGTACGCCGGTCCGTCCAGGGGCCTGCCGAGCGCGTCCGCGCCGAACCCCGGCCGGACGCAGTGGCGCGGGACCCCGCCGGCGGCCGTCTCCCGCTCCAGGACCTCGACCCGGCCCGCACCGGCCGCCGCGAGACCGGCGGCCGCGGCCAGTCCGGCGGGCCCCGCGCCCACCACGAGCACGTCGACCGTACGGATCACCGGGCCCCCTCCCCGTACTCCTGGCCCAGCGCCCGCAGCTCCGCGCCGCAGTAGTGGCCCTGGCAGCGTCCGCCGCGGGCCCGGGTCCTGCGGCGCAGCCCGTCGGGTCCGGCCGGTGGGATCGTCGAGGTGAGAGCGGCCCGGATCTCGCCGCGGGTCACCCGCTCGCAGTGGCACACGATCGCGCCGAACTCCGCGTCGCGGGCGATGAGTCCCGCGTCGCGGTAGGGCCGGAGGAAGGCCTCGCCGAGGTTCGGCATGCGGACCGGCGCGAGGGGCCGCTCGGGCCCCGGGTCGAGGCCGCAGTCGGCGAGCAGCCCGAGCACGTGGTCGGCGATGGCCAGGGAGGCGGTGAGCCCGGTGGAGCGGATGCCGCCCACGGTCACGTACCGCAGGGCGGGATGGGCCGCGATCCGGTAGTCCTCCTGACCGGTGGCGGCCCGCAGTCCGGCGTAGACGGCCGTGACCTCCTCGTCGAGGAGCGCCGGGAGGATCCGGCCGCCCTGTTCGCGCAGCCCGGCGAGCCCCTCGGCCGTCGTCCCGGTGGCGGTCTTGTCGTCCAGGTCCTCGGCGGTGGGGCCGAGCATCACGTTGCCGTACACGGTCGGCGAGACGAGCACGCCCTTGCCCAGCGGACCGGGGACGGGCAGCAGGATGTGCCGGACGAGGTCGCGGGCGAACTTGTCGAACACGAGGAGCTGGCCCCTGCGCGGGGTGACGGTGAAGTCCGCGCGCCCGAGCAGCGCGTCGAAGCCGTCGGCGTGCAGCCCGCAGGCGTTGACCAGGTGGCGGGCCCCGAGCACCCCGCGCCGGGTGACGAGGCGGTGGTGCGGATCGCCCGGACGCACCGTCTCCACCCGGCAGTTCAGATGCAGGTCCACTCCGGAGCGGACGGCCTGCGTCGCGTACGCCAGGGTCGTCGTCCACGGGCAGATGACGGACTCGCCCGGCACTTCCAGGGCGGCCAGCGCACCGGCGCCCAGGTGCGGTTCCCGGAGGGCGAGTTCCGGCGCCGACAGCAGGCGCGTCGTGCGGTGGCCGTTGCGCTCCGCCTTCTCCGCGAGGCGGGGGAGCGCGGCCCGCTGCTCCTCGTCCCAGGCGACGAGCAGGGCGCCCAGCGGCTCCACGGGGATGCCGGTCTCCCGCGCGTACGCGTCGAGCAGTCCGTGTCCCTCGCGGACGAGCCGTGCCTCCAGGGTGCCGGGGACCGCGTCGAAACCGGTGTGCAGGATGGCGGTGTTGGCCTTCGACGTACCGTCCCCGACGTCGTCCGCGGCGTCCACGAGCGCGACCCGCAGCGGGTGTCGGGCGAGCGCGCGGGCGATGGCGGAGCCGACGACCCCGGCGCCGACGACCACGACGTCGTACACCGCGGCCCCGCCGGCCGGGAGGGGACCCGTGCGCGTGACGCCCATCAGACCGCACCCGGGGCGTCGGCGCCCCCGGAGCGGTCGACCAGCGCCGCCACCTCGGCACGGAACCGGGCCAGCCGCGCGGACGCCTCGTCACCCGAGATCCGCGGCCGGTACACGGCCGCGGGCTTCCACTCGGGCACGGCCTCGCGGAGGGTGAGCCCCGGGTGGCGCCCGAGCCGGGCGACCGCGCCGATCCCGAGGGCCGTGGCATCGGGTGACGAGGAGACCTCGACGGGGAGTTGCAGCAGGTCGGCCTGGGTCTGCATGAGCAGCGCGGACCGGGTCAGGCCCCCGTCGGCGCGCAGCGCGGACGGCGGCGCGCCCCGGTCCGCCGCGGCGGCCGAGGCCAGCTCCACGACCTGGGCGGCGATCCCCTCGCAGAGCGCCCTGACGAGGTGGCCCGGCCCGGTGTCGAGGCCGAGCCCGGTGAGCGAGCCGCGCACGTCACCCCGCCACCAGGGCGCGGCGAGCCCCGCGAACGCGGGCACGAACGTGACGCCGCCGGAGTCCGGCACGCCGCCGCCCACCGCGTCGAGCTCCCCGGCCCCGGCGATCACACCGAGGTCGGTGAGCCAGCGGACGGCCGAGGCGACCGTGTACACCTGGCCGTCCAGACAGTGGGTCGCGTGTCCGCCGAGTCGCCAGGCGACGCAGCTCACCAGGCCCGCCGCGGCCCTCCGCGGCTCGGGTCCGGTCTGCGCGAGGAGGAAGGCCCCGGTCCCGTAGGTGCACTTGACGGCGGCCGGGTCGTCGGCGCTCTGGGCGAGCAGCGCCGCCTGCTGGTCCACCAGGAGGCCGGTGAGAGGGAGCGGCGGACCGAACGCGGTCGTGGTGCCGACCGGCGTGTCGCAGTCCACCACCCGGGGCAGCCGCTCGCCGCCGAGTCCGTACAGGTCGAGGGCGGTGTCCGACCAGGCGACCGTGTCCAGGTCGAGGAGTCCGGTCCGGCCGGCCGTCGCCGCGTCGGTGACGAACGCGCCCGTCAGCCGGTGGACGAGCCAGGAGTCGCTGGTGGTGACGACCCCCGCGCCGGTGGCGTGGCGGCGGATCCAGGCCATCTTGGGCGCGGCGAAGTACGGGTCGACCGGGAGGCCCGTGAGGTGCCGCAACCGCTCGGCGTGCGCGTCGAGTCCGGCGCAGACCTCGGCCGCCCGCCGGTCCTGCCACACCAGGGCGTCGGTGAGGGGCTCGCCGGTGGCGGGGTCCCAGGCGAGCACGGTCTCGCCCTGGTTCGCGAGGCCCACCGCCTCGACGGTGGTGCCCGCCTCGGCGAGTGCCGTCCGCCCGGCGGTGACCACGGAGTCGTACAGCTCACGCGGGTCGACCTCGACGAGGCCGCCCGGCAGGTAGCGGGGCCGGACCGGGGCCGTGCCGCCGCCGATGACCCCGCGCTCCGGACAGAGGACGAGGGCCTTCGTGCCCGAGGTCCCCTGGTCGACGGCGAGTACCGGGCCGCCTGTCATCGTGCTGCTCCCGTCCCTGGACCGACAGTGATCATCCGATCACCGAAAGGGGTCAGGGTGCCGCCGCCGGGACCCCGCGTCAAGCCTCGGCGGGGGATCACGTCAAGTCCGTGGATCTACCTGACAGTAAGTCAAATTCGGTCGTTGGCTGGATAGTTACTCTCACGAAAGAAAGTGGACCGGTCGCATCCATCGCCCTCTATAGTGATCGCCGATCAACGGCCGGGACGCCCGCCGGGGGACTGACCACCCCCTCCATCCACCGAGGACCCATGTCACCCACACCACGCCCCACCCCCTGATGGCCGCGCACGGCTTCAGACCCGTCTACCACCCCGCGGGCCACGACCACGCCCTGCGCAACGCCGTCCAGGACTTGCGCACCGGCCGCTGGGTGGCCATGGCGCGGCTGCTCGACGAGACGGCGGGCTGGGACGGCTGGACCCGGCGCACCCAGGTCCTCGCCGCGGTCGCCGCGGGCACCGACGTCGTGCACACCTGGCGCGCCGAGCAGCCCGAAAGCCCCGCCGCCGCCGTGATGCACAGCCGCGTCGCCGTCGAGCGGGCCGTCCGCGCCCACCGCGCCGGCCACGCGCGCACCCGGGAGCTATGGCAGGAGGCCTGGAGTGCCTGCCGCGAGGCCGCCGAGCGGTCCCCCGCCGACCCGGTGCCCTGGGTGGGCCTCATCGCCCTCGCCGCCCTCGACGAGCGCCAGCGCATGGCGGAACACCGGCTCACCCCGCCCGCCCCCATGCTGCCGCCCGGCCCCTGGGGCCTGCTCGCAGAGGCCGAGAAGCGCGACCCGTACAACCGCGAAGCGCACCACCGGATGCTCCAGTTCGTCTACGCCCGCCGCCCGGGACCGCTCTCCGAGGCCGTCAACTACTCCTACTGGGCCGCCTCCTCGGCCCCCGTGGGCTCCGCCCTGCACGCGCTCCCGCTCTACGTGCGCGTCGAGCGCTACCGCCGCGAGCGCGGCCACGAACGCGCCCTCGACCTCCACTGGGTCGCCGAGGACGCGGTGCGCGACGCCCGCCGCGCGCTCGACGAGTGGTTCCTCTTCTGCGCCACCGACGAGGCCTCGCTGCTCGACCTCAACCACCTGGCGCACGCCCTGTTCGGAGCCCTCCGCTTCCCCGATGCGGCCCGGGTCTTCGAGGCCCTCGGCCCGTACTACACGACGCTGCCCTGGGCCTACCGCACCGCCCGCCCGGACGACCGCGACCTGGCCGAAGAGGTCTTCCTGCGCGCCCGCGCACGCTGTCTCGGCGGCTGATCCCCGCCGGTCCCCACCCCGCGTACGGCCCCCCGCGTACGCCCACGCCCGCTCACCGCCCGTCCCCCGGAGGTAACCCATGTCCCGCACCGCGGCCCCCGCCGACGCGATACGCAAGCCACCCGCGGCCCATGACGAGGAGGCACGGCTGAGAGAGCTCGGCTACCAGCCCGTCCTCGCCCGCCGCATGGGCGGCTTCGGGAACTTCGCGATCAGCTTCTCCGTGATCTCGGTCCTCTCCGGCTGCATGACCCTCTACGGCTTCGGCATGGGCACCGGCGGTCCCGCCGTCATGCTCTGGGGCTGGGCCGGCGTCGGCCTCTTCGTGCTGTGCGTGGGCCTCGCCCTCGCCGAGGTCACCAGCGCCTACCCGACCTCCGGAGCGCTCTACTACATGGCGGACCGGCTGGGCGGTCGCCGCTGGGGCTGGTACACGGGCTGGCTGAACCTGCTCGGTCTGCTCGGCGCCATCGCCGGCATCGACTACGGCGCCGCCCTCTTCACCGGCGCCTTCCTCAACCTGCAATGGGGCTTCGAACCCACCGCCGGCTCCACCTTCCTCGTCTTCCTCGCGATCCTGCTGCTGCACGCCGTCCTGAACCTCTTCGGCGTCCGCCTCGTCAGCGTGCTCAACTCGATCAGCGTCTGGTGGCACCTGGCCGGGGTCGCGCTCATCGTCGGCGCCCTCGCGTTCGTCCCCGACCGCCACCGGTCCGTCGACTTCGTCTTCACCGAGTTCGTCAACGACACCGGCTGGGCCAACCCCTTCTACGTCGCCGCCATCGGCCTGCTCCTCGCCCAGTACACGTTCTCCGGCTACGACGCCTCCGCCCACCTCTCGGAGGAGACCTCCAACGCCTCCGTCACCGCCGCCAAGGGCATCGTGCGGGCCATCTGGGTCTCCTGGATCGCCGGCTTCGCCCTCCTCGCCGGACTGAGTTTCGCCATCCAGGACTACGCCGCCACGCAGAACAGCGCCACCGGCGTCCCGCCCGCGCAGATCTTCCTCGACGCCCTCGGCTCCGGCGGCGCCACCGCCCTGCTGCTCGTCGTCATCGTCGCCCAGCTCTTCTGCGGCAACGCCGAGGTCGCCGCCGCGAGCCGCATGGTCTTCGCCTTCAGCCGCGACAACGCCCTTCCCGGCTCCGCCCTCTGGCGGAGGGTCAGCACCCGCACCCAGACCCCCGTCCCGGCCGTCTGGCTCGCGGTCGCCGTGGCCGCGCTGCTCGCCGTGCCCTCGCTCTACTCCGCCACCGCGTACGGCGCCGTCACCGCGATCAACGTCATCGGCATCACGCCCGCCTACGCCATCCCGATCTACCTGCGGCTGCGCGCCGGCGACCGGTTCACCCCCGGGCCCTGGACCCTGGGCCGCTGGAGCAAGCCCATCGGCTGGACCGCCGTCGTCTGGGTCGCCTTCGTGACCGTCCTCTTCTGCCTGCCGCAGAAGTCCCCGGTCACCGTCGACACCATGAACTACGCGGTGATCGCGCTCGCCGTCGTCCTCGTCCTGGCCAGCGTCTGGTGGTACGTCGCCCGCCGCTCGTACGGCACCCCGACGGCGTACGGGACGGCCCGCGAGGAGGCGGAGATCGCGGAGGGCATCGTCTAGGCCGTCTCCTTCGGGTCTTGCCGGTCAGGCAAGACCCGAAGGAGACGGCCTGGTCGCCCGGAGACGGCGCCGCCCCCGCGCCCGACGGACGCCGGGCACGGGGGCGGCGCGGGTCTCAGGCGCTGAACTCGTAGGTCCAGGCCGCCGACTGGGCCGCGAAGTCGATGTCCGTGATCTCCAGAGCGTGCCCGTGCTGGTCGCTGACCACCCGGTGGACGAGCAGCCGGGCCGCGCCGTCGGCCGTCGTCGCGGCGGGAGCCGGCGGCACGCCGACCGACTCCCGGTGGGTGATCCGCAGGCCCGCCTGATGCATCCAGTGGTACAGCAGGCGCAGATCGGGCTGCCGGTGGCAGTCCTTGCCCCGCCGGTAGCGGGCCAGTTGCGGGATCTCGGTGAGGGCCGGCCGCGAGAACCACGACACCGCGCGCTGGAGCGCCGCCCCGTGCGGCCCCAGCACCACGTGCCGGTGGACGAGGGTCGGCTCGCCGGGGGCGAGGAGCAGGCGGGATGTCAGCGGGGTGGGCGGCGGCTCCCAGGTCAGCGAGGCCCGCACCAGCGCCTCGGCGGCGCGGGGGCCGCCGGGGAAGGTCGGCCGGCGTGCCGTCAGGGCGGGGACGGCCGGCTCGGGGTCCGTGCCGTCGGGGCCGGCGGCGGCGAACGTCCCCCGCCGGTCGGTGACCACGAGCCGCTCGTCCCGGAGGAGCTGGAGCGCGCTGCGCACGGTCTGCCGGTTGACGTGGTAGCGCTGGGCCAGGGAACGTTCCGACGGGAGCCGGCTGCCCGGCGGGATGCGCCGCCCGGCGAGGTCCTCGCGCAGGGCGGCGGCGACCCGGAGATACAGCGGCGGTTCCGCCGCCGTCTCGGAATCGGGCTCGACCATGATCAACCCTCTCTTCGCTCAGCGTGACCGCATGGGTCGTGTGGGTGATCAATTCCTATCATTGGTCTAAACCATTTTGCTAGTGCGGCCCGGCAGAGTGGCCGAAAGGAGCACCGCGCCTTGTAATGGGGTAGCAGGTGACGGGCGCGAGACCGCTGCGGCGGAAGAAGGGGGTGGGGCCGGATGACCACACCGTCGGAGCGTGCCGCCCAGGGCAAGGCGGCGCGCAAGCGGGTGTCCCGCTCCTCCCACGGCCGCTGGATACCCAGCTCCCAGCGCCCCGACCCGCTGCACGTCCTGGACCAGGAGGCCGAGGGCCGGCTGCCCGACCTCGCCCCCCTCCGGTACGGCCGGATGGCCGTCTCGCCCTTCGCGTTCCTCCGCGGCGCCGCCGCCGTCATGGCCGCCGACCTCGGCGCCCAGCGGCACACCGGGCTCACCGTCCAGCTCTGCGGCGACGCCCATCTGCTGAACTTCGGCGTCTACGCCTCCCCCGAACGGACGCTCCTCTTCGACGTGAACGACTTCGACGAGACCCTCCCCGGCCCCTTCGAATGGGACGTCAAGAGACTCGCCGCCAGCGTCACCGTCGCCGCCCTCCAGAACGGCAGCGCCAAGCCGAAGGCCCACCGCGCCGCCCTCGTGGCCGTCGAGTCCTACCGGACGACCATGCGGCGGCTCGCCGGACTCGGCGAGCTCGCCGTCTGGTACGAGCGGATCTCCGCCGACGACGTGCTGTCCCTGGTCCGCCACGGCGAGCGCGCCCGCGTCACCCACGGGCTCGCCCGCGCCCGCCGCCGCACCAGCCTCCAGGTGCTCGGCAAGCTCACCGAGGTGGACGACGCAGGCGGCCGGCGCTTCATCGAGGACCCGCCCCTGCTCGAACGGGCCACGAACGTCGACCGGGTCACCCTCGGCAAGATCTTCAGCGACTACCGCAGCTCGCTCGCCGAGGAGCGGCGCGTCCTCCTCGACCGCTACCGCTACGTGGACGCGGCCCGCAAGGTCGTCGGCGTCGGCAGCGTCGGGACCCGCTGCTTCGTCCTCCTCCTCGAAGGACGCGACGCCTCGGACCCCCTCCTCCTCCAGATCAAGGAAGCGGGCCCCTCCGTCCTCGAGCCGTACCTCGCGCCCTCCGCGTACGCCCACCAGGGCCGCCGCGTCGTCTGCGGCCAGCGCCTCACCCAGGCCGCCAGCGACATCTTCCTCGGCTGGATGACCGGACCCCAGGAGCGCCACTTCTACTGGCGCCAGTTGCGCGACATGAAGGGCTCCGCCGAGGTCGAGACGATGTCCCCGGCCACCCTGCGGGACTACGCGCGGCTCTGCGGCCGGGCCCTGGCCCGCGCCCACGCCCGCTCCGGCGACCGGATCGCCATCGCCGCCTACCTCGGGGCCACCGACGTCTTCGACCGGGCCGTCGCCGACTTCGCCCTCGCCTACGCGGGCCAGAACGCCGACGACTACGCGGCCCTCGGCGGGGCCATCGCCTCCGGCATGGTCACGGCGGCCCCGGGCGCCTGACCGGCACCCGGGACGCCTCACCCGAACGGACCTACGCGTCGCGGCGCAGGGGCGGCTCCGCCGGCGTCGCGTGGACCGGTCCGAACAGCACCGCCCGCGCCACCGCCGGAGCGAACAGCGCCGTCAGCGGGGCGGTCAGGGTGAGCGCCGCACGGAACGGCACCCCCACGACCGGGTCACCCGCGGCCCGCGCCTGCACCCGGCGCAGGTACCAGCCGACCGCCTTGTCCGCGGGCCCCGGGCGTGCCGCGTCGCCCACGGCACCGGGCATCTTCTTGTCCGCGCCCGCCGAGATGTCCCAGGCCTGCTTCGACGCGTCGAACAGCGCGCGCTGCACCTGCCGGGTCGTCGGGGTGCGCCTGGGGTCGGTGAGCGCCCGGCGCAGCGCCACCGCGGAGATCGCGGCGACGGCCATGCCCTGCCCGTAGATCGGGTTGAACGCGCACAGCGCGTCACCCGTGGCGAGGAAACCGGCCGGCCGGCGGCCCGGACGGTCGTACCGGCGCCGGATGTTGGCCGTCTTGCGGAAGCCGTAGACCGGGGAGACCGGCTCGGCCCGCGCCAGCCAGTCGCTGATCACCGGGTGCGGCAGCCGCTTCGCGTACTCCTCGAACGCGCCCTCCTCGGTGGGCGGTTCGTCGCCCCGCAGCCCGGAGAGGGTGACCAGGTGCCGCCCGTCGCCGAGCGGCAGCACGACACCGGCGTACACCTGGTCGGGGTTGGGCACGACGTAGTATCCGACCGCGTCCGTGCCCGGCACGTCGGCCGGCGAGCGGTAGACCCGGGTGGCGTACGCGAGGCCGGTGTCGAGGGTCTCCTCGTGCGGGGCCTCCGCGCCGATCCCGGCCAGCCAGTCGGCGGCCTTCGTGGACCGCCCCGACGCGTCCACCACCAGATCGGCCTCCAGGGTGCGGGTCTCCTTGTCCGCCCCCGCCCCGCGCTCGCGCAGCCTCACGCCCCGGACGCGCGAGGAGTCACCGGTCAGCCCCACGGTCTCGGTGCCCTCGAGCAGCTCGATCCGGGGATCGGCCAGCACCCGCTGCCGCACCAGCCACTCCAGCTGGGGCCGCGGGCCGGTGTAGAAGTGCGCGGTCGCCTGCGTCCGGCGGAACCACCGGCCGTTCTGCCACTGCACCATGTCCTCGGGCACGCCCACCTTCGGCGCGCCCAGCTCCCCGAGCTCCGCCATGAACCCCGGCAGCAGCTCGTCCAGCGCCTGCTGTCCCCCGGCGATCAGCACGTGCAGGTGCCGCCCCTGCGGAACCCCCGGCCGCGCCTCCTGCCCCTCGGGGAACCGGTCGCGCTCGACGACCGTCACCCGCTCCGCGTGATCCGCCAGCACCCGCGCCGTGAGCAGCCCGGCCAGACTCCCCCCGATCACCACCGCGTGACGCGCCACACGACCCCCCAACTCGTCGGACATACCCGCCCTTTCCTCTCCCGGAACCGGAACTCCCCAGTATCCACGCCCCCGTGCCCCTCGTCGCCCCCGCCTCGCCCGCCGGAGACTGCGTAGGGTGGCCCCGTGGCATCCGAGCGCGCGACGGACCCCACCGGCTTCGGGTAGCCCGCCAGGGGCTCCCTGGCGGTCGTCACCTACGGAGTCGTATGTCACGCACCGCACATCACCTTTCCCGCTCACGCCGCCCGTGGCCCGACGGACGGCTCACGGGCGAACCCTGGTGTTCCGTCGTCGTCTGGGACCTCAGGTACAGCGCCGACCGCCTCGACGAGGCGGCGCGCGAGCGGACCAGGCCCCGGCCCCAGGCGGTCCGCCGGACCGTCGAGTTGCGCGCCTGGCCCCGATTCGAGCAGGACCGGGCGGTCGCGATCTGGTCCGCGCAGGACGAGCGCAGGGCCCGGCAGCGGCTGCGGGCCCGGACGCGGACGCTGACGCGTCTGGTGAACGGCACCGGCGGGACGATCGCCCGCACGGCCCCGTACACCCTGGACGTGCCGCCGTACCGCCATCGGCACCTCGCGCTCCGGCTCTCGTAGGGCAGGGGCCGCCGATGACGACGGGGGGTCCGGTCAGCCCCCCGTCGTCGCGTCACTCCGCGCCGAGTTCCGCCAGGGCGTGGGTGAGCCATTCGACCCAGAAACGCTCCAGGTCGATGCCGCCGCGGAGGACGAGGTGGCGGAGGCGGTCGGGTTCGGGGCGCGGGTGGGTGGCGGGGAAGTCGCGGGCCTCGATGACGAGGTACTCGTCCAACTGGGCCTGATGCGAGGAGAGGTGGCGTTCCAGTTCGGCGCGCAGGCCCGCGGAGCCGACCATGGCGGCGGCGCGCATGCGCAGGAGCAGGGAGGAGCGCATGGGCTTGGGGTCTTCGGAGCGGGCGACCCAGGTGGTGAGTTCCTCCCGCCCCGCGGGGAGCACCTCGTACTCCTTCCGCTGTCCCCGGGCGGGGACCGGAGCGGGCAGGGCGCGGATGTGCCCCGCCTGCTCCAGCTTCCCCAGCTCGCGGTAGATCTGCTGGTGCGTGGCCGACCAGAAGTAGCCGATCGACTTGTCGAAGCGGCGCGTGAGTTCGAGGCCGGAGGACGGCTTCTCGAGCAGGGCGGTCAGGATCGCGTGCGGGAGGGACATGCTCGCATCCTAGGTTCGGCCGGCCACGGCGCTCACAGGGTGGCGGCGAGCCGCGTGCCCTGGTCGATGGCGCGCTTGGCGTCCAGCTCGGCGGCGACGTCGGCGCCGCCGATGAGGTGCGCCGTGCGGCCCGCCGCGACCAGCTCCTCGTACAGGTCCCGCTTCGGCTCCTGGCCGGAGCAGAGGACGACCGTGTCCACCGGCAGCAGCTGCGGCTCCCCGTCGACGGTCAGGTGCAGGCCCTCGTCGTCGATCCGCTCGTAGGACACGCCCGCGACCATCGTGACGCCCCGGTGCTTGAGCTCGGTCCGGTGGATCCAGCCCGTCGTCTTGCCGAGGCCGGCGCCGACCTTGGAGCTCTTGCGCTGGAGCAGGTGCACCTGGCGGGGCGGCGCGTTCCGCTCGGGCGCGCGGAGCCCGCCCCGGTTCTCGTAGGAGGTGTCGACGCCCCACTGGCGGAAGTACGTCTCGGGGTCCTGGCTCGCGCCCTCGCCGCCGTCCGTGAGGAACTCCGCGACGTCGAAGCCGATGCCGCCCGCGCCGATGACGGCCACCCGGTCGCCGACGGGCGCGCCGTCGCGCAGCACGTCGAGGTAGCTGACGACGCTCGGGTGGTCGACCCCGGCGATGGCGGGCGTGCGGGGGGAGACGCCGGTGGCGACGACGACCTCGTCGTAGCCGTCCAGGTCCCCGGCCGCGACCGGGGTGTTCAGGCGGACCTCGACCCCGCGCTCGGCGAGCTGGACGCGGAAGTAGCGCAGCGTCTCCTCGAACTCCTCCTTGCCCGGTACCCGCTTGGCGACGTTCAGCTGGCCGCCGATCTCGGCGGCGGCGTCGAAGAGGGTGACCGCGTGGCCGCGCTCGGCCGCGGACACGGCGCAGGCCAGTCCGGCCGGGCCCGCGCCGACGACCGCGACGCGCTTGGCGAGGCGGGTGGGGGAGAGGACCAGCTCGGTCTCGTGGCAGGCGCGCGGGTTGACCAGGCAGGACGTGATCTTGAGGTTGAAGGTGTGGTCCAGGCAGGCCTGGTTGCAGCCGATGCAGGTGTTGATGGTGTCGGCGCGGTCGGCGGCGGCCTTGGCGACGAAGGCGGGGTCGGCCAGGAACGGCCGGGCCAGCGACACCAGGTCGGCGCGGCCGTCGGCGAGGATCTCCTCGGCGACCTCGGGCGTGTTGATGCGGTTGCTGGTGACGAGCGGTACGGAGACCGCGCCCATCAGCTTCTTCGTCACCCAGGTGTACGCGCCGCGCGGCACGGAGGTGGCGATGGTCGGGATCCGCGCCTCGTGCCAGCCGATGCCGGTGTTGATGATGGTCGCGCCGGCGGCCTCGATCTCCTTGGCGAGCTGGACGACCTCCTCCAGGGTGGAGCCGCCGGGGACGAGGTCCAGCATGGACAGGCGGTAGACGAGGATGAAGTCCCGGCCCACCCGCTCGCGGATCCGGCGGACGATCTCCAGGGGGAACCGCACGCGGTTCTCGTAGGACCCGCCCCACCGGTCGGTCCGCTGGTTGGTGGCGGCCGCGATGAACTCGTTGATCAGGTAGCCCTCGGACCCCATCACCTCGACGCCGTCGTACCCGGCCTCCCTGGCCAGCTCGGCGCAGCGGGCGTAGTCCTCGACGGTCTGCTCGACCTCGGCGTCGGTCAGCTCGTTCGGCACGAAGGGGCTGATGGGCGCCTTGATCGCGCTGGGGCCGACCAGGCCGGGGTGGTACGCGTACCGGCCGAAGTGCAGGATCTGCATCGCGATCCTGCCCCCTTCGGCGTGCACGGCTTCGGTGATCAGCCGGTGCTCGGCGACCTCCTCGGCGGTGGTCAGCTTGGCGCCGCCGTCCCAGGGCCGCCCGGCCTCGTTGGGGGCGATGCCGCCGGTGACGATCAGCCCGGCGCCGCCCCGCGCCCGCTCCGCGTAGAACGCGGCCATGCGCTCGAAGCCGTGCTCGGTCTCCTCGAGGCCGACGTGCATCGATCCCATGATCACCCGGTTGGGCAGGGTCGTGAACCCGAGGTCGAGCGGGCTCAGCAGATGCGGGTACGGGGTCATGGGGGCGCCTCCTCGCGCAGGGTGGTCGCCCTCAGTTCTACGGGGACCCCGGGCGCTTCTGCAACTAGTTGCAGAAGATTGGCGACGTGACGTCCACTACTCGGTGACGAAGGAGTCCAGGAGGGCGCCCAGCTCCTCCGCCGTCCGGGGCTCGACGGCGTCGGGCCCCAGCAGGCCGTGCGCGCGCAGGAGGCGGGCCACGGCGGTGCCCCAGGGCCGGCGGAGCCGGGCGGCCGCGAGCAGGGCGTCGTCCGCGAGGAGGTCGGCCACCGGGCCGGTGTGGAGACCGGAGGGAGCCAGGACGGCCGCCTCGTCGGCCCAGCGCAGTGCCAGGTCGACGTCGTGCGTCGCCATCACCACCGTCGTGCCGCCCTCCCGAAGCCGCCGCAGGGCGTCGAGGAGCCGCTCCTGACCGTGGGGGTCGAGACCGGCCGTCGGCTCGTCCATGATCAGGACCCGCGGCCGCATCGCCACGGCACCCGCGATCGCGGCCCGCTTGCGCTGCCCGTACGACAGCAGGTGCGTCGGCCGGTCCGCCAGCGCCACGATGTCCAGGGCCTCCAGCGCCTCGCGCACCCGGAGCCGCACCTCCTCCTCGGGCAGCCCCAGGTTCATCGGCCCGAACGACACGTCCTGGCCGACCGAGGCGGCGAACAGCTGGTCGTCCGGGTCCTGCACCACCAGTTGCACCGTGGTCCGCAGCCGCGTCAGCCCCCGGCGGTCGTACGCCACCTCCGCGCCGTCCAGGAGCAGCGACCCGCTTCCGCACCGCAGCCCCCCGCTCAGCAGCCGCAGCAGCGTCGTCTTGCCGCTGCCGTTGCGACCGAGGAGCGCGATCGCCCGCCCCTCCGCCACCGCGAAGTCCACGCCCGACAGGACGGCGGGACCGTCCTCGTAGGCGAAGCCCGCCCCCACCAGCTCCACGACAGGCGTCGAGCCCTGGGCCGTCGCCGGGTTCTGAGACGTCACGGAAGGAACCTTTCCAGTACGAGAGTGAGGGCGACGAGCCCCCCGAGGAGCACGCCCGTCGCCGCGAGGAACCGGCGGGAGATCCCGCACACGGGCACCAGCACCCGCAGCGTCCCGTCGTACCCCCGGCCCGCGAGCCCCGACTGCAGCCGCTGCGCCCGGTCGAAGGCGCGCACGAACGTGGTCGCGCCGAGACCGGCGAGCGAACGCCAGGTCGCCGCCCGTGACGTGTGCCCCAGGCGGGCCGCCTGTGCCTGCCGGATCTTCGACAGCGAGTCCAGCAGCAGGAAGATGATCCGGTACATCACGAGCGCCACGTCCACCACCGGCGCCGGCACCCCCGCCCGGACCAGCCGGGGCAGCACGTCCGACACCGGCGTCGTGAACGCGAACAGCAGCACCCCGAGCGAGGCCGCCGCCGTCCGCGCCAGCAGCTCGCCCGCGTGCGTCGGCCCGGCGGGCGCGAGCGCCACGAGTCCGCGCGCCCCGCCCACCTCGAACAGCAACGGCACCGCACCCGTGACACAGAAGCCGAGCGGCACCCGGAACGCCCGCCACAACTGACGGCCCGGCACGCCGGCAGGCCCGAGCAGCACCACGAGCGTCACCGCCGCCACCAGCACGGCCCCCGGCCACGGCGGCAGACACACGGCGCACAACGTCAGACCGAAGCCGAGGAGCGCCTTCTCGGCGGGATGGCGGGAGCGCCAGCGACTGCTGTGCGCAGCCGCGTCGATGGGCAGCATCGGCGTCTACGCGTCCCGGTCCCCGACGTCACCGACCGGCCCCGGACCGGCGGCCGGCACACCGGAGCCCCCGGCGACCGGCCGCGTCGCGCCGGAGCCCGGACCGTCGGGACGCGGCGAACCGGAGCCGACGTCCTGGGCGCCGCCCGTCGCGGACGCGCCCGCGCCTTCCGTCGCCCGACCGCCCTGACCGGCGTCGGCCGCCACCAGAGCGGCGCCCTGCCGGCGGCCGCGCCGCAGACCGAAGTAGTACGCCAGGACTCCGGCGCCCAGCGCCGCCTGGAGGGCGAAGAGGGCGGACTCGATCTCGCCGGACGGCGGCTCGTACAGCGGGCTGAACCACGGCTCGTAGTCCGGCCGGAGCTCCGTGATGGCGGTCTCCGCCTCCGCGTCCGCCCCGGTGAACGGCTCTTCCTTGTGGTCGCCCAGACCCAGGACGAGCGGAAGCACCGCGAGCGCGACGACGACCAGCAGCAGCAGTCCGTTGATCTTCGCGTTCCGGCTGATCCTGGTGCTCATCGCGCC
The DNA here is from genome assembly GCF_056436715.1 of Streptomyces sp. NPDC043176. Classification (NCBI taxonomy): domain Bacteria; kingdom Bacillati; phylum Actinomycetota; class Actinomycetes; order Kitasatosporales; family Streptomycetaceae; genus Streptomyces; species Streptomyces sp. NPDC043176. The sequence continues at coordinate 61,156 of NZ_JBWKCA010000024.1, forward strand.
GTCGCCCCCTCGCGCAGTTCCTTCTCGGCCCGGGGAAGGACGCCCAGACGCGTCAGGTCACCCTTGCTCGACTGGGTGAGCAGCCGCATCACGAGCACGGTCAGCAGCCCCTCGCTCACCGCCAGCGGAATCTGCGTCACCGCGAAGATCCCGCCGAACTTGGCGAGCGCGCCCGCCACGCCGGTGGCCGGGTCGGGGAAGGCGAGGGCCAGCTGCACGCTGGTGACGCAGTACGTGGACAGGTCGGCGACGAACGCGCCGAAGAAGACGGCGACCATCAGGGGCGTGCCGAACCGGCGCAGCAGGCGGTACGTCCCGTACCCCGCCCAGGGCCCGACGATCGCCATCGAGAAGGCGTTCGCGCCGAGCGTGGTCAGTCCGCCGTGGGCGAGCAGCAGGGCCTGGAAGAGCAGGGTGATCGTGCCCAGGACCGCCATGATCGGCGGCCGGAACAGGATCGCCCCCAGACCCGTGCCCGTCGGATGGGAACAACTGCCCGTCACCGAAGGCAGCTTGAGCGCCGACAGGACGAACGTGAAGGCACCGGAGGCGCCCAGCAGCAGGGTGGACTCGGGGTTGGACCGCACCTCGCGCGTGAGCGCGCGGACCCCGTGGACGACGAACGGGGCGGCCGCGACGCCCCAGGCGACGGCGTGCGCAGGGGGCAGATACCCCTCGGCTATATGCATGGTCGGGAGACCCTCTCCAGCACCTCGTGGATGGACAACGCACCCTGGCCGGTCTCCTGGCTGACGGTCATCCGTCCGACTCCGCCTTCCCACACCGCGGCGGTCTCCCGTCGTGGTCCAGTGGCTTCCCCGAGGGCGCTTCCCGCGGGGGTGGAGCCGGACCTCCCGATCACAGTGGCGAGGGCCGCACCGGTACTGCACCGGTTTCCCGTACACCAAGGCCCTGCGACATTAGTGCGTTGACCAGGTACATCACAACACGGTCGCCACCCGGTGCGGCTCCTCCGTCACTCCGCGCACGCGGCCCCGCAGGGTCATTCCTTGCGATAGGCGTAGGCCTCCGAGGCGGCCGCCGCCACCGCGTCGAGGTCCCCGCCCGCGCTCGCCGTCACCAGCGCCGCCACCGCGCCCTCGACGAACGGCGCGTCCACCAGCCGGGAGCCCCCGGGTAGTTCGTCACCTTCGGCGAGGAGCGCCTTCACGGTGAGCACGGCGCTGCCGAGGTCGACGAGCAGCGCCACCCCGGCGCCCCGGTCCGCCTCCTTCGCCGCCTCGGCGATCAACTCGGAACTCGTCCCCAGCCCTCCGTCAGGCGTCCCGCCCGCCGGTACCACCGGCGCCAGCTTTCCACCCCCCGCCAGCCCCCGCGCCAGCTCGGTCACCGCCGCCGCCACCGCCGCACTGTGCGACACGAGCACGATCCCGACGAGGGCCGCACCGCGAGGCCCCGCACCGCCCGATCCCGCGTCCCCGGGCACCGCACCGCCCGATCCCGCGTCCCCGGACGCCGGGCCACCGGGCCCCGCACCGCCGGTGACCGCGTCGGCGTCCACGGCCGCGCTCCCGGACGCCGAAGCGCCGCCCGGCGCGCTCACGACACCCCCTCCGCGGCCGCCGTCTCGGCGAGCGCGGAGAAGAGCAGGGCCGACGACGTCGCCCCCGGGTCCCGGTGCCCGACCGACCTCTCGCCGAGGTAACTCGCCCTGCCCTTGCGCGCCCGCAGGGGTACGGTCCCGAGGGCGCCCTCGTCCGCGGCCGCGCGCGCCGCGCCGAACGAGGTCCGCAGCCCCTCCACGGCCGGGACCAGCGAGTCCAGCATCGTCTTGTCGCCGACGTGCGCGCCGCCGAGCTGCGAGACGGCGGCGACGCCCGAGTCCAGGGCCTCGGCGAGCCGTACCCGGTCGATCGTCCCGTCCTCGCCCAGGGTCTTCCCGGCGCGGCGCAACAGCGTCCCGTACAACGGCCCCGACGCGCCGCCGACCGTGGAGATGAGGTGGCGCCCGGCGGTGGTGAGCACGGCGCCGGGCGTCGCCGGCGGGTCCTTCGCCAGGGTCTCCGTCACGGCGGCGAACCCGCGCTTGAGATTGGCTCCGTGGTCGGCGTCGCCGATGGCCGAGTCCAGCTCGGTCAGCCGGTCCGCCTCGCGCTCGACGGCCCCGGCGACCGCGGCCAGCCAGCGCACGAGGAACTCCGCCCCGAACGTCTCCGTCATGCCCTCTCCCTCGTCCGCACGCGTCCCCACCCCCGCCTCACCGGCCCCAGCGCAGCGCGGGCGTCTGCACCGGCGCGTCCCACAGCCGCAGCAGCTCCTCGTCGACCTCGCACAGGGTCACCGAGCAGCCGGCCATGTCGAGCGAGGTCACGTAGTTCCCGACCAGTGTCCGCGCCACCGGCACTCCCCGCTCGCCGAGCACCCGCTGCACCTCCGCGTTGAACCCGTACAACTCCAGGAGCGGAGTGCCGCCCATGCCGTTGACCAGCGCGATCACCGGCCCCGCGGGGACCAGGTCCTCGACGACCGCGTCCACGGCGAAGTCCGCGATCTCCCGAGAGGTCATCATCGCCCGCCGCTCACGGCCCGGCTCCCCGTGGATGCCGACGCCCAACTCCAGCTCACCGGGCGGGAGGTCGAACGTCGGACTGCCCTTGGCGGGCGTCGTGCACGCGCTCAGCGCCACCCCGAACGACCGCGACCGCTCGTTCACCCTCCGGGCGATCGCCTCCACGCGCTCCAGCGGAGCCCCCTCCTCCGCCGCCGCTCCCGCGATCTTCTCCACGAACAGCGTCCCCCCGGTCCCGCGCCGCCCGGCCGTGTACAGGCTGTCCGTCACCGCCACGTCGTCGTCGACCAGCACCTTGGCGACCTGGATGCCCTCGTCCTCCGCGAGCTCCGCCGCCATCTCGAAGTTCAGCACGTCGCCGGTGTAGTTCTTCACCACGAACAGCACCCCGGCCCCGCTGTCCACGGCCGCCGCCGCCCGCACCATCTGATCCGGCACCGGCGACGTGAACACCTCCCCGGGGCACGCCGCCGCCAGCATCCCCGGCCCCACGAACCCCCCGTGCAGCGGCTCGTGCCCCGACCCGCCCCCGGACACCAACGCCACCTTCCCCGCCACCGGCGCGTCCCGCCGCACCACCAGCCGCCGCTCCACGTCCACCGTCAACTCGGGGTGCGCCGCCGCCATCCCCCGCAGCGCGTCCGCCACGACGGTCTCCGGCACGTTGATCAACATTCTCAAGGGTGTCTCCTCGCAAGGCTGAAAGATGGGCCCTGACCTGTGTTTTCGCAGGTCAGAAGCTAGGTGTGCGAAAGTCGACCTTGGCGGTCCACGGCGCTCGAGGGCGGTCTCTGTCGGCGCTGATGCCGAGTGGACGCCGACTTCGGTGACGACATGTCAGGCTCGGATCCTCATCGACTTGGGCGGGTCCCGCCGCCCCTGTGGGCAGTATCGACCTTGCGGCAGCGAAGGTCACGCAGACCTGACGGATGTGCGGCTCGCAGGTGGCCGCGCACGGGGTGCCGAGGGCCGCCGGCACAACGGGCGGTCCTAATGGTGTGCGTGATCGGGGCCTCCATGGACGACTGGGAGAACACCCGCATCACTTTCCCAGGCGCTCTCCAGGGCCCCTGGGTGATCGATGAAAAAGGCGCAGAAGCAAACCGAGCCGAGCGGCATGCGGCGCTTTCAGCAGCGGCTCCGTCTTCGAAGGTGGTGCATACCGCTGCCCATCACTCCGTCAGGTTGGTACGTGGTCGTTGAAGGGGGCGGATTTCCTGACGACGTTCGCGAGCCCGGCGAGCACGGTGCGGTGACGGATCGGGATCAGCGCGCCGAGGGCGGCGTTATGGAGGACGCCGCCGACGCCGCGCAGGAGGTGCCCGCCGATTTCGACCGGAATCTCCTTGCGCCGGGGGAGGCTTACCGCCCAACCTCGCGAGGCGCGGCGTGATCAGGTGGTGTCGTTCGGCCGGGGGGCTCCTCCCGGTCGAAGGTGAGGCTGCCGGTTCGCCGTTGCGTGTGCTGTGGTGTCGGCTGCCGCGCCGCCGGGCCCGAGGAGCCCGGTCGGCGGTAGGGGATCGTCTCCACGGGCTGCGAGGACCCACCGGAAGTAGTGCACGACGAGCGTGGGCACGAGGGCCCGGGCGGCTTGAGCGCCGCGCAGCCACGGCGGCGCGTAGACGTGGGCGGACCGGCGCTCGATGCCCCGGACCATGGCTTGCGCGTAGGTGTCGGGGTCCTGGTTGACGGAGGCCGGCCAGGGGATGCGCGCCCGCAGTTCCCCGAAGACCGCGGTCTGGTCGGCATGACGGATCAGGGAGGTGTCGGCCCAGTTCAGGTAGGCGATCCCGACATCGACACCACGGTGGCCGACCTCGGCCCGCAGGGCGTGGGCGAAGGCTTCGACCCCGGATTTGGAGGCGCAGTACGCGGTGAGGAGCGGCGTGGGCGCGAGGGAGGCGAGGGAAGCGACCTGCAGGTAGTAACCACGGGTGGCCAGGAGGTCGGGCAGGAAGCAGCGGGCGGTGAGGGCGCTGCCGACGATGTTGACCTCGATCACCCGGCGCCAGTCCTGGGGATCGCAGTCCAGGAGGGTCCCGCCGATGGCGACGCCGGCGTTCGCCACGACCACCGACGGCGTGCCCAGCGTGTCCCGGACGGCTTCGGCCGCGGCGGCGAGGGCGTTCGCGTCGGTCACGTCGACGGTCCAGGCGACGGCGGGGCCGGGGAGGCTCGCTGCCAGTCGGCGCAGCCGCTCCCCTTCCAGTCCGAGCAGGGCCATCGTGGCGCCGCGCCGGGACAGCGCGTAGGCGGTGCTCGCGCCGATTCCCCGTGCGGCCCCGGTCACCACCGCGAGGCGGCCTTCCAGCGGGGGGCGTGCGTTGTCGGGCCGCTGCCGAGAGCGGGTCCTCATGACCAGCGCCTGCCCGGGCGGAGCGGTTCCATACACGGCGCCCGCCGCGCGGCCTTGCACGCCTCGCGCAAGGGCGAGGCGCCGACCCCGTATCGGCATGGGGGGATGTGGCGGCACGCACGGGGTCCGGTCCGGCTCGGCGTCCAGGTGACGGACTGCGGTCCGGCGGGGGGCCGGTACTCCAGCTGCAGATCGCGACCTTCGTGGTGCGCGGGCTGCCGGGCGGCAGCGGCTGCGTGAGCAGGCCGATGCCTGGGAGGAGCAGCTGCGCGAGGACGCCGAGGAACTGCCACGTGCGCTGCCACGTCAGGTACTGGACGCCGCCGTGGCGACCGTTCGGGAGCTGGGCCGGAACCAGCCGGAGACCCTCGTCCACGGCGACCTCCATGCCCGGAACATCTTGCGCGCCTGCCGAGAACCGTGGCTGGCTGTCGACCCCAAGGGGTACGTGGGAAATCCCGCCTACGACGGCGGCACACTGCTGAAGTCCCGCGCGCTGACGCTCCTCGAAGCGGATGACCTGTGCAAGGCTGCCCACCGCGTCTTGGACGTCTTCGCCGAGGCCGCGGAACTCGACCGTGAACGCGTCCGACGGTGGGCCCAGTTCCATGCCGTCCAGGCCGCGTTCTGGGGCCGCCGCCACGGATTTCGTGTCGCCCGCAGTGGTCCACGACTGGACTGGCTCACCGAATTCGCCGACCGCCTGGCGGAGTTGCTCACCGAACGCTCGTAGTTCGTGAGGGTGCCGCCGCGCGGCGCCAGGTCGGGGCGAGCGCGCGCCCCATGCCGTGGGTGACGCCGGTGATCAACGTGGTGGGGTGGGTCATGGCGACCACGGTGGCCCGGACGGCGGCCCCCGGGCAGTGTGTGGCGCACCCGGGGGCGGCACCACCAGGCTCCGTGAGGAGTGGGGCCGGGCGAGCCGGCCGGCCCCACTCCTCCGCTCAGCGCAGGTCGAACCGGTCGAGGTTCATCACCTTGTCCCACGCGGCCACGAAGTCACGCGCGAACTTCTCTCCCGCGTCGGCCGACGCGTACACCTCCGCGAGCGCGCGCAGCTGCGAGTGCGAACCGAAGACGAGGTCGACGGGGGTGGCGGTCCACCGGACCTCCCCCGTCGCGCGGTCGTGTCCTTCGAAGACGTTCTCGTCGGACGTCGACGCCTTCCACTCCGTGCGCATGTCGAGGAGCTGGACGAAGAAGTCGTTGGTCAGCGACTCCGTCCGGTCGGTGAAGACCCCGTGCCGCGACCGCCCGAACCCGGTGTCCAGCACCCGCATGCCCCCGACGAGCACCGTCATCTCCGGCGCCGTCAGTGTCAGCAGGTTGGCGCGGTCGAGGAGGAGGGTCTCCGGCGACAGCTTCTCCCCGGCCCTGAGGTAGTTGCGGAACCCGTCCGCCCGGGGTTCGAGCACCGCGAACGCCTCCACGTCCGTCTGCTCCTGCGAGGCGTCCGTGCGGCCCGGCGCGAACGGCACCGTGATGTCGTACCCCGCGTTCTTCGCGGCCCGCTCGACGGCCGCGCACCCGCCGAGCACGATGAGGTCCGCGAGCGAGATCCTCGCCCCGCCCGCCCCTTCGAAGTCCGCGCGGATCCCTTCGAGGGTCTCGACCGTCCGCGTCACCTCCGGCAGGTCGTTGACCTCCCAGTCCTTCTGCGGGGCGAGCCGGATCCGCGCCCCGTTCGCGCCGCCGCGCTTGTCGGTGCCGCGGAAGCTCGCCGCCGACGCCCAGGCCGTGGTGACCAGCTGGGAGAGCGACAGTCCGGAGTCGAGGACGCGCGCCTTGAGGGCGGTGACGTCCGCCTCCCCGACCAGCGGGTGGTCGACGGCGGGGACGGGGTCCTGCCAGAGCTGCGGCTCGGGGATCCACGGGCCGAGGTAGCGCGAGAGGGGACCCATGTCGCGGTGCAGCAGCTTGTACCAGGCCTTGGCGAACGCGTCCGCCAGCTCGTCCGGGTTCTCGTGGAAGCGCTTCGCGATCGGCGCGTAGACCGGGTCGAGACGCAGCGAGAGGTCCGTCGTGAGCATCATCGGCGCATGCCGCTTCGACGGGTCGTGCGCGTCGGGAACGGTGTCCTTCGCCGCCGCGTCCTTGGGGGTCCATTGGTGGGCTCCGGCAGGGCTGGTCGTCAGCTCCCACTCGTACCGGAACAGGTTCTCCAGGTAGCCGTTGTCCCACTTCGTCGGCTCGTTGGTCCAGGCGCCCTCGAGCCCGCTGGTGAGGGTGTCGGCGCCCTTGCCGCTGCCGTACGCGTTCTTCCAGCCGAGGGCCTGCTGTTCGACGGGGGCGGCCTCGGGCTCGGGGCCGATGTACTCCGGGTCGACCGCGCCGTGACACTTGCCGAAGGTGTGGCCGCCGATGATGAGGGCGGCGGTCTCCTCGTCGTTCATCGCCATGCGTCCGAACGTCTCCCGGATGTCCCGGGCGGCGGCGAGCGGGTCCGGGTTGCCGTTGGGGCCCTCCGGATTGACGTAGATCAGGCCCATCTGCACGGCCCCGAACGGGCCGGTGAGCTCCCTGTCACCGCTGTAGCGCTCGTCCCCGAGCCAGGTGTCCTCCGGGCCCCAGAAGATCTCCTCCGGCTCCCAGACGTCGGGGCGCCCGAAGCCGAACCCGAAGGTCTTGAACCCCATGGACTCCATGGCGCAGTTGCCCGCGAAGACCAGCAGATCGGCCCAGGAGATCTTCCGTCCGTACTTCTGCTTGACCGGCCACAGCAGCCGGCGCGCCTTGTCGAGGCTCGCGTTGTCCGGCCAGCTGTTGAGCGGGGCGAACCGCTGGGCGCCCTGACCGCCGCCGCCCCGGCCGTCCGCGATGCGGTACGTCCCCGCGGCGTGCCAGCTCATCCGGATGAAGAGCGGCCCGTAGTGGCCGTAGTCGGCCGGCCACCACTCCTGGGAGTTCGTCATCACCTCGAAGACGTCCCGCTTCAGTGCGTCGACGTCGAGGCCGGCGAACTCCTTCGCGTAGTCGAAATCCCCGCCCATCGGATCGGACAGGGGCGAATGCTGATGCAGGACCTGCAGGTCCAGCTGGTTCGGCCACCAGTCCATGTTGGCCTTGGGCCGGGTCTCGGTGGGGGTGGGTGCGGGAATCGCCGGGTTCTCGCTCTCGCTGCCGGGCACGTGGATCCTTCTTCCGCTCATCGTGACGGTTTCGGCGTCCGTCATGCTCGCGTACGGCGGACCGTGCAGCCGTGAGAACACGCAGGGCACCGCAAACCTCGGGAAATGATCAGAAGGAAGGACTTTCGGGGCGGCGGGCCAGGAGGTTGTGCTTCCACCTCAAGCCCGGCAGCTACGCCCCCCCCGCTCTCATCGAGGCCCTCAAGCAGCCCAAGGCGTTCCCTCGCGGGGAGCGGGTGGTCGCCGATGTCGCCGACGCCACCGAACAGGGCATCCACCGCGTCAACGACAACCCCCGCCTGCCCTGGTCCTTCCTCATTCCCACAGGCCTCGCCCTCCACCCGCCAACCCCACGGAGTCAACGAAAGATCAGTGGTCGCCGAGTGCTTGGCGAAGGGTCTGACGGCAGTCGATGACGGCGTCGACGCCGACGATGCCCAGGGTGCGCATCACCGCTTCGGTCGGGGCGGCCAGGCGTAGCCACCCGCCGGCCTCGCTGAGAGTTCGGTGCACGGCGATGAAGATGTTGATGCCGCTGGAGTCCATGAAGGTCACCTGCCGCATGTCGACCACGACACGGGGAAGGGGCACGCCGGACGTGTCCAGGGCCTGGCGGAGGGTGTCGCCGGTGTGGTGGCCGATCTCCCCGCTCAAGGCCACGACGCGGATGCCGTCGGTGGCGGTGACCGTGACCGACAGATTGACCGACCGCGCAGCTTGTTCGGCTTCCGTCATCGGATTCTCAACCATGCCGGTGATCCTGGCACACTCGGACCTCGGCCCGGAACGACGCCCTGGTGTGCCGGAGTTAATGGAGGGGCGCGAGGCGTTTCCCGTGTTTTCGGGGGTACGCGTGCGGGGTTGACGGGGGAACGAAGGGCGGCCGCGATGGGATCAGTGCCTGTGGGACAAGACGGCACCGTGCCGTACGAGCGTGCCCTGCACACTACGGTGGCCTTGGAGGGGGACGGCACGGACATCGCCCAGGCCCGCCATCTGGCTGCCGGTTTCCTCACCCGTGTGCAGGCGGAGCACGGCCTGCCCGTCTCGCAACGCGCCACGGACCTGACCCGGTTGGTGGTCAGCGAGCTGGTCACGAACGCCCGCAAGTACGCTCCCGGGCCGGTGCTGCTGGACCTGCGCGTCATCGGCGACCTGGTCGAGGTGGCCGTGTGGGACTCCGATCCGGTGCTGCCCATCGCGCGGGCTGCGGACGCGGGCCGGGTGGGGCAGCACGGTCTGGAGATCGTGATGGCCGTGGCCCAGGGCTTCGAGGTACGGCGAGAGCCGGTCGGGAAGCGCATTACCGCCCGCCTTGCCCTCGTCGACGACCCGGGTGGCGCCGTCTCCGACCGTCCGCCCTGGTAGGAGGACCGTACGGGCCCTCGCCTGGCGTGTCGCCACCCGGCCCGGCCGGCCTCCTGGTCGGCCTGCTCCATTCGCACCAACCGCGATGGCGGCCGGCCATCTCCTCGGCAACGGTGAACAGGTGCCCGGTCGCCTCGCCCGGGCTTCATCCGCCTGGGCCAAGGGAGCCGGTCATGTCGACACGCAACACGATGCTGCGCAGCCTGCACGATGTGGGGTTGGCCGCCTGGTTCGGCGGCTCTCTCATGGGTGCGGTCGGTCTGAACGGCGCCGCCCGTGACGAGGGAGGCACCTGGGCCACCTCCGCGAGGATCGCCAGCTCCGGCTGGGCGAAGTGGACCCCCCTCAACGCCGCAGCGATCGCCACGCACCTGTTCGGCTCCGGCGGCCTGCTCGCCGTCAACGCCCCGCGGGTCGCCGCCCAGCAGGGAGTCGCCGCCTCCACCCTCACCAAGACCGCCCTGACCGGCGCCGCCCTCGCGGCCACCGCCTACAGCCGCGTGCTGGGCAAGAAGGTCGAGCTGGCGGCCTCTTCCGACCCGCAGGACGCCGAGAAGGCGGCCAAGCACCCCATCGACACCGACAAGGCCCAGCGGCACCTGGCCTACATGCAGTGGGTCGTGCCTGCACTGACCGGCGGCCTGGTCATCCTCAACGCCCTGCACGGCGAACAGCAGCGCCCCGTCGAACAGGCCCACGGCATGTGGCAGCGCGCTCGCTCCCTCACCCCCCACATGGCCATGCCCTCCGCCCCCGACTGGCATCTGACTCACTGACGCGCCGCCCGCCGCCGAAATGCCGATCCGAGGCACTGCGGCAGGGCCCCGCCACCCCGCGCTCGCGGCCCGCACACCGCTACGGATTCGGTGGAGCACCCCTTTCACCACCTGCCGGTGGTCGCGTCACCGGCCGCGGCGCCCGTTGCTCACCCGTAGCAGGGGCTCCAGCCGCTTCCCCTGGGTGTTGGTCGGACCACCCCTGTAGTCCATGCCACTGCCGGCGGCCCGCCTGCCCACCGGGGTGCCGCCCGGTGCGGCCATGCCGGGCCCGGAGGGCGCCGCCGCTGCTTGGCGGTCACTCATCCTGTCTGTGGATCCCTTTGGTGGCCTTCCGCGCCAGGGCACACCCGCGATGCGAGGCGAGGTCGCCGTGCCGTGCTCATCGGCGAGTTCGGTCTTGATCGGGAGCAGGCCCCGGCCGGTCGACCGGGGCCTGCTCCATCGGCATGCTCGGGGCGGGCGGATCCGGTGGGTTCAACGGTCGCGCATGTCGTCGTCGGACGTGTCGGATTCGATCTTCTCCTTGCGGATCTCGCCGGTGACGGTCTCCTCGTCGACGTGTTCCTCGGCGGTCAGGCGGACGCGCTCCACGGGGACGGCCTCGGTTGCGACGACGGGGCGTTCTTCGTGGAGGATGACCTCGTGCTCGGCTTCGCTGATGTCCGGGCCCGACATCGCGGCATCGCGGTTGGCGTCGGTGATGGGTTCGCGTTCGACGCGGACTTCTTCGTGGCGGACGGGGATGGTCTGCTGGACTTCCTCGGTCACGACGTACTTGCGCAGCCTGGCCCGTCCGGTTTCCTGGCGCTCGATGCCCACGTGCATCTGCTCCTCGGAGCGGGTCATCGCCTCGTCGGAGGTGTCCATGCCTTGCGTGCCCTGCATGGTGGTGTCGCCGGTGCGGGCCCAGCCGGCGGTACCGGGCTGGTTGGCCTGGGTCCAGGCGGTGTCCCAGTCGATGCCGTAGTGCTCGTACAGGCGGTGTTCTTCGTCTTCGGAGAGGTGGCCGCCGGAGTCGACGTCGACGTTGGGGGCGTCCTTGACCTTGTCCTTGGCGAAGGGGACTTCCAGGTGGTCCTCGACCATGGTGGCGTTCTGGATGGGGACGAAGGACTCGCTGGTGCCGAACATGCCGGTCTTGACGCTGACCCATTCGGGCCGGCCGGTGACATCGTCGAGGAAGACGTGCTTGGCCTCGCCGATTTCGTTCCCGTCGGTGTCGTAGACCGGGTGGTCCAGCACGGCCGGGATCTGCTCTTGCGTGATCATACGCGCTCTCCTCCTGGTTTTTGTGATCAATACCTTTTGTGCCCATTTGGGCCACTACCCGTGCGGCCGGGGGCAAACGTGTTCTCGGTACGGAAATGGGAGAGGCATGGGCTGCGACGGTGTGAAAGGCCGCCAGGTATCCCCATCGCGCCGAATCCGGGGCGGGGAGACGATCACGACCGCCTGGACGCGGACCAGGACGGCAGTGCGGGGCCGGATGAGCGGTACCGGACAAGCCCGGCGAGCTGCCCAAACGTTCTTGGCGGGCGGTGCCGCGCGGCACCTTCGAGGAGTTCAAGGACGACGAGCCGGTCGACCGGGCCGCGGCGCTGAGCCGTTACGGCGTGCCGGCCCGGCAGGCCGGTGCCGCCCTGGGGATCGGTGACAGTGCGGTGACGGTGTGATCGATCGCGAAGTGACCGGCCCTGGTCCTCCTGGTCGTGGTCATGATCGTGCTGTGGTGCTGGGCTGCTCCGAACGCCAAGGGCGGGGGCAGGTGGAGTGAGGAGGACCGCCGCCGGATGGAGTGATCACGGTCTGCACGGCCTCGGTGGGGGCAGCTGCTGACCATGAGGCTTCTGGCGTCCCTGCGGGCGGGCGAGAACCGGCTGACCAAGCGCATGGCGTCCTGGGATACCCCATGGGCGCGTGGCCTGCTGCCGCCGGTGGAGGATGCGGCCGAGCACACGAAGCCGTGGTGGGCGGTGGCCATGCTCATGGCGGCCGGGGGCGGCTGGAGGGGCCGCAAGGCCGCGGCGGCGGGCGTTGCGGGCATGGTGGTGGCGCAGGTGCTTGCCAACGGGGTGGCGAAGCGACTCGTCGAACGCCGCCGTCCCCCGAGGGAGTGGATCCCGCACGGGGACGTGGAGGACCGGCCCGACAGCTCCTCTTTTCCCTCCGGGCACACCGCCGCCGCTGTCGCGTTCACCGCCGCCGTCGCTCCGACCTGGCCGTGGGCGGGCACCGCGTGCGCCGTACCCACGGTTCTGGTGGCGATCGAGCGGGTCCACAGCGGCGCCCACTACCCCTCCGACGTCGCCGCAGGAGCCGCCATCGGGCTGGCGGCGGCCACTGCGGTACGGGCCGCGCCCCGCCTGCTGCCGCGCCACCTCGGGTGACGCACCGGTCGCCGTCGCGGGTGCCGGCCGGTTGCCGGATGGGCACGCGACTGACAGCAGGGGCCCCACTGCGGGGGCAAACGGGACAGCCGAACGGCGGTTCGCTCGCCGGACGCCGAACCCACCTCCGCCCCCTGCCGCCCTCTCCGGACGTAAATGCGGTCGTCACCGACGGCAAGCAGCGCTCTGCAAGATCAACGTCCTCAACGGCCGCGCCGACCTCATCGGCGCCCTCCCCGCCGGCCGGCCGGAGTTCGACTGCCGTCGCGTCCTGGCAGGCAACGCCTGCGTCAGGGCGACCAGCTGACATCGGTGCTCCTGATTCCCATATGTACTAGCTCGGGTGGCGGTCCGTCACCCAAGAGCTGACGGTGGGCCATGTCGCTGCGTACGGAAGCAGACAGCAGTCGGCTGACGCAGCGGATGAAAGGAAGACGTCGATGCGCTCTGCCCGCATTCTCTTCGCCGCCACCGCCACCGTCGGCGCGCTGGCCCTCACCACGCCCGGCGCGTACGCGCTCACGGCCGGCGACTGGGACAAGGACGACTCCGCCCACAGCCAGAAGCGTGACCACGACAAGCCGCACGGTGGCGTGCACACCGGCTCCGGCGCCCTGTCCCTGCTCGGCGGAGACGACTGGTCCAAGGACGAGCACGACAAGAAGGAGCACCACAAGGGCGGCAAGGACCACGACAAGCCGTACGGCGGCATGCACACCGGTGGCGGTGCGCTCACCGCGGTGAGCGGAGACGACTGGTCGAAGGAGCACGACAAGAGCGGCGACTACGAGAAGAAGCACGACAAGCCGTACGGCGGGATGCACACGGGATCGGGCGCTCTGTCCGCGGTCAACGCCGACGACTGGGGCAAGCCCGAGCAGCAGAAGCAGGAGGGGTACAAGCACGACAAGCCCAAAGGCGGTATGCACACCGGTGGCGGCGGTCTGGCAGGGAACGGCATGAGCCTGACCGGCGCGCTGGTGCTGGCGGGCGGGGCGGCCGCGTTCGTCCTTCACCGCCGCAAGAAGACCGCCGGCGCGTCCGCGTGATAGCCGTCCCGGCGCAGGGGCTGCCGTCCTGAGGGCGGCCCCTGCGCCGCGGAGACAGTTTCTGCTCGCCACGCGACCCCGGATCCGCCATGCCCGATGAAAAGACGTCCGTGATGGAACACCCGCCCGACCCCGCGAGCGAAGAAGCACCGCGCCGCCCGGCACGATGGGTCGTACCCACAGTGTTCTGGACGACGGCGCTCGCCGCGCTCCTGGTCCTCCTCGGACCGAACCCGTTCACGCAGGACGAGACCGCTGCCCCCCGCCCCGGGGCACCTTCCACGACGGTGTCGGACCCGGCGGCCGTCGCTTCGGCGTCCCCTCGTACACCCCACCGGGCCCCGCCGAAAAACGACCCGCCGTCCGGTCTCTCGATGCCCAGAGCGATTCCCACCCGCCTGAGGATCGACAAGATCGGTGTCGACGCCCCGTTCACCGGCCTGAAGATCGGGCCCTCCGGGGCTTTGGACCCGCCCCCTGCCGACGACACCAATCTCGTCGGATGGCACACCGCCGGTATCGCTCCCGGCGAGCGGGGGACCGCGCTCATCGCCGGCCATCTCGACACGGCCACCGCGCCGGCTGTCTTCGCCCGGCTCGGCGAACTCGAGGCCGGCGACTCCTTCGAGGTCGCGCGCGCCGACGGCACCACCGCGGTCTTCCTCATCGACTCCGTGGAGAGCTTCCGCAAGGACGACTTCCCGGACAAGCGCGTCTACGACGACACCCCCGACGCCCTCGTCCGGCTCATCACCTGCGCAGGTCCCTACGACCGCACGGCCAAGGACTACACCGAAAACCTCGTCGTCTTCGCCCACCTGCAACCCACCGACTGACACCCGCCACGACCACCCGCTCCGCCTGCTCCCGCCACCACTCCCGCGCCGCCACCTGCAGGCGAAGAGGGCGATCCACCACAACGTGCCGGGGCTCAGCCCGGGCCGCTGCCCAGCAGGACCCCCCGAGGAAGGGCCCGCCACCCTGAGCGGAGGTAGCGGGCCTCTCCATCCGGGCTCGCCGGCGGCCTCCCACAGCACGTCGAACCCGTTTCAGAACACACCGTGCGCCGGGATGTCCCACTCCGAGCGGGCGATCGGGGGCCCTCACGCTGAACCGACGGTGTGAGGGAAGACGCGCCTGCCACTCCCGGCCGGGAAGGCGGCTTCGGTGCCTGCGTCGCCCGCATAAAGGCGGCCGTAGGGGTGACGGGCCGGTCCGCAGGGCTTTTCCGGCAACCGGGAACCTCCGGCGGTCAAAGGCGGGACGAAGTCTGCCGGAGCCTGTGGAAGGCGCACTGACCCACAAGTCCCCGCAGGCGAGCAGAGCCAAGGGCCAGGGGCCGTCGACGGGCCGGTGGCCGTAGGCGGTCAGCCGGCCGCGGGTGCGGGTGGCCACGACGAGGCCCTCGATCCTCAGCACGGTGTGCGTACGGTGCCCGTCCGGGGACGGGTGCTCGCGCAGCCGTACGTCGCTGACGTGTCCGATCTCCCGGCCGTCACGGTCCCGGACGCGGCCGTCTTGCCCCAGGTCCAGCCGAAGTACTGCGCCACGATGTAGCCCGAGGACAGAGCCGTCTCCAGCGCCGCGCCGAACGGCCCCGATCCGTAGCTCCGCCAGGACGTCCGCCGCGTCGTCCAGCACCGTGCCCAGGCGTTCGCGGACGGCGTCGGCCGCCTCGTCCGGTGGCTGCCGGGACTCGAACGTGCCCTGCGCGGCCAGCAGATCGGTCTCCGTCTCGCCCAGCAGCACCGACACGTACGGCCCGGTCAGCCGGCCCTTTCCGGCGGCTTCCACCGCCAGCCCGGCCGCGGACACCGCCGAAGCCGCCGCCTCCGCGGTGTTGGCCGCCTTGCGCCGGTAGTCCTCCTCCGAACGGGAGGAACCCGCGCAGCCGCCCATCGCGGCCACGAGCATGAGCACCACCGCCCCCGCGACCACCGGCCCCGTGCCGGGGGCGCCGGGCGCTCACCGGCCCCTCAGCACGAAAGAGACGCCCACCCCGTGCCCCGGCTCGACACCAGGACACGTCACAGGCGCGGCGACGCGCCGTCGATGGTGCCGAGCGCGGGACCTTTCGAGTCCAGTACATGAACGGTCGAAGCCGAAAACGGCATGAGATCATAAGGTGACGTCATGCCCAGAACCTCTCCTGCCCTTGCCCTCGACGCCCTTCTCGACGGCAACCGTCGCTTCGTCTCGGGCACGCCCGAGCACCCGAACCAGGACGCGGCCCGCCGTACGGAGCTCGCGCCCGGCCAGGACCCGTTCGCCGTCATCCTCGGCTGTTCCGACTCGCGGCTCGCGGCCGAGATCATCTTCGACCGGGGGCTCGGCGACCTGTTCGTCGTCCGCACCGCGGGTCACGTCCTCGGCCCCGAGGTCCTGGGCAGCGTCGAGTACGCGACGAGCATCCTCGGCGCGCGGCTCGTGGTCGTGCTGGGCCACGACTCCTGCGGCGCGGTCGCCGCGGCCCGCGCGGCCGTCGAGGAGGGCTTCGCGGCCACCGGCTTCGTGCGGGACGTCGTGGAGCGGGTGACGCCGAGCATACTGGCGGCCCGGACCGCCGGTCTGACGGAGGACAGCGACATCGTCGACGAGCACATCCGGCACACCGCGGACCTGCTCCTGGACCGTTCCCGGCTGCTGTCCGACCAGGTGGCGGCGGGCGAGATCGCCGTCGTCGGCCTCGGCTACGAACTGGCGGGCGGCAGCGCCCGCCTGGTCACCACGCACGGTGTCGTGGCGGAGGAGGGAACCCCGGCGTGACGGCCCGTTTCGACTGCTCCGACCCGGCGGTCCGCGCCGCGGGCCTCGCCGGGGCCGCGGCCGCCGTACGCCGCGGCGAACTGGTGGTCCTGCCCACCGACACCGTGTACGGGGTCGGCGCGGACGCCTTCGACCCGAAGGCCGTCGCCGCCCTGCTCGCGGCGAAGGGCCGCGGCCGCCACAAACCCTCCCCCGTCCTGGTCGACTCGGCCGCCGCCCTGGACGGGCTGACGGACGGGCTCCCGGACGCGGCGGGCGCGTTGATCGACGCCTTCTGGCCGGGCGGCCTCACCCTCGTGGTCCGGCACCGGGCCTCCCTGGACTGGGACCTGGGCGAGACCGGCGGCACGGTCGCCGTCCGCATGCCGGACCACCCGCTCACCCTGGAACTCCTCGCGACGACGGGCCCGCTGGCCGTCTCCAGCGCCAACCTCACGGACCACCCGTCGCCTCAGGACTGCGACGCCGCCCAGGGGATGCTGGGCGACTCCGTGGCGGTCTACCTCGACGGCGGCCGCACCGCCGGCGCGATCTCGTCATCGATCGTGGACCTGAGCGGCGAGGCACCGGTGCTCGTCCGCGACGGCGTCCTGCCGGTGGACGAACTCCGCGCGCTCGTACCTGACCTGATCGTCCACTGATCGGAGGGCCTCCCTCCTGAAGCAGCGAAAGCGTGTCGCCCGGGGAGGGTCCGGCGACAGCGGACGGAGGTGGGCGCCGTGCATCGGGCCAGAGGCTGCGAACGCAGTCGGCAGGCGGAGACGGGTCGCGCAGTCGCGCTGCTCGCCGCAGAGCCGGATCGAGCTTCAGCTGATGCTGTGCCCGGTGGCGGACTGTTCTCGCTCCCTCTGTCAGGGCGTGCTTCCGAGGCTTGCGGTGCGCAGGTCCGCGTCGGGGCAGCCCGGGTAGGGGGCAGGCGGGGGAGCGAGGGCGACGCCGTTCGCACGCAGTACCTTCCGCACGTCCAGGATCAGCGGGAAGACCTCCTGGTTCAGGTCTTCCCGCTGCTCGTCCCAGGCTCTCTGTTCGGCCTCGACGGCCATCCTGTCCTGGGCGAACACGCGCTCGGTGAAGCGCCGGATCAGCGGCCAGGCCAGGTGCAGGGCGCCGGGGACGGGCGGCTTCGCGATCATGAGCAGACCGAAGACCCGGCTCACACGCTGCTCGGCGTCCTCCGGCACGTAGGCCGCCCACAGGGAGAAGGCCGCCGAGTCGGACGATTCGGGAACCGCCCGCAGGGTCTGGTAGGGGTACTCCGTTCGGATGGTGACGACGTCGGGCGTCGAGGCGCCGCCCACGCCCTCGGCGGAGAGCAGGCCCGCGCCCCGGTCCTTCCTGCCGCCGGAGGGGACGAAGAGGTACCTGGCCTCCACGGAACTCGGACCCCTGTCGTAGCCGAGCAGTTTCGGCTGGATCCGGCCCAGGACGCCCCGGTGGAGGAACTGGTGGTTCATGTCGAGCAGGTTCTCGTGCAGGAACGAGTAGTGGCAGCGCACCGTGCGAGAGAACATCATCGTCCGGTGCCGGGCCGATTCCGCCTCGGGGAGGACGGGCAGGGGGGCGTCCGCCGCCCTGGCGGGGTCGCCGGGGAAGACGAAGACGAGTCCGTAGCGCTCTCGGACGGGGTAGGAGCGCACCCCTCGGGGCGGTCGTTCGGCGCCCTTGGGGAGGTAGGGGATCTGCGAGATGCGCCCGTTCCCGCGGTAGGCCCAGGCGTGGTAACAGCAGCGGAGGATCTCGCCCTCCACCACGCCCAGGCTCAGCGGCACCTGCCGGTGGGCGCAGCGATCCTCCAAGGCGTACGCGGTACCACCCGCACCCCGGTAGAGCGCGATGCGCCGCCCCGCGAAGGACACCGCGCGGACCTTGCCCCTGCGCAGGCCCGCCGACCGGGCGACGGGGTACCAGAAGTCCGGATCGATCCCCACGCGCCGCAGATCGACCTCGCGCGTCCTGCGGTCACCGTCCCGCGGCCCGTGCTCCCCATCCGCAACGGTGGCATCGGCCTCCTGGGGCATACGCGTCCCTCTCCCTCCGAGCTCTCACTCTCCACTCATACAGGGACAAGCCGAACACGATCTGTTCGGATGTGCGATTCGTCGGTCTGCCGACCGTCCGTGCATGCCGCACCCGAATGGCCCACTACCCTCGGCTGGGTCCTTGGCCTGTCGCTTGACCTCGTCCCCGTCGGCGGCGGGGACGGAGCAGACCGTTTTTGAGGCCGTCAGGTACTCCGGGAAGTTCCGGGCCTCTGTCATCGCTGTCGTGGCTACTCGTTCCTAGGTGTCTCCTCCGGCAGCGCGGTGCGGATGCGCCTGGGCGCGTCCGCATGATCCTCACGAAGCCGGGCATGGGGGGAAGCGCCCGTGCCTGCCGTTCGGGTGTACCGACCCCGGATGAAAGTATGGCTGGCGTGGACATCTACCGCAGGAACAACGTGACGGTCACCGGCCGTCGGAACGGGCCGACGCTGGTGCTGGCGCACGGGTTCGGCTGTGATCAGAACCTGTGGCGTCTGGTCGTGCCGGCCCTGTCCGAGCGCTACCGGGTCGTGCTGTTCGACTACGTCGGCTCCGGCGGTTCGGACCTGTCGGCCTGGAGCGAGGAACGGTACGCCTCGCTGGACGGCTACGCCCAGGACGTGGTGGAGGTCTGCCGGGAGCTGGATCTCGAGCAGGTGGTGTTCGTGGGGCACTCGGTCAGCGCCATGGTGGGCGTGCTGGCGGCGCGGGCGGCGCCGGAGCGGATCGGGACGCTGGTGATGGTCGCGCCCTCGCCGTGCTACATCGACGACGACGGCTACCGCGGCGGGTTCACCGCGGAGGACATCGACGAGCTGCTGGCCTCTCTGGAGTCGAACTATCTGGGCTGGTCATCGGCCATAGCCCCGGTGATCATGGGCAACCCGGAGCGCCCCGAGCTCGGGGAGGAGCTGACCAACAGTTTCTGCGCGACCGATCCCGACATCGCGCGGGTCTTCGCCCGCACCACGTTCCTGTCCGACAGCCGCCAGGACCTGAAGAGCGTGAAGGTGCCGACGCTGGTGCTGGAGTGCGCTCAGGACGTCATCGCCCCCCGCGAGGTCGGCGCGTACGTCCACGCCGCGATCCACTCCTCCCGCCTGGTCACCCTGGACGCCACCGGTCACTGCCCGCAGCTGAGCGCGCCCGAGGCCACCGCTCAGGCGATCCTCGCCTTCCTGGAGTCGCTGTGATGTGCCGGGTGGGGGAGGAGCCGGAACCGACGGAATCCGGGAACGGGACGGCGACCGACGCGGTGTTCACCGCGCTGCTGGAGGACAGCGTCGAAGAACTGTACGAGTCGGCCCCCTGCGGGTACCTGTCCACGCTGATGGACGGCACCATCGCCAAGATCAACACCACGCTGCTGGAGTGGCTCGGTCTGGAGCGCCGGGCGGTGGTGGGGCGTAGACGTTTCGCCGATCTGCTCACGGTCGGTGGCAAGCTCTACCACGAGACGCACTTCGCGCCGCTGCTGCGGCTGCAGGGGGAGCTGCACGGCATCGCCCTGGAGATGAAGGTCGCCGGCGGCCGACTGCCTGTACTGGTCTCCTCCACCGTCAAGCACGGCAGCGAGGGCGAGCCGCTGCTGATCCGCACCACCGTCTTCGACGCCTCCGACCGCCGCTCCTACGAGGAAGAACTCCTGCGGCGCAAGCAGGAGGCGGAAAAGGCCCGGGCCGAGGCCGAGCAGGCACGCGCGGAGGCGGAAGCGGCGCACCGGCAGGCCGAGGCCGACCGGGCCCGGCTGGCCGACGCCCTGGCCGTGCTGCAGCAGTCCCTGCTGCCCGTCACCCTGCCCGCCGTGCCGGGGATGGAGACGGCCGTCCACTACCACACGGCCTCCGCCGACCGCCTGGGCGGCGACTTCTACGACCTGTTCCCCCTCGACAACACCCGTTGGGGCTTCTTCCTCGGCGATGTGTGCGGCAAGGGCCCCGAGGCCGCGGCTGTCACCTCCCTGACCCGCTACACCCTGCGTGCCGCCGCCTTCCACACCCCGGAACCGGCCGCGGTGTTGGCCACGCTGAACTCCGCGCTGCACGAGCGGTACGCCGTCGGCGGCGATCCCCGCTACTGCACCGCCATCTTCGGCTTCATCGACACCGGCGCCGACCCGGGCCGCCTCGTGGTCCGGCTCGCCTCCGGCGGCCACCCGCCGGCCCTGATCCTGCGCGCCGGCGGACACGCGGAGTTCCTGCCCACCCCCGGCGGCCTGCTCGTCGGCGCCCTTCCCGACGCGTCCTTCACCACCGCCGAGACCACCCTCGCGCCCGGCGACACCCTCCTGCTCTACACCGACGGCCTCACCGAAGCACGCACCGGCGCCACCCGCGAGAGCCTGTACGGGGAGGACGCCCTGCACGCCTTCGCCACCGCCCACGCCGGCGCCACCGCCCAGGAAACGATCACCGCGCTGACCGAACTGCTGGACGGATTCGGCGACGGTCTCGACGACGACACCGCCCTGCTCGCCTTCGGCGTACCCGCCACCCATCCGCACCCCCGCCCGACAACGAATAAGACCCGATGAGCCCGCTGAGCATGACCGACCGAACCACCGTCACCGGCCCCGTCGTGGAAGTCGCCGGCGACCTGGACTACGCCCACGCCGCCGAGCTGCGTCGAGAGGTCGAGCGCCTCGCCCTCCAGTCCGGCCAGCGCCTGGTGATCGACCTGACAGGTCTGGAGTTCTGCGATTCCAGCGGCATCACCGCCCTCCTCGCCGCCCGCCAGCACGCTCTGACCGCCGGCGCCGACATCGTCCTGGCCGCCGTCCCCGCCAACACGCTGCGCATCCTGCGCATCGTCGGCCTCGACCAGGTCTTCACCATCCACCCCGACGCCCCCACCACCTGACCACCCCTCCCCGGGGCGAACCCGGATCGGTGGTGCTTCGTACTCCGCAGCGCGATCAAGCCGCGATCCTTCTTCTCGTCGGGGCCGGCACAGGGTTCAGCGACCCGTACGCACTCGTTCGCACGGTGGCCGAAGAACGGTGTCACGGCCGGCCGGTCGATGCCGCGGATGGTGGCATCGGTCTGTCGTTTCTGCGCGGCGGGACCGGGGAGCGTGGCGGCGGCGTTGCGGGACCGTGAAATCCAGCCACGCTTTTCGGCCGCCGCAGGTGAGGCGATGGGGACGCGAGGAACAGCAAAAGGCCAGTTCGGCGGGGGTGCGCGCGGGACCGCCCAGGTTCGGGGCCGGGAGGGGAGCAGGGGTTGACCGGGGGTGGGGGCGCTGACACGCTCCGGGACATGTCCGCGAACGAACTTCTCGTCCCGCGGCTCCACACCCCCGGCCCCTGTACCGCGCCGGGCGCGTGTCCGGGCCGCTGTCAGGCCTGAGCGCGACCTGATCCGGGCGCTCGTCCCGACTACCGGGGCCGCCCCTGACGGGCCGCCCCGTCCCGACTACCGGGGCCGCCCCTGACGGGCCGCGCCGTCCCGACTACCGGGGCCGCGCCTGACAGGCCGCGCCGTCCCCAGGCAGCGCGGCCGTGTCCGCCGCACGGGACGACCTCCGCGCCACGTTTCCCTCACCACCCGTCTGCCCGCGCACCGCGGCGGGTCGCTCACCCGTAGCCCTGTTCCCCCTTCGCCCTCCCCAGGGAGCTTCCATGGCCACCGCTACCACCACCCTGCCCACGGTCACCAAGATCGGCGGCCGCATCGGCGCCGAGATCGGCGGCGTCCGCCTCGGCGGCGACCTCCCCGCGGAGGCCGTCGCCGAGGTCCGGGCCGCGCTGCTCGCCCACAAGGTCGTCTTCCTCCGCGACCAGGACCACCTCGACGAGGCCGCGCACGAGGCCTTCGCCCGGCTGCTCGGCACGCCCGTCGCCCACCCCACCGTCCCCTCCGCGGACGGGCGTTACGCCCTCGGCATCGACTCCCACCACGGTGCCCGCGCCAACCAGTGGCACACCGACGTCACCTTCGTCCCCGCCTACCCCGCCTTCTCCATCCTCCGCGCCGTCACCGTCCCCCCGTACGGCGGCAACACCCTCTGGGCCAACACGGCCACCGCCTACGCCGGCCTTCCCGAGCCCCTGCGGGCCCTCGCCGACAGCCTGCGCGCGCTTCACTCGAACGAGTACGACTACGCCGCCCTCCACCCCGACGCGCTGCCCGAGGCGCTGGCGCAGTACCGCGAGGTGTTCACCTCCACCTCGTTCCTCACCGAGCACCCGGTGGTCCGCGTACACCCCGAGACCGGCGAACGCGCTCTGCTGCTCGGCAACTTCGTCCAGCGCATCGACGGGCTCACCGGCCGCGACTCGCGCGCCCTGCTGGACCTCTTCCAGGCGCACATCGAGCGCCCCGAGAACACCGTGCGCTGGCAGTGGCGGGCCGGTGACGTCGCGATCTGGGACAACCGCGCCACCCAGCACTACGGCGTGGACGACTCCGACGAGCACGAGCGCACCCTGCGCCGCGTGACGGTCGACGGGGACGTTCCGGTCGGGCCCGACGGGGTGCCGTCCCGCCTGATCAGCCCCGAGACCGTTCCGGACCCCGCCTTCGGCATCGCCTCCGGAGCTTCGACCGCCGTCTGACCGTCCCGCAAGGAGCCCCCGTGCCCAACCTGCTCGCCATCACCGGCAGCCCCTCCGCCCACTCCCGTACCGTCGTCGTCTCCGACCACGTGGTGCGCCGCTTGGCGCACTCCGGTTTCGAGACCGCGCACCTTTCCGTACGCGACCTGCCCGCCGCCGACCTGCTCTCCGCCCGCCGCGGTGAGCCGGCCATCCGCCGGGCGCTCGAAGCCGTCGCCGAGGCCGACGGCCTGGTCATCGCGACCCCGGTCTACAAGGCCTCGTACACCGGCCTGCTCAAGGCCTTCCTCGACCTGCTCCCGCAGGACGGGCTGGCCGGGAAGACGATCCTGCCCCTGGCCACCGGCGGCAGCCTCGCCCACGTCCTGACCATCGACTACGCCCTGCGCCCCGTGCTCGCCGCGCTCGGCGCCCGGCACGTCACGGCGGGCCGGTTCGTCCTCGACTCCTCCGTCGAGCGCGGCAGCGGCCCCGACCGGCTGCGGCCCGAGGCGGAGCTGGACCTCTACCAGGCCGTCGACGAGTTCGCCGACGCCCTGCGCTCCGCCCCCGCCGCCGAGCTCACCGCCACCCCGTAACCCCGTACCGAAAAGGAACCGTCATGGCCGCAGCCTTCACCTCGACCACCACCTCCCGTCGCCAGTTCCTCACCCTGCTCGGCATCTCGGCGGCCGCGGTGAGCTGCGGCACGGCCACCGCCGGCGGCGGCTCGGGCTCCGGCGCGCAGATCAAGACCCTGAAGTACCAGGGAGGGGTCGGAACGGTCTCCCTGCCCGAACTCGCCGCCGACCTGGGCTACTTCGAGGACGTCAAGCTCGAATGGGTCGGCAACACCATCAGCGGTCCGCAGGACATCCAGTCCGCCGCCACCGGCCAGACGCACTTCGGCAGTGCCTTCAACGGCGCGGTCATCAAGCTCGCCGCCGGCAACGCCCCGATCAAGGCCGTCATCTCCTCCTACGGCTCCGACAAGTACTCCTACGCCGGTTACTTCGTCCTGGAGGACAGCCCGATCCGCTCGGCCCGCGACCTGATCGGCAAGAAGGTCGGGATGAACACCCTGGGCGCGCACTACCAGGCCCTGCTCGACCTCTACCTGAGTCGCAACGGCCTCTCCAAGGCCGACGCGGGGAAGGTCGAGCCCCTCGTGGTGCCGCCGGTCAACACCGAACAGGCGCTTCGCCAGAAGCAGATCGAGGTCGGCGTGCTCACCGGGATCCTGCGCGACAAGGCCGTCGCCGGCGGCGGCATCCGCCCGCTGTTCACGGACGTCGAGCTCCTCGGCCCGTTCAGTGCGGGCACGTACATCATGACCAAGCGTTTCATCAAGCAGAACCCGGACACCGTACGGACCTTCACGACCGGCGTGGCCAAGGCCATCGAGTGGTCCCGCACCACCCCGCGCGACGAGGTCATCGCGCGGATGACGGAGATCGTCAAGAAGCGCGGCCGCAACGAGGACACCGCCGCCCTGAAGTACTGGCGCTCCTACGGGATCGCCGAGCCGGGAGGCCGGATACCCGACAAGGAGTTCCAGCTCTGGCTCGACTGGCTCGGTGAGCGCGGCGAGATCAAGAAGGGGCAGCTCAAGCCGTCCGACCTCTACACCAACGAGTTCAACGGTTACGGGAAGGGCTGACCGGCATGGCGAGGATCGTGTTCGAGGCAGTGACGAAGGCCTTCCCGGCGAAGGGAAGGAAGAACAAAGAGGAGTTCACCGCACTCGACGGCATCGACCTGGAGATCCCGGCCGGGGAGTTCATGGTCGTCGTGGGCCCCAGCGGCTGCGGGAAGTCCACCCTCCTGGACCTCCTCGGCGGCCTGTCCCGGCCGACGTCCGGCCGAATCCTGCTCGACGGCAAACCGGTCACCGGGCCCGGCCTCGACCGGGGCATCGTCTTCCAGCAGTACGCGCTGCTGCCCTGGCGGACGGCGCTCGGAAACGTCGAGTTCGGCCTGGAGGCGACCGGCGTACCGAGACGTCAACGAACCTACCGGGCAAGGGAGTTCCTGGAACTGGTCGGACTCACCGGATTCGAGGACCGGCACCCGCACGAGCTCTCCGGCGGCATGCGCCAGCGCGTCGCGATCGCCCGCTCGCTGGCGTACGACCCGGACGTGCTGCTGATGGACGAGCCGTTCGCCGCACTCGACGCCCAGACCAGGGAGTCCCTCCAGGACGAGCTGCGCCGCATCTGGCAGCGCACGGGCAAGACGGTCGTCTTCATCACGCACGGCATCGAGGAGGCGGTCTACCTCGGCCAGAAGGTGGCCGTCATGACCTCCCGCCCCGGGCGCATCAAGGAGGTCGTCCCCATCTCCTTCGGGGAGGCCCGCACCGCCGGACTCCAGGGCGAGGACCTGCGATCCAGCCCGGAGTTCGCCCGCTACCGCCACGAGATCTGGACCCTGCTCCACGACGAGGTGGCGCGCGCGCAGCAACTGGAGAAGGAGGAGGCCACCGTATGACCACCGACACCACCCTCGCGAGCACCCAGGGCGCCACTGTCCTGGCGGGGTCCGGCGAAGACGTCCGAACCCCGGCGGCCCCGGCCACGGCGCCGGAGCCGGATACGGGCGGGCCCCCGGCCCCGCCGACCGCTCCGGCCGCCGAACGGGACCCCGGGCCGGCGACGTCCACCGACCGGTCCGCACCCGCGGATCACGCGCCCGGTTCCACCGACCCGGCCCGCGCCGCCGTCCTGGCCGGGCCCGAGGAGGACGTCCGCACCCCGGCTTCGCCCGCAGCCCCGGTCGCCGGCCGGGACCGCGGGTCCCCGGCGGCCGGCGACCTGCTCAAGACCCCGACCCCGGCGGCCCGGCGCGCCCGGCGGCTCGTAAGGGCACTGGCGCGGGGGCTGAAGGCCGTCGGACTGCGCTCGGCCGCCCTGCTCGCCCTGTTCGCCGTATGGGAGGCCGCGCCCCGGCTCGGCCTGGTCGACGCCACCTTCCTGCCGCCCGTCAGCGTGGTCGGCGAGGCCTGGTGGGAACTGCTGGGCAACGGCCAGCTCGTCGAGCACACCTCGGCCAGCCTGACCCGCTCCTTCGGCGGCTTCGGGATCGCCGTGGCCGTCGCCGTCCCGCTCGGCCTGCTCATCGGCTGGTACCGGCCCGTGGCCGCCGTCCTCGGCCCGCTCCTCGAGGTGTTCCGGAACACCGCGGCCCTCGCCCTGCTGCCGGTCTTCGTGCTGCTCCTCGGCATCGGGGAGACGTCGAAGGTCTCCATCGTCGTCTACGCCTGCGTCTGGCCGATCCTGCTGAACACCATCAGCGCCGTCGGCAACGCCGACCCCACGCTGATCAGGCTGGGGCGCTCGATGGACCTGTCCACCCCGAGGCTCTTCCAGAAGGTGATCCTCCCGGCCTCCGTGCCGGCCGTCTTCACCGGCATCCGGCTCGCCGGGGCCGTGTCCATCCTCGTCCTCGTGGCCGCCGAGATGATCGGCGCCAAGGCAGGCCTCGGCTACCTGATCAACGCCTCGCAGTTCAACTTCGCGATCCCGCAGATGTACGCGGGCATCGTCACGATCTCCGCCATCGGCGTGGCCTTCAACCAGCTGCTGGTCACGATCGAACGCCGTCTCAGCCTCTGGCGCGTCCCGGCCTGATCCCGCTCGCCTTACGACGCCGCGCAGCGGACGAGAGCGCCGCCCGCGGGGACGAGAGCGCCCGCCGCCCGCGGCCCCGGCCGCCCGTCCCGCAGCCGGCTCACCGCCCCCGCCGGTCGGCCGCGCCCCGAGCAGCCACCGTCTCGCCACCGAAACCCCAGGACCGGACATGACCGCATCCCGCACCCTCCACCTCAACGCGTTCCTCATGAACGCCGGACACCACGACGCCGCCTGGCGCCACCCCGACAGCAGCCCCGAACGCGCGACCGACCTGCGGTACTTCCAGGAGCTGGCCCGCACCGCCGAGCGCGGAAGGCTCGACTCCATCTTCTTCGCCGACGGGGTCGCGCTCTGGGGCAAGGCACGCTACAACGCCCTCGGCGGCTTCGAGCCGCTCACCCTGCTCTCCGCGATCGCCGCCGTCACCGAGCACATCGGACTGATCGCCACCGTCTCCACCACCTTCAACGAGCCCTACAACCTGGCCCGGAAGTTCGCCTCCCTCGACCACATCAGCGGCGGCCGCGCCGGCTGGAACATCGTCACCTCCGGCAGCGTCGACGAGGCCCGCAACTTCAACCGCGACGAGCACCTGGAGCATGCCCGCCGCTACGAGCGGGCCCGCGAGTTCCTCGACGTCGCCCTCAAGCTCTGGGACAGCTGGGAGGACGACGCGATCGTCCTCGACAAGGAGCGCGGCATCTACGCCGACACCGACAAGCTCCACCCCGCCGCCCACCGCGGCGAGCACTTCGGCGTCGCCGGACCGCTCAACGTGCCGCGCTCCCCGCAGGGGTACCCGCTGCTCGTGCAGGCCGGATCCTCCGAGGACGGCAAGGAGTTCGCCGCCCGGTACGCCGAGGCCGTCTTCACCGCCCAGCAGACCCTCGCCGACGGCCAGGCCTTCTACAAGGACCTCAAGTCCCGGCTCGCCCGGTACGGCCGGGCCGAGAGCGACCTGCTCGTCCTGCCCGGCATCGCCCCCGTCATCGGGTCCACCGAGGCCGAGGCGAAGGCCCTCGAACAGCAGCTCACCGACCTCCAGATCCCCGAGTACGGCCTCGCCCAGCTCTCCGGCATGCTGAACGTGGACCTCACCGGCCTGCCCCTGGACGGCCCGCTGCCCGACCTCCCCGAGGAGCGGGACATCAACGGCAACAAGAGCCGCTTCACCCTCGTCGCCGAGCTCGCCCGCCGCGACGGGCTCAGCCTGCGCGAGCTGATCGCCCGCCTCGGCGCCGGCCGCGGTCACCGCACCTTCGCCGGCACCCCCGAGCAGATCGCCGACCAGCTGGAGGAGTGGTTCACGCAGGGAGCCGCCGACGGCTTCAACATCATGGCCCCCGTCCTGCCGACCGGCCTGACCGACTTCGTCGACCACGTCGTGCCGATCCTCCAGCGCCGCGGCCTCTTCCGCACCGAGTACACCGCCCGCACTCTCCGCGAGAACTACGGCCTGCCGCGTCCGGTCAACCGCTACGCGCGGGACGGCGTACAGGTGAGCCCGGAGGGGCCGGTCCGCCACGGAGGCCATTGATAGATTCGGCCCTTGCCGTGCCCCGCCGCGCGCCAGCTCGGCGGGGCACGGTGCTGCGAAGCGGCCGGACTCCTGGATGCTGTCGCATGTGATCCTGATCGCCGACGGCCCGACCGAGGAGTACCGGTATGTCTGACAGAGAAACGCCTTTCGGCGGTGCAACGACCGCGACGGCCGACAGCGGCCCGGTCGACGAACGGATCCACCGCATACGTCGGCGCCTGGAAAGGCTCATCGGCGTTGCGGCGACCGAGGGCAACGCCGTACGTCCTCTGCGCAACGGGGACGAGATCTTCGCCGCGATGCTGGACGCGATCGACAGCGCCCGTCACACCGTCGACATGATGACCTTCGTCTACTGGCGGGGTGACATCGCGCGGCGTTTCGCCGTCGCCCTGTCCGACCGGGCGCGTGCGGGGGTACGGGTGAGGCTGCTGCTGGACGGCTTCGGCAGCCGCCTGATAGAGCGGGACCTGCTGGACCGGATGAGCGAGGCCGGAGTCGAGGTCGCCTGGTTCCGCAAGCCGCTCTACCTCTCACCGCTCAAGCAGAACCACCGCTGTCACCGCAAGGTCCTCGTGGTCGACGAGCGGACCGCTTTCACCGGAGGCGTCGGGATCGCCGAGGAGTGGTGCGGTGACGCGCGCAACCCCCACGAGTGGCGGGACACGCACGTCGAGGTCCAGGGCCCCGCCGTGGACGGCATCGCCGCCGCCTTCGCCCAGAACTGGGCCGAATGCCACACGGAACTCTTCGACGAACGCGACCGGTTCGTGAGCCACCGCCCGAGCGGGAGCGCCATCGTGCAGGTGGTCCGCGGCTCGGCCAGCTTCGGCTGGCAGGACATGCAGACCCTGATGCGCGTGATCCTCGAATCGGCCGAGGAACGGGTCCGTCTGGCGACCGCCTACTTCGCGCCCGACAGCTACTTCATCGACCTGCTCTGCGCCACGGCCCGCCGAGGCGTGGAAGTCGAGATCCTGCTGCCCGGCCCCTACACGGACAAGCGGGTGTGCCAGCTGGCGGGTCAGCACCGCTACGAGGAGCTGACCGCCTGCGGCGTGCGCATCCACCAGTACCAGCCGACCATGATGCACGCGAAGGTCGTCACCATGGACGGCGTCGTGTCCCTGATCGGCTCCACGAACTTCAACCGCCGCTCCCTCGATCACGACGAGGAGGTCATGCTCGCCGTCATGGACGCCAAGTTCACCGCCACCCTCGACGCGCACTACGACGAGGACCTCGAGGTCAGCGAACTGATCAGCCCGGACCGGTGGAAGCGGCGCTCGCTGTTGCAGCGCGCCCGGGAGACCGCGGTGCTCCCCATCCGCCGCTACCTGTAGGAGGAGGCCGTCGCGGCGTCCGCCGGCGCCTCGCCGGTTCGTCGCCCGGGCCGTGCGAGCACCGCGTTGAACTGCGCGCCGGCGAGCAGGGCCAGGTTGCTGAACCACAGCCACACGAGGAAGACGACGACCCCCGCCAGCGAACCGTAGAGGCGGCTGTAGGTCCCGAACTGCGTGTAGAGGGTGAAGAGCGCCGAAGCGCCGAGCCACAGGAAGGCCGCCAGGGCGCCGCCCGGAAACCCCCGGCGCGCGCCGCGGGCCTGGGCGGGTCCGGTCCGGTAGAGGATGAGGATCAGCGCCGTGACGATCACCAGGAGCACCGGCCACCGCAGGACGGCCATGGCGTCCGTGCCCGAGTGGCCGGCGGCCGCTGCGAGCCGACGGGCCACGGGGCCGGTCGCGACGAGGCTCGCGGCGCCCGCGACGAGCAGGGCCAACAGCACGCCGGCGGTGAGGACGAGGACGTGCGCCGCACGCAGCGGCGGCCGTGTGTCGGGCAGCCGGTGCATCGCGTGCAGAGCGCGACGGAAGACCGCCAAGTAGCTGGAGGCGGACCACAGTGCGCTCAGGACTCCGCTGACGAGCAGCGCCCACAGGGAGGACGGGGCAGAGGTGAGGCCCTCCAGGGCCTCTCGGAGCACCTGGGCCGACTGGGGAGGGGCGTAGGAGGTGAGGTCGCGGATCAGGCGCTCGCGGGTGCCGGTCCCGGCCAGTCCCACCAGGGAGACCGAGACGAGCAGGGCGGGCACGAGTGCCAACACCGCGTAGTAGGTGAGGGCCGCCGCGTAGTCGGCGATGTTGTCGTCCCAGAGGCGTACGGCGGTGCTCCCCAGGTTCGAGCGGGCGCGCCTCAGCGACTCGACGAGCCGGTCTCCCGGGGTGCTCCGGCGCGTGCGGAGAGTGTTCGATGTCACGGTGTCCTCCTGCCCGGCGTCGCCGCTCTCATCACCACAGCGGAGGAATGAGAACCGCGGAGAGGGGCAGCCGAGGTGCGGAACCCACGTGGAATCGAACGAGGAGAATCCGATGCACAGCACCCCCGAGCCAGAGCTTCCCGACCCGGTCCCGGCGACGCCCGACGCCGTCACACCGGACCTGCCCGCGCCGGGACCGGACGCACCGGACATCCGGGTCACCGGAGGCGAGCGCCCCCGGACCGACGAAGCCGACGAGGACGGCGAGCGGCAGAAAGCCACCGGCGAACGGAGCGAGCACCGTCCAGCCGCCGGCCCGGGCACCCCGGCACCCTCGGAACAGCCCGATTAGGCCCCGTCCGGCCGGTCGTGTGACCACCTCGTGACAGGGGCGTCCCAGGGGTGGCAGATCTGACGGAGAGAAAGAGGGCGACCGCGACGGTCGGACACCGAGGGGGAGCGGCCTCGGCCGTGACCTCCGTCCACGACGGCGTGGAGCCCTGGTCACGGTCGGAACGGCCCCAAGGGCGCATGACCCGCGCCTGACAGGTAACACGGCCCCAATGACGAACTCACCCGAGGCGGGGGCCAGGCCGGGCCGTCCGCTCCTGTTGCTACCCGTGCAGACGGCCGTGGTCGCCGTGCTGGGGCTGCTGGTGACCGGTCCCCTCGCACAGCACTGGCCGCTGTCGGCGGAGGACGGGGTCAACCGCGCCCTCGCGGCCCGGCGTACCCCTTTCGCCACCGCGCTCACCGACGGGGCGTCCCTGCTGGCCGGCACGGAGATCGTGATCGCCCTCACCCTCGTGTGTACGGCCGTCCTGCTCGTGGCGCCCCGCGTGCCCCGATGGCGGGAGGCGGCGTTCCTCGCCGTGGCGGTGGCCGCGCAGTCCGCGGTCTTCCTGCTGGTCACCCTCGTCGTGAACCGCGAACGCCCCGACGTGCCCCACCTGGACCCGGCACCGCCGACGTCCAGCTTCCCTTCCGGCCACGTCGGGGCCTCCGTCGCCCTCTTCGGCGGGCTGGCCGTCCTCGCGTCCCGGCGTCTGCAGGGCGTTCGACGACACCTCGTGGTGGGGCTGCTCCTCGTGATCCCGCTGTTCGTGGCGGTCTCCCGGGTGTACCGGGGCATGCACCACACCTCCGACGTGGTGGCGGGGCTGCTGAACGGCGCCTGCACGCTGGCCCTGGTGGCGGCCGCCCTGCTGCCGCGCCCCAGGGAGGAGGAGCCGCCCGCCCCGGCCCCCGCCGCGCACAGCGGGCGGCGGGCCGTGGTGGTGCGCCACCCGCTCGCGTGCGGCGACGGGACCGCGGCCCGGGTACGGGCCCTGCTGCGCGACCACGGCTACGCGGAGCAGCGGTGGACGGAGACGACGGCCGGGGACCCGTCCGGTGACCTGGCCTCGTGCCTCGGCGGGAGGCACACGGATCTGGTCGTCGTCTGCGGCGGGGACGGTACCGTACGCGCCTGCGTGGACGCGGTGGCCGGGACCGGGCTCCCCCTGGCGATCGTCCCCTGCGGCACCGGGAACCTCCTCGCCCGTAACCTGCGGCTGCCGAGCGAGCCCGTGGCCGCTCTGCGGGAGGCCCTCCGCGGGCAGGCCGTCGGCCTCGACGTGGGACGGATACGGGGCGACGGGATCGCGCCGACCCGGTTCGCGGTCATGGCGGGTGCCGGGTTCGACGCCGCCATGGTCCGGGACGCCTCGGCGCGGCTCAAGGAGCGCCTGGGCTGGGCCGCGTACGTGGTCTCGGCCGTACGGCATCTGGGGGACGCCCGGATGCGGCTGTCGATCCGGCTGGACGGGGGCGCCCCGTTGGAGCGGCGGGCCCGCATGGTCGTCATCGGCAACGTCGGGACCCTTCAGGGCGGGCTGCCGCTGCTGCCGGACGCCCGGCCGGACAGCGGCAGGCTCGAGGTCGTCCTGCTCGACCCGCGCGGGGTGACCGGCTGGCTCGCCGCAGCCGGGTACCTCGCCTCGCGCGCACCGGGCGGCCGGCGGCAGCGCGCGTCCGGCACGGGGAAACGGCCCCTCGCGCACGGCGCCCTGGAGTACTTCGGCGCGGCCCGGATCGACCTCCGCTTCGCCCGGCCCCAGCCGCGCGAGCTCGACGGCGACGTCTTCCCCGCGGGCACCCGCCTCACCGCGGAGGTCGAGCCGGGGGCACTGCGGGTGTGCCTCCCGGCCCCGGCGGGGGCAGACGCCCCGACAAGGACAGGCATCCCGACAAGGACAGGCGCTCTGGCGGGAGCAGACACCCCGGCGGCAGCGGTCCCACCGACGCCGGAAGACATCCCGACGCGGGCAGGCACCCCGGAGGGGCCGGACGTCCCGGCGCGGGCCGGAGGAGAAGGAGGGGACCATGGGCACCGCGACGCGCGTACCGCAGCGCAGTGAGGTCAAGGCCGTGGAGGCCGAGCTCCGTCAGCGGGGGGAAGCCCTGTCGGGCGAGGAGGCCTGGGCCGCGCTCCGCCGCTACGGACGCTGGTCCCTCGTACGGGATTCTTTCCTACGGTTCCGTTACGCCGACGGGTTCAGCCACTCCCGGGCCCTCGCCCTGCAGACCGTCCTGGCGATCCTTCCGCTGGCCATCGCCGTCATCGGGCTGTCCGGGGTGCTGCACACCGAGGACATCGGGCGGATCGCCGAGCTGACGATCCGCCGGATCAGCGGTCCGAGCCAGGACGTGGTGGACGACGCCCTGCGGGAGAGCCGGCGGCACGCGGGGGAGGGCGGCGCGGCCGCCCTCTGGCTCGGCCTGCTGTTCTCCGTCGCGAACGTCACCACGGCCATGTGCCAGGTGGAGCGCGGCGCGAACCGCATATACGGCGTGGAGCGCGACCGGCCGTTCCTCCACAAGTACGCCCGTGGGCTGGTGATGGCGGTACTGGCCGGGGTGCCCCTCGGACTGAGCTTCTGCGTCACCGTCCTCGGATCCGACCTGAACCGGGCCCTGATCGAGGTCTACCACCTGGAGCCGGCCACGTCCCGCGCGTGGGACGTGCTGCGCTGGCCTCTGGGGATCCTGTTGGCGGTGATCGCCACCAGTGTCGTCTTCCGCCGCTCGCCCCGGCGCGCCCAACCGGGCCACACCTGGCTCGCCTTCGGTGCCACCGTCCATCTGCTGCTGTGGCTGGGCGCGACGTGGGCACTGAGCCTGTACGTCGGCTCCGGAGGCTCCTTCACCACCGTGTACGGGCCGCTGAGCGCGTTCATGGCACTGCTGTTGTGGTCGTACCTCACCTCGCTCGCGCTGTTCCTGGGCCTTTCCTTCGCCGCCCAGCTGGAGGCCGTACGGGCGGGGGTGACGACACCGATCACCGAGGACCCCGGGGTCTGAGCCGACCGGCCCTCCCGAACTCCCCGACGGAAAGGAACCGTACCGACCATGACCGAGCGTTCCACCCATCCCTGGCGGCACCGTCTCGGACGGCTCGTCATCGGCCACGGCCGGGCCGACACCCGGTTCGGCGTACGGCTGGTGGCGGGCGCGGCCCTCACCGCCCTGGCAGCCGTCCCGTTCTCCCTCGCTCTGGTGCTGGTGGAGTCGCACTGGGCCCCGCTGCACCGTCTCGACCAGGACGTGGCCGAGCGGCTGCACCGTTCCGCACTCGGCAGTCCGGCCTGGGTACGAGTGCTCGACTTCCTCACACACGTCGCGTGGGGGCCGCTGACCATGCGGCTCCTGGTGGCCGGCGCGGTGGTGTGGCTCCTGCGACGGCGGGCGTACCGCCTCGCCGCCTGGGCGGCCGTCACCGCGACGGCCGGCGGGCTGGCCGGGCTGCTGGTCAAGAACGTGGTCCAGCGTGTCCGGCCGCACCTGCCGGATCCCGTCGCCCACGCGCCCGGCTTCTCCTTCCCCTCCGGGCACGCCATGACGGCCACCACCTCCTGTGCCGTCCTGCTGCTGGTCCTGCTCCCCCTGGTACCGCGTGCCTGGCGGCCGCTGCCGTGGGTCCTGGCGGCGGTGGCGGTGCTCGGCGTGAGCTACACGCGGGTCGCGCTCGGGGTGCACTGGGTGAGCGACGTGGTCGGGGGCTGGCTGCTGGGACTGGCGGTGGTGACCGCGACCACGCTCGCCTTCGAGGCGTGGCGCGGCGACATCGGCCGCTCGCGCACCGCCCCCACCGAGGGCCTGGAGCCCGAGATCGTGACGGACTCCCCGGAGCCGGTGGGCCCGCCCGGCTCCCGATGACGCGGGGCCGGCCTCACCGCGACGGCGGTACCCTCACCGACCCGTCGGCCGGGGTTTTCCCGATGCCGCGGGCCGCTGCTCGGGATTCGCCCCGCTTTTGGCGGCTGCCGCGTGCAGTGCCCGCAGGGCGATCAGGAGTACGCCGATGTCGTCCAGGTAGACCGGATCCGGTACGAGGTCGATCGGCGAGATCGTGTAGACCACCGCCGCCCAGAACAGGGCCTTGGACTGCAACGGGACACCTGCGTCCAGGAGCGTCCTGCGAGCGCGGAACACGCGCACGAGCAGAACGGCCGCGGCGCCTGCCACCACGAGCACGAGAACTACGGCCACGATGAGCCAGAAGGTACTGTCCATGCCGCTCTCCTACCCCGTGACGCCCCGGCCGTGCGGGGCACGGACAGCGGCATCCGCTCCTGTCGGCGAGGCTTCGGCACCGACGGGTCCGGGCCCGCGTCGAGCATACCTTCGCCCGCATGAGGCACTGCGAGATCCTCCGCGACCGCCGGCGGCGCGGCAACGGACCCCGCCATGGGGCCCCAGGTCGTCGCCCACCCGTACAACCTCGCCCGCGCCGCGGGCGAGGGGCCTGTCCGCAGAAGCCGTCCCGCTCTCAGCCCAGCAGGTCCGGCGCCCGCAGCATCTCGGGCGGGATGCTCCAGGCGTCGACCAGGTCGACGGCCAGGGGCCGGACCTTGCGGCAGAGGTCGTTCACCTCGCGGCTGATCGCCTTGGACCGCTGGACGGTCAGCCGGCCGTGCTCCATGAACCAGGCTCGGTCCGCTTCGATCGTCGACAGCGCGAACAGGTCGCAGAGCAGCTCCAGCGCGACCTTGTTGCCGCCGTCGGGCAGGGCCCGGATCGCGTCGACGAACGCTTCCAGCACCAGTCGCTCGACGTGCGCGTGGGCGAGCGCGATCACATGGTCCTGCACCTGCGAGAAGACGGTGCCGGGATCACGTTTCCGGTCGGCTCCGCGCTTGAGCCGGCGGGCCAGCCCGGCGAGCATGTGCTCCTCGCGGTAGCGCAGCATGGCCAGGTGGTACTCCGAGTCGAGCAGCCCGGCCTCCCGGTCCCATTCGTCACCGCCGGGCAGCAGGTCGCGGACCCGTTCCAGGAGCTTGTGGACGGACGCCTTCTCGATGACGGTCTCGACGGCGAGGCCGGTGACGTAGCGGACCACGCCGACCTGGTCCAGGTCCTCGAACTCGCTGGCGTGGTCGGTGAGCAGGCCCTTCGCCACGAGCTGGAGCAGCACGTGGTTGTCGCCCTCGAAGGTGGTGAAGACGTCACTGTCGGCCTTGAGCGCGGCGAAGCGGTTCACCGCGAGATAGCCGGCGCCCCCGCATGCCTCGCGGCACTCCTGCACCGTACGGGTGGCATGCCAGGTGCCGAGCGCCTTGGTGCCGGCGGCCCGCGACTCCAACCGCCGCCGCGCCTGCGGGTCGTCCTCGTGGCCGGAGAAGACCTCGTGCAGCTGTCCGCGGACGACGTCCTGCGCGAAATGCAGTGCGTACGTGCGGGCGAGCAGCGGCAGCAGCCGACGCTGGTGCAGCCCGTAGTCGAGCAGGAGCTGCTCCTCGGCACCCGGCGAGGCCTCGAACTGACGTCGCCGCACGCCGTACTTGACGGCGAGCGTGAGGGCGACCTTGGCGACGCTCACCCCGGCGCCGCCGACACAGACCCGGCCCTGGACGAGCGTGCCGAGCATGGTGAAGAAGCGGCGGTGGGGATTCTCGATGGAACTGACGTACGCACCCTCGGGCGTGACATCGGCGAAGCGGTTGAGCAGCGCCTCACGCGGCACCCGGACCCCGCCGAAGCGGATCCGGCCGTTGTCCACGCCGTTGAGGCCCATCTTGCGGCCGTCGTCCTCGATCTCGACGCCCGGCAGGACCTTTCCCCCGGACCGGAGCGGCACGACGAGCGCGTGCACGCCGCGGGACTCCCCGCCTACCTCCAGCTGGGCGAAGACGACCGACAGCTCGGCGTGGCAGGCCGCGTTCCCGATGTAGTCCTTGCGGGCAGCGTCACCTTCGGTGGTGACGACGAACTCCTGGGCCCCGGCGTCGTACCGGGCCACCGTCCCGAGCGCCTGGACGTTGGAACCGTGCCCGGTCTCGGTCATCGCGAAGCAGCCCAGAAGCCGCCCGGCGACCAGGTCCGGCAAGTAGGCGTCGTGGTGACGTCCGGTACCCAGGTGCAAGATGGCGCCGCCGAACAGCCCGAACTGCACACCGACCTTGACCAGCACCGACAGATCACCGAAAGCGAGGGTCTCGAAGGCGGCGACAGAGGCGCCGACGTCGTCGCCGCCCCCGTACGCCGCCGGGAAGCCCATACCGGTCTGGCCGGTCCCGGCCATCTCGACCACGATGTCGCGCACCCGCTCGCGGAACGCGTCCGTGCCGAGTCGCTCGGCGTCCTCCAGCACAGAGGAGTGGGCCACCAGATTGGTCCGGACAAGGTCTCGGATCCCGGCGTACTCGCTGTCGAGAAGGGCCGCCAGGGCTTCGGCGTCGATCACGGGAGGCGTGTAGCCGCTCGCTGCGGCAGAAGTGTCGTCGGGTGCCATGGCCCTCCGTTACCCCGGCCGGTGCCGATCAACCGGCGATGATCATGTGAGCAGGCGAAGCCTACGGGAGCCCGGTCCCCGTGACGCGGAGCCGGGCCGCCCGGACGGGCAGGGCTGCCCCGAGCCGGTTCCGCAGCGCGGGCGCCGCCGCACTCGAGCAGATGCGGGCGTCGACACCGAGAGCGGCCGGCGCATCGGCGGAGACGGGGAGGCCGGACCTTCGGCGCGGTCGTCCGGTTCGTGCGGCAGCGGCAGCGGCGCCGGGGGAGCGGGTTCCCTTTCACGGACGGTTCGCGGTCAGGGATGCGAGCGCCGGCGCTCGCGGCCCCGCCGTCCGAAAGGGGGTTGAGGTCGTGCGACGAGGAGGCGGACGAAGCGGGAGCTGCTCCCGTTCCGCGGGGCATGAGGCCGGAGGGGTTCAGTGCCGCACGAAGGGCAGATCCGCAGGTTTCACCCGGTCGCGCGGCCCCGCTGCTTGCATCACCACGTCCAGCACTCGCGTCGGGTCAGCGGCGTACGCGTGGGAGAACCAGGCCATGTTGGCTTCCACCACGGCCCATCGATGGCCCGGGCGGGAGGTGTCGAGCAGTCGTCCGACGTCCACGACGACGGCGCTCGGCAGGGCGGCCATCGTCGACGTCCGCCGTCCGGGCATGACAAACACCGCAACCTCCTTCACGACGTGCAGTGCCGTCAGGCTAGACCCGACCCGACCCGACCCGACCCGACCCGACCCGACCCGACCCGACCCGACCCGACCCGACCCGACCCGTTCGGTTCGAGGCGCGCACCCGGCCCCGTAGGGAAACAGCGGCATACGCGAGTGTTCGGACCGAGACGTCCTCTCCGGAGCATCGGGGTGGGCTCCCGAGCGGGGCTGCCAGGTGTATTGATCACGAGCGTTGTCAACGCCGGCTGGTCTTGCTCATGGCCAGGACCTCCGGTGCGATGAAGGTGTCCAGGCTTCACCGCACCGGAGATCTTCGTGACCCACCGTAATGCCCGGCTGACTGTTCAGGGCAGGCGGATCTCTCGGTCGGACGTGTCCTGGCGGGCCGTCCCGTGGCGCACGTCGCCCCGGGCAAGGGGAGCGGCGGACCGGTGGCGCCCGGGTCGCCGCGTGACGGTGCTGTCCGTGTTCCGGAAGCGGGCCACCCGTCCTGGCCGGCGACGGGTCGGAGCCAGGTTTCAACCGGCCGCGAGCGAGCACGCACCAAATGACGAGGACCCCGACTCGAGGAGGTAGTGCCATGGCCGAGGAACTGGAGGAACAGGACGTGGTAGCGGTGATCCTCAAGGATCACCGGACCATGGAGGAACTGTTCCGGCAGATGCGGAGCGTGGAGGCCGACCGCGCGGGAGCGCTGAAGAAGTTCTCCGCGTTGCTCATCGCCCACGCCGAGGCAGAGGAGGCCGAGGTCTACGGAGCGCTGAAGCGCTTCAGGAACGTGGACGACGAAGAGGTCGAGCACGGGGTGGAGGAGCACGAGGAGGGCAACGAAGCGCTGCTGGCGCTGATGGAGGTCGACGAGGTCGGCTCGGAGGAGTGGGACTCGAAGCTGGAGGATCTGGTCAAGGCAGTCTCCCACCACGTGGACGAGGAGGAGAGGACGATCCTCAACGGAGCCCGGGAGAACGTCCCCGACGAGCGTAGGGCCGAGCTGGGCGCCGCGTTCCTGAAGGAGCGCCGGAGGCAGCTGGAGTCGGACTGCGGCAGCATCGAGAACGTCCGGGCCATCGTCGGCGACCGCTGACAGGAGCCGACCCGCCTCAGCCGAGCGGTTTGCGGCCTGCCGGTACGCGTTCCGTCCAGGGCGGCGGCCCCGGCGGACTGCCGTCTCCGAAGGGCCGCCCGCGCGGCGTAGTGCCGGGCCTCCTTGCTGCGCCCGGGACCGTCGATGACAGCAATGCGTACGCGGTTGCCTCGCCCCGAACGTCCCATCCGTCCGCCACGGCGGCTCCGTGCCGGGCCGCCGGCTCACCCCCGGACCCCCGCCGGAACTGGACAGGACGCTCCACCACCCGCGACACCGACACCGCCATCGGCATGACGAACGACCCGCAGCCGCCCCACCCCGGCCGATCGCCCCGATCCCGGTCCGCACCGGCACACAGAGCCGGGACCGGGGCGCGGGGGACGCCTGCCTCGGGGGACGCCTGCGCGGACGTCGCGCCCGCTGCGCCGCAGGCTTGAGGTCGTCTCCTGGAGGCAGGTCCTCTACGACGCCCGCCCCACGAGGCAGGTCTTCTACGGCGCCCGCCGCACGAGGCAGGTCTTCTACGGCGCCCGCCGCACACAGAGACAGCCCCACCCGAGCCGGGCCACCACCACCGCCCCGGGTGTGAGGGCGCCTCACGCCACGAGGTCGCTGACGGCGCAGGTCACCCGATACGCGTGGGAACCTCGGCCGTCTCAGCACGAAAGCCGCCGCCGGACTCGGCCAGGCCGGCCGAACCGTGAGATGGACCAGCTGGTGACGCCCATCACGGGAGCGGGCCGGTATATCCCGGAATCCTGCCGCGAGGGTCGGCCTCCAACGCCGTGGCCTGGGTGAGTGATCCGACAGCGCTGCCGTGGGGGCGGGGTTGGTGGCGGTTCTTGTGAACCCTCGCCGCGTTTCAGAGGGATACCCGCGCTGTTCTGCCGGCGGCAGAACACCGGCCGGGCCGGCCCCGACGATCACTACAGTCCAGTCTCATGACGACGATCACGACGCGTACGGTCGAGTATCCGGCCGACGGTTTGACGATGATCGGGCATCTCGCGCTCCCGGCCGGTGTAGACCGCCGGCCCGCGGTGCTGCTCGGACCAGAGGGCACGGGGCTCAGCGACGTCGAGCGCCGCCGGGCCGACGCTCTCGCCGAACTGGGATACGTGGCACTGGCCTTCGACCTTCACGGCGGGCGCTACCTAGGTGACCCCGAGGAGATGCTGGCCCGTTGTCTGCCGCTGCTCGCTGATCCCGACCGGATGCGCGGCATCGGCCACGCGGCGCTCGACGTGTTGCGCACCGAACCGCGGACCGACCCCGACCGGATCGCCGCCGTCGGCTACGGCACCGGGGGAGCCGTCGGACTGGAACTCGGGCGCGACGGCGTCAGCCTGCGCGCGATCGGGACAGTCAACGCACTGACCACGGGCCGACCGGGCGAGGCGGCGCGCATTCGCTGCCCGGTGTGGGCCGGGGTCGGATCGGAAGACCCGATCATGCCGCCCGCGCAACGGAACGCGTTCACCGCTGAGATGCAGGCCGCAGGCGTCGACTGGCGCCTCACGGTCTACGGCGGCGCCTTGCACGCCTTCCACCACCCGCCGGTCGACCACCCCGTGGTGCCCGGCGTCGGCTACCACCCACGGCACGCGCAACGAGCCTGGCGCGACGTCGTCGACCTGCTCGCCGAGTGCCTGCCCGTGACGGAGGACCTGGAGGCATGACCCAGGCGAACATGCTGTCGCCAGGCACGGTCGGCGTCGGGCACCGACACCCCCTCCCCTCAAGTCCGCACAGCGGAATTGCATGCGGGCGGAAGTTCGAATGCGGAGGCGTATTCACAACTGCCTCAGTAAATACCGGATTTACCGCGACAGGACCCCACGGCGATCAGCCTGGCCTGCGGCGGGGCTCCCGGCCCCAGGGCGGCCGCCCTCGCACCCGAGCGGACCACGTGGGCGGCGGCAAGGCATGCAGCTCACGTCGGAACCGGCGCTACCTGCGAAGACGCCGGATCAAACACGCCATCCCCGAACCGAAGGACCAACGGGCCAACCGCAAACGCCGCGGCAGTGGGGGCGGCCGGCCCACCGGCTTCGACAGCGACATCTGCAAACGCCGCAACGAAGTCGAGCGGACGGTCAACCGGCTCAAGAACTCCCGGGCCGTCGCCACCCGCTACGACAAGAGGCCCTACGTCTTCCACGGCACCGTCACCACCGCGGCTGTCCGGTTATGGCTCCGGGGCCGAGCCGGCCTGCAGTCTCAGTCCCCGAGGAACCACAGGTACAGGCCCTGTCCGTCGAGAACCACCTGACCCGGCTCGATCAACTCGCTCGCGAACTCATCAGTCAGCACGCCTGCAGGCAGCCGCGGTACCTCCTCCAGCAGGGTGGACACCTGCCGGTGGTTGAAAACGGTGTCCGCGTACGGCAGCAGGTGTCCCAGCATGGGAAACACCGACTGATCAAGACCAGCCAGTTCGGGACCCCAGACCACACCGTGCTTCGCGCTGGCCTCGATCGTGCCGTTCTCGCTTCGGATCTGGAGATCGATCACGGTCAGATCCTATGGCCTCATGATCCACCGGACAGAGCCTGGACGCCCTGTGCCGCAAGCTGGACGGAAAGGCCGCTGGGGCCAAGACGGCACGGCGCAAGAGGGTCGGCTGTTCCGGAACCGGGCCGGCAACTAC
Organism: Streptomyces sp. NPDC043176; assembly: GCF_056436715.1. Classification (NCBI taxonomy): domain Bacteria; kingdom Bacillati; phylum Actinomycetota; class Actinomycetes; order Kitasatosporales; family Streptomycetaceae; genus Streptomyces; species Streptomyces sp. NPDC043176. The sequence goes on from NZ_JBWKCA010000024.1 coordinate 102,682, forward strand.
GTGGACCCATCGGCCTATGGCACGACATGGGCGCGGGCACGGAAGTACGTTCTCACGCGCATGGAGCTCAGCTCCCGGCTGGCCGGGCGGCCCTACGAGCTTCGGGCACGCCGGTACCTCGTTGTGTGAGCGGGTGGCAGATTACGGCGTGGCGCCGGCCTCCTGGGTCGCCCGGTCGGGCGAACGGGCGCCTGACACCCGGGGGCGGAACGACCTGTGACGGCTGGGACGGTCGTCACCGGGGACGTGGTGCTCGTGCGCTTCGGTCCACTCGTGCGACTGCTCCGGGCGTGAAGCCACCGGGCTTTGGCCGTCACGTCGGGAAGTACGGCGAGGGGCTCCCGGGCACGGGTGCGACGCGGAGCCTCCCCGCCCTCAGGGGCGGTCTGCTGAGGTGACGGCTGAAAGGTGGCCGCCCTGTGCTCGCGGCTGCCGTGGTGGCGGGCCAGAGCTCGCCGGTTCTTCAGGTGGGCGATGCCGTGCTCGACGCGGATCCGACGTGAGGAGTGGCCTTGCGTCGGCGTTCGGAAACCGATGGTCCTGATCCCCTCGGGGCAGAGGGTCCGGCGCTGGTGTCCAACGGAGGCGACAGCAGTCGGAGGACGCTGTCGCCGGTCGGCGCGGGCGGGCCCGAGCAGCCCCTGCACGGCAGCCGCTCCACGGTCGTCCGCCGGGACGCGGTCTCCGCGCCGGCCTCACCGAGGAGCACGCTCTCCACGGGGCAGCTGCCCGGGCTGGTGCGGGATGCCTTCGCGGCCGCGTCGCCACAGGCCCCTCTCCGGTGCGCGCATGAGTCGCTCGGCCCTTCAGCGGACGACCTCGTGGCCCCGCGGCTGCAGTTCCCGCCAGATCTTGCGGGCTCCGTGGACACGCCGGCCGGTGTCGAGCACAGCCTGGATCAGCACCTTCGACTCGCGGCTTGCGCGGGTGGCGGGGCGGGCCGTGGATTCCGGGGCGGGCCGCCCGGCACGGGTGACCCGTGGGGTGATCCTTGTTCGGCAGCCGGTGGGGGTGCCGGTGGAGAGGATCTGCTCGACGACGGGGCGTCCGGTCCGGAAGGCGTCGGCGGCCCCGATGGGGTGGGCGCGCGACCACTGCCTCCGCAGGCGGGGACGGTGCCGGAGCGGTGCGCCGGCCTCCGGCGTAAGGTCAGGGGTGTGCAGCCGATCGACACCTCCGGCGCACCGGCCCAGCCCGCAGCACTCCGGCCCGCCGCGCCGCCGTCGTCGCTGTCGCCGTCGCGGGCGGGCGACTTCATGCAGTGCCCGCTGCTCTACCGGCTCCGGGTGATCGACCGGCTGCCGGAGAAGCCGAATGCGGCGGCGGCTCGGGGCACGCTGGTGCACGCGGTGCTGGAGCGGCTCTTCGACGTCCCGGCGGCGGAGCGCACGGCCGTCCGGGCCCGGGCCATGGTGGCGGGCGAGTGGGAGCGGCTGCTGGCGGCGCGGCCGGAGCTGGGCGAGCTGTTCGCGGAGGACCTCGACGGCGAGCGGCTCGCGGGCTGGCTGTCGGAGGCGGAGCGCCTGGTCGAGCGGTGGTTCACCCTGGAGGACCCGTCGCGGCTGGAGCCCGCGGAGCGAGAGTTGTTCGTCAAGATCACGCTGGACTCCGGGCTGAGGCTGCGCGGGATCGTCGACCGGGTGGACGTGGCGCCGACCGGCGAGGTGCGGATCGTCGACTACAAGACCGGCCGGGCCCCCCGGCCCGAGTACGCGGCGGACGCGCTGTTCCAGCTGAAGTTCTACGCCCTGGTGCTGTGGCGGCTGCGTGGCACCGTGCCGCGCCGCCTGCAACTGGTCTACCTGGGCAGCGGGGACGTGCTCACTTACGACCCGGCGGAGGCCGATCTGCGGGCCGTGGAGCGCAAGCTGCTGGCGCTGTGGGACGCGATCGGGCGGGCGACGCGGACGGGCGACTGGCTCCCGCGCCCGAGCCGACTGTGCGACTGGTGCCCCCACCGGGCGCTGTGCCCGGCCTGGGGCGGCACCCCGCCGCCTTATCCCCTGGCCGTCGCCACGGACCCGGCCGCGGGAGAGGGTGAGCACCCGGCCGCCGAGGAGGGTGAGCACCCGGCCGCGGGGGAGGGTGAGCACCCGGCCGCCGACGTCGGCTGAGGCCGGAGACGTCCGACACCCGTACACGTGCGGGAGGCATTATACGCTTTCCCGCTGACATTTCTCCCTTTCCTGTATTTTTGTCGGTGAAAAGGGTGGATTGTTCCCTCTTGGGTACTTACTGTGGGTGCAGACAGTAATTCGAATGCACATTCGATCCGAGAGCGGCCGCCCGGGAGCACGTCCTGCCGGACGAGGACCGAGTCCCCTACCGGCCAGGCCCACCCGGAACCGCCGTCGCAGACGCCAGGAGAACGGCGTGAACCTCACCTTCACCACCGCCACCAAGGAACAGGCCAAGGCCCGTATCGCGCTCGCCGGCCCCACCGGGTCGGGCAAGACCTACACCGCCCTGGTCACCGCCGCCGGGCTCGGCGAGCGGATCGCCCTGATCGACACCGAGCACGGCAGCGCCGCCAAGTACGCCGACGAGTTCGCCTTCGACACCCTCCCGCTCACGACGTTCCAGCCCACCACCCTCGTCGACGCGCTCGCAGTGGCCGCCCACGACGGCTACGACGTCATGATCGTCGATTCCCTGAGTCACTTCTGGTCCGGCACCGGCGGGATGCTGGAGCAGGTCGACAACGCGGCCAAGCGCCTCGGGGCGGGCGGCAGCTTCGCCGGCTGGAAGGAGGCCCGCCCCCAGGAGCGGGCGATGATCGACGCCTTGCTCGCCTACCCCGGTCACCTCATCGTCACCATGCGCACCAAGACCGAGTACGTCGTGGAGGCCGACGAGCGCGGCCGCAAGGTGCCGCGCAAGATCGGGCTCAAGCCCGAGCAGCGGGAGGGCATCGAGTACGAATTCGACATCGTCGGCGACCTCGACCACGAGAACACCCTGGTGATCTCCAAGTCCCGGGCGAAGCTGCTGTCCGGGACGGTGCTCCACAGGCCGGGCCCGGAGTTCGCCGAGGCCGTCCTCGGCTGGCTGGAGACCGGCAAGCCCGCCCCCTCCGTGTCCGACTACGTCACGGCGGCCACCGCGCCGGGCGCCAGCCACGACGAGCTGCGCGCGCTGTACGAGGAGGTCCGGCGGCACAACCTGCTCGGCGCCGCCGTCCTGGACGACACCGGGGAGACCCACACGCTCGGCCAGTTGATAGTGCGCCACGGCACCGCGGCGGCGAGGAACAGGGTCGCCGAGGACGTCGAGGCCGGGGCCGGGACCAAGCGGGAGAACGGGACCGAGCGGGAGAACGGGACCAAGCGCGAGAACGGGACCGAGCGGAAGGCCAAGTCCGCATGAGCCTCAAGGAGCACGCCACCCGGGTCGCCGTGCTCCGGGTGCTGCGCGACGCCGTCGAAGCCGAGTACCAGGCCGAGCGCCACGAGGTCCTCGAGGAGCTGCGCGCGGCCCGCGCCGAGCTGAACCTGAAGTCGGTCCGGGTGGCCCTGCCGGACGACACACCGGTCGCCACCCTCACCCTCGTCGACCCCAAACCGGCGGTCGTGGTCGCCGACGAGGAGGCCTTCACCGCCTGGGTGGCCGACAACCACCCCGGCGAGGTGGAGACGCTGGTCCGGGTGCGCCCCGGCTGGCAGCGGCAATTCCTCGCCCGGCTGAGCTGTCGCGACCCGGTCGCCGACCCGTACACCGGTGAGGCGATCCCGGGGCTGGGTGTGCTGTCGACCCCCGAACCGCGGTCGTTCAGCCTGCGCCCCCTGCCCGGTGGGCGGGAACGGATCGCCCGCGCCTGGCACACCGGCACGCTCGACCTGAGCCGTCTGCTCCCCCTCAAGGGTGGCGAGGATCCATGACCGCCGTCATCGCCCGCCCCGACCGGGACCCGCTCGGCACGGTGTGGTTCCTGGTCTCCCAAGCCGATCACCTCGATTGCGGCCGCTGGACGTTCGAGGACGACAAGCGGCTGCGGTGCGCCTGCGGGGCCGTCCTGTACGTGTACCAGCAGCCGGCGGATGCGGCGGGAAGCGGCGCACCGGCGTCGGCCGGGACGTTCCCCCGCGGAAGGGAAGAGCGAATGCTGCCGGTCGAGACGGCCCAGCTCGTCGCCCTGGTCGCGGCGATGTGCCCGTCGATGCACCTGGAGGAGGAGACCACGACGGACGCCTGGCACCTGCTGCTCGCCGACCTGGACGTCGCCGATGTGGGGGCGGCCGTGACCCGGCTGGGCAGGGAACGGTCCCGTATCGCCGCCGCCGACATCCGCGCCGAGGTGCGCGCGATCCGGGAGGAGCGGCTCGCCCGCAACCCGCTGCCGCTCCCGGACAGCGACCCCGACGACCCGCGCCGTTATCGTGCGGAACTCCTCGCGCTGGTGACCGCGATCGCCTCGGGGCAGCGAGTCGAGCGCATACCCGCCGCCCCGGTCGGTCCGCCCTCCCACCCCGCCGGCTCGAAGCGCGACCCGCGCGTCCGCTCCCTCCGCGTGCCCTGCCCCTGGTGCGGGGCCGCCGCAGGCCGTCCCTGCACCGTCCCCCGGCTCGGCATCCCGCTGAGGAGAGCCCCCGCCCACCAGGCACGGCTCATCGCAGCCGGGCTCGCCGAGCCCGGGCCGAGGCAGGAGGGGGAAACGAGGTGAACCCGATGATCCCCGATTCGACGAAGGACCGCCGTACCGGAGCCCCGTCATCCCTCGCCACCGCGACTCCCCTGGAGACCCGCGCCGCCCAGCCCACCCCTCACACCCGGCCGGAGCGGCGCAGCCTCCCCTCCGGGCACCGTCACCACCGGTACGAGGCTGCCCGTCGAACTCGAACAGGCATGGGTGAGGAATCACCCGTCGCACGAGAGGAAAGCCGCCATGGCCGGTGAAACCGTCATCACCGTCGTCGGCAACCTGACCGACGACCCCGAGCTGCGCCTCACCCCGTCCGGCGACACGGTCGCGCACTTCACCGTCGCGTCCACGCCCCGCACCTTCGACCGGCAGAGCAACGAATGGCGGGACGCCGAGACGCTGTTCCTGCGCTGCTCGGTCTGGCGACAGGAGGCGGAGCACGCCGCCGAGTCCCTGACCCGCGGCACCCGCGTCATCGTCCAGGGGCGGCTGCGCCAGCGGACGTACGAGACCCGGGAGGGCGAGAGGCGGACCGTCATCGAACTGGAGGCCGACGAGATCGGCCCGTCGCTGCGGTTCGTCGCCGCGATGATCACCAAACCCCCGCACACCGGCGTCCCCGCCGGTTCCCGCGGCGGCCCCCGTCCTCCCGCGGAGGACCTGGTCACCCGGCCCGACGGCCACGAGCGGCCGGTCCCCGCCGAGGGCGGACGACGTGCCCCCCGCGAGGAGACGGAGCCCTTCTGACGGGCCGGCGCACCCGTGCGCCGGCCGCGACCCCACACCGCACCGCACCCATCCGAGGCGGACCCCATGAAGGAACAGGACCGCGAGGAAGCGCTCGAACTCGCCCTCGCCCAGATCGAAAAACGGTTCGGCGCGGGCTCGGTGATGCGCCTGGGCGATGAGGCGGGGGTCCCGATCGAGGCCATCCCCACCGGCTCGATCGCCCTGGATCTCGCCCTCGGCGTCGGTGGCCTGCCGCGCGGCCGCGTGGTGGAGATCTACGGCCCGGAGTCCTCCGGCAAGACGACCCTGGCCCTGCACGCCATGGCCAACGCCCAGAAGGCGGGCAGGATCGTGGCGTTCATCGACGCCGAGTACGGCCTCGACCTCGAGTACGCCAGGCGGCTCGGCGTCGACACCGACGCCCTGCTGGTCTGCCAGCCGGACAACGGCGAACAGGCCCTGCAGATCGCCGACACCCTCATCCACTCCGGCGCCCTGGACCTCATCGTCGTCGACTCCGTCGCCGCGCTGGTGCCGCGCGCGGAGATCGAGGGCGAGATGGGCGACCCGCACGTCGGCCTGCAGGCCCGGCTGATGAGCCAGGCCCTCCGGAAGATCGCCGGCGCGCTGAGCCACTCCGGAACCACGATGGTCTTCATCAACCAGCTGCGCGAGAAGATCGGTGTGATCTTCGGCTCGCCGGAGACCACTCCTGGCGGCCGGGCGCTGAAGTTCTACGCCTCGGTCCGCCTGGACATCCGCCGGATCGAGACCCTCAAGGACGGCACCGAGCCGGTGGGCAACCGCACCCGCGTCAAGGTGGCCAAGAACAAGGTCGCCCCGCCGTTCAGGCAGGCCGAGTTCGACATCCTCTACGGCCTGGGCATCAGCCGCGAGGGCGAGTTGATCGACCTGGGCGTCCAGCAAGGCCTGGTCCGCAAGTCCGGTACCTGGTACACGTACGAGGGCGACCGGCTCGGCCAGGGCAAGGAGAACGCCCGCAACTTCCTGAAGGACAACCCCGACCTCGCCGACGAGATCGAGAAGAAGATCAGGGAGAAACTGGGCATCGGGACGAAGCCGGAGGCCCCGGCGGCGGAGCCCTGGGCGGACACGGCGAACCGGGTGGCCGCACCCGGCACCGTGCCGTTCGACTCGGTCGCGACCGGTCGGCGCTCCACCACGCCGACCTCGTCGGCCCCGAGCGGTCCGGTCCCCCGCGTCCTCCTCGACGGCACCCCGGCCGGGCCGTGAAGACCCGCCCGCCGCTCCCTCCCCCCGCAGCGAGGCGAACGCCGGTGAACCGGGGCGGCACCGCGCTCCCCGACGCCACCACGCCCCGGGACGAGACGCCGGCCCCGGGCAGGACCGCCGCCGGCCGGCCCACCGCGGCGGAGCCGGTCCACCGGCCGGCCGCAGCTCCCGCCGACGGCGAGGGCCGGGCCGCCGAGGCGGCGTTGCGCCCCAAGGACCTGGACGGGTTCATCGGCCAGGAACGGGTCCGCGAGCAGCTCGACCTCGTCCTCAGGGCCGCGCGGCAGCGGAGCGCCACCGCCGAACACGTGCTGCTCTCCGGTGCCCCGGGGCTCGGCAAGACCACCCTGGCGATGGTCATCGCCGCGGAGATGGGCGCCCCGCTGCGCATCACCTCCGGCCCCGCCATCCAGCACCCCGGGGACCTGGCGGCGGTCCTGGCCTCGCTCACCGGGGGCGAGGTCCTCTTCCTCGACGAGATCCACCGCATGTCCCGGCCCGCCGAGGAGATGCTCTACCTGGCGATGGAGGACTTCCGCGTCGACATCGTCGTCGGCACCGGCCTCGACGCGACCGCCATGTCCCTCGAACTGCCGCCGTTCACCCTCGTCGGCGCCACCGTCCGGGCCGGCCTGCTGCTCCCGCCGCTGCGCGACCGCTTCGGCTTCACCGCCCACATGGAGTTCTACGACCCGGGCGAACTCCAGCGCGTCATCCACCGGTCCGCCGGCCTGCTGGACGTCGAGATCGACCCGGCCGGCGCCGCCGAGATCGCCGGCCGCTCCCGCGGCACCCCCCGCATCGCCAACCGGCTGCTGCGCCGGGTGCGGGACTACGCCCAGGTCACCGCGGACGGCGTGGTCACCCGCGAGATCGCGTCCGCGGCCCTGGGGGTCTACGAGGTCGACTGCCGTGGCCTGGACCGCTTGGACCGGGCCGTGCTGCACGCCCTGCTGAAGCTGTTCGGCGGCGGCCCCGTCGGTCTGGCCACCCTCGCGGTCGCCGTGGGGGAGGACCGGGAGACGGTGGAGGAGGTCGCCGAGCCGTTCCTGGTCCGGGAGGGACTGCTGGCCCGGACGCCCCGGGGGCGGGTCGCGACGCCCGCCGCCTGGGCCCACTTCGGGCTCGTACCGCCGCCCGAGCCGTCCCGGCCGTCCTGGGCCGCGTCCCCGGGACTTCACCGGAGTGGCGATTCCGGACCGGACGGCCCGCCCGGAGGCCGCACCGTGCGGACCACCTCCCCGGCCGCACCCCGGCACCGGCCCCCGCCCCCGTGAGACCCATGGCTGTCCGTACGAAAACCGCCAAGCACCGGCCGTCCTGCCGCTGTGTCGGCGTACCCGTGAACGTGCCCGGTCCCGTACGGGGATGAACGTGCCCGGTCACGTACGGGATGGCCGTGCCCGGTCACGTACGGGATGGCCGTGCCCACTTGCTCACGTACCGCGGATGGAGCGTGGGCAGTGTGCCGCCGGTCTGTGAAGGGTGGCGGAGGGCGGCCGACCGTGCTCTCGGCCCACGACGACGGAGGCAACTTCGGCGCTTCTGAGGGCTGTTCGAGTCCGGGACGACGAGCCTGTCGGAGATCGCGAAGGAGACCGGGCCTCACCGCCGCACGCCCACGTGGAGGCCGGCCGCGTCTTCCGGCTCCTGCCTCACGACCGCGACAGCGGGCGTTCCCAGCGGGGCCACTGATCGAGTGATGCCGGTGAGGCCGAGATGAGATCCGCAACGCCACAGGCACCGCCGTCACCGGCCCGCTCGCCGGACCGGACCCGCACGCCCACCCGGTGGTGGACCCGCCCTCACCCAGCGCACCGTCAACCGTGCCCTCGCCCAGGGCCGGCGGTACACGCGTCGCACTCCGGCTGAGCAGCGGGAACAAGCGCCCGTGCCGCTTTCCGAAGGGCCGTGGTCCGCGCATGGTCCGGATCTCGCCGAGGTGTCCTCATGGCGCGCGGCCCACACCTCTCGTGTCGTGCCGCCGTTCGTCACCCCCCGGGGCGAATGCCGCCGCCCCTCGCTACGACCCTCAGCCCCTGCCGACGTCACCTGCCGGACCACCGGCCGCCGTGCTGCCCGGCTGCTCCGAGTGGAGCCCACCAGTGGTGGACCTCCGGCCCCGAACGCAGGCTGGCCCATGGCGGCGCGCGCCCGAACCATGCGGCGGCGACGGAGCCGGACGGCATCTTCCCAGCCGGGACGGCCGGCACGGTCAACCACGGAGAAGAGACGGGACCACATGACGGAACAGGGCATCAGAACGGGCCGCCTGTCGTCCGTTCGGGGGAGCGGCAGGTTCGCACGGAAACGGGGGGAACACCGGTACACGCGGCGACGCTTCCGGGGCGCGCGCACGGGAGTGGCGCTCGCCGCGGCCGGTCTGGCACTCCTGGGCGCGGCCGGCCCGACACCGAGCAGCGCCGGGCCCCCGCCCGTCACCGGGCCCCACCCCGGAGGTCCGGCGCGGTTCGTGCCGGGCCCCTGCCCGGAGGCACCGGAGCCGATCCCCGGACGGTGCGGGGTCCTGGAAGTGCCCGAGAGCCGAACCCACCGCGGCGGGGGGCGGACCATCAAGCTGGCCGTCGCCGTCATCGCGGCCACGTCGAAGAAGCCGGCCGAGGACCCGGTGGTCTTCATGGAAGGAGGCCCCGGCGGCGACCCGATCGGCGCCATTCCCTTCCTGATCGCCTCCCGCGTGAACCAGGACCGCGACCTGATCGTCATGACCCAGCGTGGCGGCCCCTACTCGCAGCCGCACCTCGCCTGCCCGGAGATCGACCGGTTCACCGCGAAAGCCGTCGGGCTGCCCTACGACGCACCCTCGACCGGACGGCTCCTGGTGCGCGCGGCGAAGGAGTGCCGGGACCGTCTGACGGCCGACGGAATCCGGCTCAGCGCCTACAACACCACCGAGAACGCCGCCGACTTCGCCGACCTGCGCAAGGCGCTGGGCATCAGGAAGTGGAACGTCTACGGCTACTCCTACGGCACCGATCTGGCCCTCACCTACCTGCGCCGGCACCCCCGGGGGATCCGCTCGGTGGCCATCGACTCGGTCGTGCCCCCGCAGATCGTGAGCCTGCCCTGGGCCTGGGACAGCGCTCAGGAGGGGATCAACTCGATCTTCGCGGCGTGCGAGGCCCAGCCCCGCTGCAAGAGCCGCTACCCGGACCTCTCGCGCACGCTGACGGAACAGGTCCGGCGCCTTGAGGCGAACCCCCTGAGGCTGACGGTGCGGCCGCCGGGGGGCGGGAACCCGGTGAAGGTCGTTCTCGACGGGGGCACGCTGGTGAACCTGCTGGTCGCCGACGGCGGCGCCCTGCCGGCCGTCGACGTCCCCGCGGCACTCGACGAACTCGCCCGCGGGAATCCGGAGCGCCTCGCACAGGTGCAAGCCGCCGGTGCGACGCCCGCCACCGGTGAGTTCGGCTACGGCCTCACGCATTCGGTGGCCTGCGCCGAGTGGGTGCCGGGCTATTCGAAGTCCGACCTCCTGGAGGCGGGACGCCGGGCCTTCCCCGGGTGGCCGGACACGGTGCTCGCCCACGCACCGCAGCTTCCCTTCGAGCACGACCTCTGCCGTGTCTGGAACGTCCCGGACCGCACCGCGATCCAGCGGGTGGCCACCTTCAGCAAGGTGCCGACGCTGATCATCACCGGGACGTTCGACGCGAAGACGGGGGCGAGCTGGGGACCGTACGCGGGCCGCACCCTGCCCCGCTCGACCGCCGTGCAGATTCCCGGGATCGGTCACTTCGTGGTCCCCCAGTCGCCCTGCGCGCAAAGCGTCCTGGCCTCCTTCCTCGCGCGCCCGACCGCGCCCGACACCGGCTGCGTGGCAGGACTCGCACGGGCACCGTTCACCATCACCCCTGACCCGGAGAGAACATGACGTCCCTCTGCCCACCCCGCCACCGGCGCGCGTCGCGCCGGCTCGCGGCCACGCTGGCCGGGGCCACGGCCGGTGCCCTCGTCGTCGGCCTCGCCGCGATGCCCGCACAGGCCGAGTCCGGCGCCGCGGCGCCGCTCGGCACCATCGCCCGGACGGCGGGCGACGCCCGCTTCGAGCCGGGCCCCTGCCCGAGGACGGCGGACCCGATTCCCGCCCTCGAACAGGCGCACTGCGGAACGCTCACCGTGCCCGAGAAGCGCTCCCGGCACGAGGGGCACCAAGGGCACGACGGGCAGCAGTGGCACCAGGAGCACCAGGAGCACCCGGGACACCCGGGACACCCGGGGCGCAAGATCACCCTGGCGGTCGCGATCATCCCCGCGGCCACCAGCAGACCGGCGGCCGACCCGATCGTGTGGCTCGCCGGCGGGCCCGGCGACGACGCGGTCTCCGAGATCCCGATGGCGCTCGCCGGCGGCCTGAACCGCGACCGCGACGTGATCTTCATGTCCCAGCGCGGGACCTACTCGGCCGACCCGCAGCTCACCTGCCCGAACGTCGACGAGTTCAACGTGCGCGCCCTCGATCTCGTGTTCGGTGCGCCGTCCACCGGGCGCCTGCACGTCGAGGAGACGCGGAAATGCCGCGACCGGCTGGTGGGCCGCGGGGCCGACCTCAGCGCCTACAACGGCATCGAGAGCTCCGCCGACTACGACGGCCTGCGCAGGGCACTGGGCATCAGGCAGTGGAACGTGTTCGGCATCTCCTACGGCACCGACCTGGCGCTCCAGTACATGCGCCTGCACCCGAAGGGCATCCGATCGGTCGGCATCGACGGCGTCCTGCCGCCGTCCCTGGCCGGAGGGGCCGTCACCTGGAAGGCCGCACGAGAGGGCTTCGACGGCATTTTCAAGGCATGCGCGCAACAGGCCGCCTGCAACACCCGCTATCCGAACCTCAAGGCCACCTTCGAGCGCCTCGTCGGTGAACTCGAGGCCCGACCGGTCACCACCACCGTCACCGTCCCGGGCCACCCGGAGCCGGTGAAGGTCGTGCTGGACGGCGGAGTCCTGGTGAACTGGCTGACCTTCGCCAGCCACCTGGCGGCCGGAGTACCCCGCTCCATCGACGAACTGGCCCACGGCAACCCGCGGCGGATCGCCGAGCAGTGGGCGGGGGGGAAGCTCAGTCCGCAGGCCATCGGAAGGCTTTCCCACGGGCTCGCCTTCGGTGTCTTCTGCAGTGAGTGGACACCGTACGAGAGCGAGGGCGACGTACTCCGTGCAGGGCGGCGCCTGTTCCCGTCGTTCCCCCGCTCGGTGCTGGTCAACGCGCCGCTCCTCACCTGGATGCACGCGGACTGCCGTGCCTGGGACATCCCCGCGGCGCCGCCCTCGATCCGCGAGGTGACGCGCAGCGACATCCCGACCCTCGTTCTGTCCGGCGGATTCGACGCCCAGACCGCCCCGAGCAGCGGGCCGTACGCCGCCCGCACGCTGAGCCGGTCCACCGCGGTCACCATCCCCTACGTCGCCCACGTGGTCTTCGCCGACTCGTCGTGTGCGCAGACGATCACCCGCTCGTTCTTCGACACCCCGACCGCGCCGAACACGGGATGCCTCGCGGGTCTCCAGCCGCCCGTGTTCGAGATCGGGCCGTAGAAGCCGGCCGCCTCCGGAACCGACCCGGCCCGGCCCGATCCCTCCCACCGGGGGACGGGCCGGGCCTTCCGACGACCGCGCCCGCCCAGGACGCCGGCGACCCGGCCGCGCCGGTCTCGGCGAGCGCCGCCGTGGACCGTGATCGACGACGCCTAGGCGAGGGGGGTGCCGTCCGACTGGAGGGTGGCGCGGAGCGCGGAGCGGATGCCAGTGGTGACCACGGTGATCAGGCACAGGGCGATGACGGTCTCGGCCCACAGGAAGGCGAACCAGTCCATCACGCAGCCGATCGGGGGTGTGCCGGGGGCGGTGTTCCGGAACGCCGCGAGAGCGAACAACGTGGCGGCCATCCAGGCGAGGGCCGGCCAGACCAGGCCCTCGCCACGGGTCGTCAGGTACCAGGCCCCGAGCAGTACGGACGCCGCCAGCGCCCACATCACGACCATCATGAAGACGGTGAAGACGAGCAGACTGGCCGATCGGGACAGGCTCAGCCCCACGACGGCCTCCTGTCCGGAGGCCGGGGGCGTCGTGGAGATGGAGAAGAGGGTGGCGTTGTTGGAGAAGAGCAGCCGCACCGGCACCTCCTTGCCTCCCAGCAGGGCCCAGAACTCGATGTCGGTCTCGTAGGTGTCGAACGGGTAGTCGCCGATCGACCCGCCCGTGAGCGCGACCTGCACGTCCTTGGGTGCGAGCCGCTCGTGCGCCCGGAACGTCAGGTCGCTGAGGGTCGCCACGGAGGTCTGGAGGCTGAGATCGGCCACCGGGGCTGTCCCCTCCTCCTCGCCGAGAGCTCCGCGCGGTGTGACCCGGACCCGCAGGACGAGCTCTCTGGCCGCGGCGTCGACGCTCTGGACGGTGGCCTCCACGTCCACCCGGTCGGCGGCTCGGGGCCCGACCGTGTGGACCGTGTCGTTCGCCTGCCGCTCGGAGAACTGCAGCCGCGACCCCACGGACACCGCCACCAGGATCAGGACCGCAAGGGGAATCAGGATCGGCAGGATCGATGCCCCGAAACGACGTGTGCGACGTGGGTGGGGCAGGCGCGGGGGCGGGGCCATGGTGACTCCGACGAGGTGAGAAGGGCGAAGGGACGGGTCCCGCCCGGCATCGGGAGCGGACCTTTCGCCCGCGCGGCGTGTGAGGGGCACGGGGGTCCCCCGACCGGCATGACGGTGCGTTAGGCGACTCTTCGAGAGCGGACACCTACTCTAGGTGTTCGACGGCTCGTTACCCCGGAGGTGGAGGCTCAAGGGCCGTGCCGACGGAGTGACCGGCCGAAGCCCGGCCGGCGCGTCCGTACGAGCTCTTTCTCTTCATGTCCTCGGACGAGTGCGCGAGGGCGCATGAACGCGGTCCAGCGGCGGTGGAGTCTTCGGCAGCCCGCCAGCCAGGGCACGGTTCTCTCGCCCCCCCCCGGCGATGGCGGCCCAGCCGCTGGGAGGACTCGACGCCCTTGCGGGCGATGCGGTGGCGGATGCCCCGCTTGCGGAGCCATCGGCGCAGGCCTCGCCGGTCGGCGGGAGAGTGACCGAAAAGGCTGCCCGCGCCGCCTCGGTCACTTCGTGAAGCGACCCCCGGGCTTCTCCCGCTCGGCCAGAGCCGGCAGGACCTCGACCCCGGCCTCGCGGGGCTCACCTCACGAAGCCACTCCTCGATCGGAGTGGTGACTTTCGGCTCCGTCTTCATGAAAACCGGAAAAAGATTCCAATAACCCGTCCTGGGCGCGGGGGATGGGTATCGTTCCGCTCGTCCGGCCGGCGGGGCGTCTTGGAACGGGGGAGCGATGAGCGGCGTGGTCGTTCATGTGCCGCGGGGCAGTGGGGGAGCCGACGGCGACGAGGGGGGTGCCGAGGCGGTGACGTTGCGGTTGGGGCCCGGCGAGGTGGCCCGCTTCGGGCGCGGTTCGCGGACCACTCCGGTCGAGCTCCGGCTCGCCGACGCGGCGATCTCGCGGCTCGCCGGGGAGATCCGGGTGACGGACGACCACTGGCAGCTGACGAACCACAGCAGCACCCACAGCTATCTGGTGGAGAACCCGGAGGGGGCGGGGGAGTACCTGAGGGTGCCGCCCCGCCGGGTGGGGGCGCCCGTTCCCTTCGAGTTCGCGCGGGTCGTGCTGCCCACCCGGGGCGAGAGCCCCGTGTCCTTCCAGGTGTTCGCGCCCGACCACGTGTACCTCGACCCCGATGCCATGGGCGGGCCGTGGGGGAGCCGTACGGTCACCGCGTACTCCCTGGACGAGACCGCCACGTACTTCCTCGTCCTCGTCGCCCTCTGCGAGCCGCGGCTGCGGGACCAGTCCCGCGTCGCCGTACCCACCACCCCGCAGATCGTCGAGCGGCTCCGTGCCCACACCGGATGCGCCGCCCTGACGGCGCGTGCGATCAGCTCGCACATCGACTACCTGGCCGAGGAGAAGCTCCGCATCGGCGCCGGGGGCAGCCGCGATCCGGGCAAGGGCGAGCGGCGCAACGGCAAGCGGGAGGAGATCGTCGGGCTCGCGCTCCGCTTCGGGCTCGTACGGGAGGACCACCTCGCCCTGCTGCCGCCCGTGACCGCCACCGGCGGGCGGGACCGGCAGACCGGGCACTGAGCCCGGGGCCCGGGCCCGGAGGCGTCCTGCCGGTCGGGCAGGGCCTGTTGGGCAGGGCCGCTCGGGCAGGGCCTGTTGGCCGGGCCGCTCGAACAGGGCCGCTCGGGCAGGGCTGGTCGTGCAGGGCCGGTCGTGCGGGGTCGGTCGGGCCATCGGGATTTCATCGCCCCTCCCTAGCGTGGCCGCGTTCCACGACGGCGCGCATCACAGGGAGGGACGGTTCGATGGCCTGGAGAGGATTCAGGGCGAGACTGCCGGGGGCGGTCCTGGCCGCGGTCGCGGTGCTGAGCACCACGGCGGTCGCCGGGGCGCCGGCCCGCGCGGCGGGGACGGGGCCGGAGAGTCCGACGATCCGCTACACCGAGTACGGGATTCCGCACATCATCGCCTCCGACTGGCGGGGGCTGGGAACCGGCTACGGATACGCGGCGGCCAAGGACAACATCTGCACGCTGGCCGACACCTATCTGATGGTCAACGCCGAGAGGTCCCGGTACCTGGGACCCGGCGGCAGGACGAGTCCCGGTCAGAACCAGAACACCACGACCAACCTCAACAGCGACCTGTACTTCCAGCGCATCAAGGACAACGGCGTGGTGGAACGGCTGCTGGGCCGGCCCGCGCCCGACGGGCCGGAGCCGGAGGTCAAGGAGGCGATCAGCGGCTACGTCCAGGGCTACAACAGGTACCTGGCGGAGACGGGCGTGGACAACCTCACCGACCCGGCCTGCCGGGGCGCGGACTGGGTGCGGCCGATCACCGAGACGGACGTCTACCGGCACGCACACGCCGAGATCATCATGGGCAGCGCCGACGTGCTGCTCGACGGCCAGGTCACCGCCGCACCGCCCGGGGCGTCGGCCACCGCGGGCTCCACGGCCACCGCGGCACCGTCACCGGCGGAGCGGACGAGGTCCGCGCGGACGACCGCGAAGAGGATCGGCGAGCTGCTGGCGGCGAGCCGGCGGCAGGGCATGGGCAGCAACGCGCTGGCGGTCGGCTCGCAGGGCGTCTCCGGCGGTACGAGCATGCTGCTCGCCAACCCGCACTTCCCGTGGCACGGCAAGAACCGGATGTGGCAGAGCCACCTGACCATCCCGGGGAAGGTCAACGTCTCCGGCGCCAGCCTCCTCGGACTCCCGGCGGTGAACATCGGGCACAACGACGACGTCGCCTGGAGCCACACGGTCGCCACGGTGGCGCCCTTCGGACTGTTCGACGTGCAGGTGGATCCGCTGAACCCGACCATGTACCTGGTCGACGGCGCCTGGGAGCGGATGACCTCGCAGCGGGTCTCCGTCGACGTGCGGAACGACGACGGCACGATCGGCCAGGTCACCAGGACACTGTGGGCCACCCGCTACGGTCCGGTCACCACGTCGGTCCTCGGCTACCCCCTGCCCTGGGTGATCAGCGCGCACGCGGTACGCGACGTGAACATGGACAACCTGCGGGCGCTCAACACCTGGTTCGGCCTGGACCGGGCCAGGGACGTCCACGACGTCGTGGACGTCCTGGAGACCACACAGGGCGTTCCCTTCTTCAACACGGTCGCCTCCGACCGGCGGGGGAACGCGCTGTACGCGGACATCCAGGCCGTCCCGAACGTCACGGACGCGCACGCGCAGTCCTGCCTGACCGAGACCGGCAAGCTGCTGTTCCACCAGACCCTGGCCCTGTCGAACGTGCCGCCGGTCTCCATCCTCGACGGCAAGCGCAGCGCGTGCGACTGGCCCGACGACCCGAACGCGGCCGCACCCGGACTGCTCGACCCCCGGCAGCAACCACGCCTGATCCGAACGGACTTCGTCGGCAACGCCAACGACAGCCCCTGGCTGGCCAACCCGGCGCAGCCGCTGTCCTTCCCCCGGATCATGGGCGACACGGCGACGCCCAGGTCGCTGCGCACGCAGGAGCTGATCCTCACCGCGCAGAAGCGGATCGACGGCACCGACGGCCTGCCCGGCAGGGGCTTCACCCCCCAGACCATGGGGCGGCTGCTGTTCGCGGACAACAGCAGGGCGGCCGACCTCACCATCGACACCACGGTCACGGCGTGCCAGGGCGTCGCCTTCGGACTCGTCCTGGTGGACGGCAACCTGGTCGACATCCGGGAGGCGTGTCCGATCCTGGCGGGCTGGAAGAGCCACGACTTCACCGCGGACAGCCGCGGGTCCTGGCTGTTCGCGAACTACTGGCACTACCTGCAGGGTTCGCAGCGGATCGACAAGCTGCCCTGGCGGGTGCCCTTCGATCCCAAGGACCCGGTGCACACGCCCAACTCGCTGGACGGCGGCAGCTCCGCCGTCCGCGACTCCCTCGCCCGGGCCGTCTTCGCGCTGCGCAAGGCCAGCGTCCCGCTGAACGCGGCCCTGTCGGACGTCCAGAAGATCACCCGCGCCGGGGAGCGGATCCCGATCCACGGCTCGTTCGGCGCTCTGGGCGTGCTGAACGTGATCGAACCCGGCCAGGTGGACGGGAAGCCGGACATCGTCTTCGGGTCCAGCTTCGTCCAGCAGGTGCGCTTCACGGCCGAGGGGCCGCCGGAGACGTACTCCGTCCTGGCCTACTCCCAGTCGGCGAACCCGAACTCGCCGCACCACACCGACCAGACGAAGTTGTTCTCGGCGGGCGGATGGGTGACCGAGCGGTTCACCGAGGAACAGATCGCGGCCGCGCCGGACCTGCGCGTCGTGGTCCTGGACTGAACCCCGTGCGGCCGGGGCCCGGACGGCGGGCCCCGCCGCACGACACGGCACGTACGACGACGTCCGTACGGCGAGGCCCGTACGGCGCAACCCTTCACGAAGGAGAGGAACGTTGTGACGAGGACATCGCGCTGGTGGAGAACGGTGGTGGCGTGGACGGTCGCCGTCGTGGCGGTCGTCGCACCGGTCGGTTCGGCACGGGCCGCCGACGACACGACCCCGCCGAAGCTGACGGACGGCTTCGGCCTGACCCAGGTCGCCGCACCCGTGGGATCCGCCCACGACTTCTACCTGACGGTCGCCACGCCCCAGGTCGCGGGCGAACAGCACATCAAGATCATTCTCCCGCGCGGCTACTACGACGACCCGGCGAGGCGCTACCCGGTCCTGTACTTCCTGCACGGGTCGCCCGACGACCCGATCGGACAGACCTACCCGGCGCTCTCCATGTCGGACGAGATGATCACCGTCATCCCGGACGGCGGCGCCCGGAGCTGGTACGCCAACTGGCTCAACCAGAACACCGTGCTCGGCGCACAGAACTGGGAGAACTTCCACCTCAACCAGGTGATCCCGTTCGTCGACGCGAACCTGCGCACCATCGCCGCCAAGAAGTCCAGGGCCGTCGCCGGCGTCTCCATGGGCGGTTTCGGGGCCTTCCACTACGCCCAGGCACGCCCCGACCTCTTCGGCCAGACGGCGTCCCTGTCGGGCGACATCGATCTGTCGGCCAACTCGATGGACCTGCGCATGGCCGTCGTCGCCTCCGTCACCGACGCGCTGGGCGCGATGTGCGCCTCGTCGTCCGGCTACTGCGACCCGAACAACTCGGCGTACAAGCCCGGCGTGGACAGCGACGCCCTGTTCGGCTCGCCCTACCCGGTGTTCAACGTCGACCGGCGGTGGAACGAGGTCGACCCGTCGCAGCACATGGACCGGCTCAAGGGCATCGGGATCTCGATCTACACGGGCGACGGCGGCGGTTCGCCCCTCGACATGGAGTTCTGGGTCTCGGGCGCGTCCAAGAACGTCAAGGCCCGCATGGACGCCCTCGGCATGCCGTACTACTACGTCAACTACGGCGACGGATCCGGCTGGGGCACCCAGTGCGACGGCTCGCACAGCGCGGGCTGCTGGGCACAGTCCCTGCTCGACCTGATCCCCAGGCTGGAGCGGGCCTTCGCCGCGTGACCCGGACCGTGCGCGCGCCCGCCGTCGTCCCGCTCGCCGCTGGTGCGGTCCGCGGGACGACGGCGGGCGCCCTTTCGGGACGGGACGCCTGCCCGGAAGGCATGCCTGTCCGGAGAGGGGTCGGGCGGGGTCAGGACACCGCCGGGCCCGGGCCGTTCAGCCAGCCCCACGCAGACCATCCGGAGAAGCCGGTCTGCCAGCGGTGGTAGACGCCGGCGTGGCTGGTGCCGAAGACCTCGATGCGACCGTCGGCGTTGTGGGCCGCGCCGATCTCGGTGCCGCCGCCGCCGAAGTCCTCCCAGGCGGTGTACGGGGCGTTGGGGCCGGTCTGCCAGGCGTGGCTCGCGGTGGTGGCGTTGATCGCGAAGACCTCGAC